>JAFDWM010000077.1 GCA_018268455.1 Actinomycetota bacterium | reverse complement strand
TCGCGACGCGCGTCGCGACGGGGCGTGAGAGGCGCACCGAGACCGGCATCGCGCAGCGCGAGGCGGTGCGCCAGGATGAGCGCGAGCGCGCGTTCCCGCGGGTGCGTCAGCAACTGCAGGGCGCTGATCGGGCTCACCCAGCGGAACTGATCGATCTCGGAGTTCGGAGCGAACCGGCCGCCGACGGCCCGTGCCGCCCAGTAGCGCACGATCTTCTCGCGCCCGCGGCGATCGTTGTAGCGGATTGCGGGCAGCTCGTCGCCGAGCACGGCGTCGAGGCCGGTCTCCTCGCGAAGCTCGCGGAGGGCGCAGGCGCGCGCGGACTCTCCCGGATCCGCTCCGCCCTTCGGGATCGACCAATCCGCGCGTCGGGCCCGGTGCACGAGTCCGAACTCGACCTCCCCGCGCTGTCCCACGCGCCAGGGCAGAGCGCCGAACGTCGAGAGGTGGCGTTCGGCGGTCATCGGTTCAGCTCGCTCTCGTGAGCCGGCTCTGCGGCCCGTCCGAGTGGCGCCAGCACGGGCAGCAGCGTGGCGGACGCGCCCGCCCGTCGGCTTCGGCGGGTGGCGTGTGTCATCGGCAGAGCACGGTCCGCATTTGCCGAAGTCGTGTGCACCGCGGCAGTCGGATCGTCGGACAGCGGCTCAGGATCCGCGGTCGGGGCGCCCTCCGACGTCTCATCGAGCTCGTCACCGTGCTGGAGGCGCTCGAGCGTGGCGTACATGCCGTTCTCGCGGAGCAGCTCCTGGTGCGTGCCCTGTTCGATGATGCGTCCCTTGTCGACCACGTAGATGCGGTCGGCCTTGCGCAGCGTGGAGAGCCGGTGCGCGATCACGACGACGGTGCGCCCCGCCATCAGGCTGTCGAGACCGTTCATGACGTACTGCTCGCTCAGGGCGTCCAGCCCCGACGTCGGCTCGTCGAGGATGACGATCGGGGTGTCGCGCATGAGCGCCCGTGCGATCGCGATGCGCTGGCGCTGGCCGCCGGAGAGGGAGACGCCGCGCTCGGCGACCTGGGTCTGGTAGCCGTCCGGCAGCCGCGAGACGAACTCGTCCACATGGGCAGCCTTGACTGCGGCGTCGACCCGCTCGGGTGAGACGTCGTCGGCGCCGTAGACGATGTTGTCGTAGATCGAGCCGTGGAACAGCACCGACTCCTGCAGCACCAGGGAGATCTGCCGGCGCAGGCTCGGCACGGTGACGTCGCGCACGTCGACGCCGTCGATCAGCACCCTCCCGCCGGTGACGTCGTAGAGGCGCGGGATGAGCCCGATGATCGATGACTTCCCCGCACCGGTGGGGCCCGTGATCGCGATCAACTGGCCGGGCTCGACGTGCAGGTCGACCTGATGCAGTGTCGGCTGGCCGGGCGCATAGGAGAAGTCGACGCCGCGCAGCTCGATCCTTCCTCGGGCGGGTGCGAGCGGCAGGGCGCCGGGGCGGCTCACGATCTCCGGATCCGTGCCGAGCAGTTCGTAGAGGCGCTCCGCGCTCGCCTGTCCGCGGCTGACGACGCTGGTGAGCTTCGCGAGGGCTTTCATCGGGGCGTACAGCGACTTGAGGTACGCCAGGAAGACCAGCAGCAGGCCGAGCGACATGGTGCCGGCCAGCACGCGACCGATGCCGACGCCGAGCACGAGGGCCGTGCCGATGCCCATGATCACGTCGACCAGGGGTGAGAGAGTCGACTGCAAGCGCACCGTGTCGAGCCCGGCCTTCATCCGGGCGGTGTTGCGCCGACCGAACTCGCGGTGGTGGCGCGCCTCGCTCGTGTACGCCTGCATGATGCGGACGGATCCGAACGTCTCCGACACCGCGGAGGCGATCTCGCTGTCCTTCGCCCTGGCACGACGGGAGGCGGCTTTGATCCGGCGGCGGTAGAACAGCACGACGCCGAACAGCATCGGTGCGACGGCCAGTGAGATGAGCGCGAAGGCCGGATCGACGATGAAGCAGATCCCTGCGATGAACAGCAGGATCGTGACGTTCGGCACGAACACGCTCAGCATCGACACGAGCAGGCTCTGCACGTAGTCGACGTCGGTGGTCGTGCGCGTGAGCAGGTCACCCAGCCGCTGCTTGTCGTGGAAGGACAGCGACATCCGCTGCAGGTGCGTGAAGACGCGTTCGCGGATGGTCGCCGAGACGCGTTCGCCGACCGAACCGAGGATCCGCGAGCTGCCGTAGGTCGCGAGTCCCGACATCGCCGTCAGCAGGAGCAGCGCTCCGATCGCGAAGATGATCAGACCGGTCTGGTCGAGATCGTCCACGCCCAGCAGCTGAAGCAGCGGATCCGACTTCTCCGGATCGGGACTGAGCACGTTGTCGACGACGACCTTGAGCGGCCACGGCGCGGCGACATCGAGCACCGCCACCGCGATGACGAGCAGGGCGCCGATGATGAGTGGCCACCGATGCGGCAGCAACGCGGATCGGAACCACCAGCTTGTTCTGAACAAAAAGCTTCCCCAGTGAGCTTTCGCCCGAACGTCTCGACGAGCGCTCTGCTCGCGCTGCGCCGGCGAGCGTCCTGCCCGAACTCTCTGGCGAGCCTCACGCTCGCACCTAATACCATACGAAAGTAGTCGATCCGTGAACGACAGGCAAAATCTCCGCAAGGCGAGGGTGGTCGGCTGAGGGGTGCTCCGGGCTCTCGTCGAGCGATGTCGGCGGGTCCCCGGCGACGGGTGTGCAGGTGCCGGATTCAGCCATGGACTCTCTTGGTCCGGCGGAGCATGATCGAAGCATGAGCGATGAGGATGCCGTGGTGCGGCTGAGCGATGAGGAGTGCTGGGAGAAGCTGGAGAGCCAGGTTCTCGGGCGGCTGGTCACGCACGTCGGCGAGGTGATCGACATCTTTCCGGTGAACTATGTCGTCGATGGCCGCTCGATCCTGTTCCGTACGGCCGAGGGCAGCAAGCTGATCGAGCTGACGGTCAACCATGCCGTGCTGTTCGAGGTCGACGACCACACCGACGCGGAGGCGTGGAGCGTCATCGTGCGCGGCGAGGCGGCACGTGTCGAGTCGCTCTCCGAGCGCGAGCACGCCGACACACTGGGACTTGCGCCGTGGGTGCCGACGCTCAAGTACAACTACGTGCGCGTGACACCCGGCTCCGTGTCGGGTCGCGCGTTCCAGCGCACCGCCGAGCCCGAGCGCTACGGCGTCTCCGACTACTGACCCGCCGTCATCCGTCCGTCTGGCAGTGCGGGGGAGGGTTCAGGATCCGCGCTTGCGCGACGCCCAGATCACGGCGGTGCCGACCGCGAGGATCGCGATGGCGATCCCGACGATGTATCCCGCGACGCCCAGGTAGCCGCCCGGCACGAGCCGCGGATCCAGGAACGGGTACGGGTACCAGCCCGTCTCGCCGGTGCGCGGGCTGAGCACGAGGTTGGCCCGCACCAGGGTGTAGACGGCCCACACGATCGGGAACGCGGCGATGATGCCGAGCACGCCCCAGCCGAGGCGGCGCCGGCGCGGGGCGAGCAGCACGTCGGCGAGCAGGATGAGCGGCCCGATGACGTGCATCATCTCGTTCGCCCACGCCACGGTGGAGCCCTGGGGGAGTTCGATGCCGCGCAGCAGCGTGTTGTAGACGATGCCGGTGACGATCATGTAGGTCGAGGTGCAGGCGAGCAGGATCGCCAGCCAGCGGGGCTCGATCGCCTCGGGATCCGACGCAACCCGCAGCCCCCAGAGCGCGGCGATGATGAGCACGATCGCGGATCCGACATTCGATTCGATCGTGAAGAAGCTGAGGAAGTTCGCGATCACGGTCGGGATGTGCGAACCGTACGGCGTGCTCGACTGCAGGGCGTTGCCGACGGTCACGATGAGCTGGTGGGCGACGGCGGCGAGGATGGCCAGCGCGCCAACGAGACGCACGATCGACCACGTGCGGGTGCCGATGGCGAAGCGGGCGGGGCGGGGAGCGGTGCGAACCTGGTCGGCCTCGGAAGCCGGCGCGGAGTTGTGCATTCCTCGAAGATAACCGGATGAGGCTCGGAATCCGACGATCCCGGGTGTTGATTGCGGGAAGAGTCGGCGGGGTGCTCCTTCGCCGGGGGCAGCGCCCTCCCGGCCGGGTGGCGAGTAGCCTTCTGAAGTGGGAATCGGCAAGCAGGCGAAACGGGCGGTCACGGTCGATGACATCGCCGCACGCGCCGGGGTCTCCTCCGCCGCGGTCTCGTTCGCGCTGAACGGACGCAAGGGCGTCTCCGAGACGACACGCGCCCGCATCCTCGCCATCGCCGACGAGTTGGGCTGGGCGCCGACAAGCGCCGCGCGCGCGCTCGCCGGAGCCAAGACGCACACCATCGGACTCGCCCTGGCTCGCGACCCCGGCAATCTCGGCGTGGAGTCGTTCTACATGCAGTTCCTCACCGGCATCGAGAGCGAGCTCTCCGGGCGGGACTACGGGTTGCTGCTGCAGGTGGTGCCGGATCTGGACGCCGAGTTGCGCGCCCTCAGGCAGTGGCGGCGGGCGCGGCGTGTCGACGGAGTGATCGTGGTGGACATCCGCAGCGACGATCCGCGCATCGCCGAGCTCGAGAAGGGGACTCCGCTGGCCAGCATCGCGGTCGGCGACCCCGCGTATGTCGGTTCGCTGCCGACGGTGTGGACCGACGATGCCACGGCGATGCGCGAGGCGGTGGTGGCGCTCGCCGCTCTCGGCCACCGCCGGATCGCCCGCATCGGCGGCACCCCGGAGCTCGCGCATTCGCGGATCCGCGACCAGGCCTTCCTCGAGGCCGTCGCACAGCACGCCTGCCAAGGCATCGTGCTGCAGACCGACTACTCACCGGAGCGCGGTGCGGCAGCGACACGGGTCGCGCTCGCGGAATCCGACCGGCCGACCGCATTCGTGTACGACAACGACATCATGGCGATCGCGAGTCTCGGCGAGTTCGCGGCGGCGGGATTGCGTGTGCCCGACGACGTCTCGGTCATCGCCTGGGACGACTCGGTGGTGTGCCGCTACACGGCGCCCGCACTCACCGCACTGAGCCATGACGTCGTCGCATACGGCGCCCACGTGGCTCGCCGCCTGTTCCAGGTGATGGACGAGGGCGAGTCGGGCGCGTTCCTCGACTCGACGCCGACGCTGGTGCTGCGGGGCTCGACCGGTCCTGCCCCCGCCGGCATCTGACCCGCATCCTCCGCACACCAGAGCACTGACCGGCACCGTGCCAGAGGCCGGCTCGTCGATCGCGTCGCCGCTGCAGTCCGTCGACCAGATCACGAATGATCCCGCAACACACGCGGGTACTTGGGCGTCCTCCGTTCAGAGCGCTTCGAGGTGCAGCACGAACGCCTGCACCGGCCACAGCGTGGGCAGCTGCAGTCCGAGGCCGCCGAGCACGGCGCCCGTCAACTCGATCTCCCCGCGCGTGAACCACTCGGGCGCGATCCAGCCGTAGGCCGCCGCGCCGATCTCGCGGCGCACCCGCACCCGATACCGGCGCTCGGGATCCAGCCCCGGGATCCGCAGCCGTTCGGCGCGTGCGTCTTCCAGGCTCGCGACGGTGGCGACGACCACGACGGCCGCCTGCTGCGCCGGGTCGACGAAACCGGTGACCCGCCAGGCCGGATCGCGCAGCACCGGGTGCACGGTGCGTCCGGTATGCACCACCGGACGCAGCTCCTTGTAGAGGCGTGCGAACGCGCCGATCGCGGCGATTTCCTCCTCCGTGCAGTCCAGGATGTTCCACTCGAGGCCTGCGGATCCCATCAGGCTTGTCGCCATCCGGTACGACAGCGGCGTGACGCGCCCCGAGCTGTGCGACTCGGCGGGGCCGACGTGCGCGCCGACGAGCTCGGGTGGCAGCAGCAGGCCCGTCCAGCGCTGGATGTCCTGTCGCTCCACGGGGTCGTTCGAGTCGCTGCCCCAGACCCGGTCGGTGTGCTGCAGGATCCCCAGATCGGTGCGTGCACCGCCCGAGGAGCAGGACTCGATCTCGAGGTGCGGATGCCGTGCGCGCAGTTCGTCGAGCAGGTGGTACAGCGCGTGCGTCTGCGCGTGCACCCCGGGGCGGCCATCATGCACGGCCTCGACGAGGTCGCGGTTGTGATCCCACTTGATGAAGTCGATGCCGAGCTCGTCCACCAGGGCGGAGATCTGCCCGAGCACATGCGCGTACGCGCCGGGCTGCGCGAGGTCGAGGACGAACTGGGTGCGCCAGGAGAGTGCGGGGTCATGCTGCAGGTGCCGCGGGTCGTGCAGCAGCCAGTCCGGATGCGTGCGGGCGAGGTCGGAGTCGAGGCTCACCATCTCCGGCTCGAACCACAGGCCGAACTGCATGCCGAGCTCGTGCACGCGCGTGGCCAGCGGGGCGAGACCCTCGGGCCACACCGTGCGGTCGACCACCCAGTCGCCGAGGCTCGTGGTGTCGTCCCGGCGGCCCGCGAACCAGCCGTCGTCGAGCACGAAGCGCTCCACACCGACGGCGGCGGCGCGCTCCGCGAGCGCCGTGACGCGGGCGGGGTCGTGGTCGAAGTACACGGCTTCCCAGGTGTTCAGCACGAACGGTCGCGCCGTCTTCGGGTGGCGGACGCGGGCGCGCAGCCAGGCGTGGAAGGCCGCGGCGACACCGTCCATGCCTTGATCGGAATATGCGAAGAGCACGTCCGGTGCGACGAGCTCCTCGCCCGGCGCCAGCACGACCTCGCCGGGGCGCAGCAACTCGCCGCCGCCGAGCTGGGTCACGGAATCCGTGACCCGATCGGCGCGGTAGGTCACGTCGGCCGACCACGCCACGTGCGCGGCCCACACCGCACCCTCGTCGAAGCGGGGCGCGCCGATCGAGGCTGCGAACAGCGTGGGCGCATCGTGCCCCGGGCGTCCGCGCCGGGACTGGCGGACGGTGGATCCGGCCGGGAACTCCGTGAGGACCGGGCGCTTCTCGCGTGTCCACCGACCGTCGAAGGTGAGCAGGTGATCCGCGGTCGTGGGCACCGGGAGGACGCTCTCCAGCCAGTCCACGTCGAGGTGGCCCGTGGCGCCGTCGTGGCGCAGGGTCTGGCCGACGCGCACCACGCCGCCGGCCTCGATGCCGATCCGGAGCATCAGACGCACCCCCGTGGCGTCGTCGACCGCGACGGCATCGAAGCGATCGGGATCCGGGGATCCGGTCGATGACGCGGCCGCCGTGGTCTGGACCCGCCACCGCGGCCGCAGCAGCACCCCGTCGAGGCGCAGCTGCAGCCCCGGGCGCCCGGACCAGCCCTCGCCCTCCTGCGGAGACAGCGTCGCCTCCCACGCGGCATCGAGTGTGGCCGGCGGGGTCTGCCGGCCGAGCGCGGCGCGCAGTGCGGCAGCGTCCTCGCCGCGCAGCCCGAGCGAGCCGCCCCAGTGCCGCACGGTCGGAAGGCTCGCGCCCGCGGTGTCGATGACGACGCAGGCACGGTGGGCCTCGAGGACGATCAGGTCAGCGGTCATGCGTGTGCTCCTGGGAGAGGGTCGGGGATGCGGTCGGATGCGGGGAAGGATCCGGGAGCGGGCGTCGGGTTGAGTCCGGAGCCGGCTAGCTGTTCGGGCCGGGACGCTCGCCGGTGCCGCGCTCGATCAGCCAGGTCGGCAGCTGCACCTGCTGGGTGAACCCGGCGGGTTCCCCCAGCCGCTCCAGCGCGAGGCGGGCGGCGCGCCGGCCCAGTTCGGCCGGGGAGTAGGAGACCACGCTCACGCCCAGTACGTCCGCCGTGTCGAAATCGTCGAACCCGATGAGCGCGGGC
>JAFDWM010000076.1 GCA_018268455.1 Actinomycetota bacterium | reverse complement strand
CTCGAGACCCGACGAGACGGGCAACACGCGACAGGCGAACCACCGGAGACCCGACGAGACGGGCAACACGCGACAGGCGAACCAGCGGAAACCGGACGAGACGGGCAACGCGCGACGGGCGAACCACCGGAGACCCGACGAGACGGGCAACACGCGACAGGCGAACCACCGGAGACCCGACGAGACGGGCAACACGCGACAGGCGAACCACCCGAGACCCGACGAGTCCACTCCCCTGACGCGAGATGCCGACTCCCAGCCCTCCAACGGGCAACGCGCGACAGGCGAACCACCGGAAACCGGACGAGACGGGCAACGCGCGACGGGCGAACCACCCGAGACCCGACGAGACGGGCAACACGCGACAGACGAACAACCCGAGACCCGACGGATCCGACGGATCCGAGGGACGGATCCCGAGGGCCGGCCTCACGCGCGGTGACCGCGACGAAGGAAACGGGCTTCGGCCGGGAACGTCCGCCGCCCCGGATAGCCTGAATCCATGGTTTCGCGTAGACCCTCCACCCCCGCGTACGTGTGCTCGGAGTGCGGCTGGACGACGGCGAAGTGGGTGGGCCGCTGCGGCGAGTGCCAGCAATGGGGCACCGTCGTCGAGCAGGCCGCGCAGACCGGCATCGTGCGGCGGGTCGAGGCCACGGCCCCGGCGGCCGGGCGCACAGCGCGGCCGATCACGCAGCTGTCGTCGCAGGAGTCGCCGCGGCGCACGAGCGGCGTCGGCGAGTTCGACCGGGTGCTCGGCGGCGGCAGCGTCCCGGGGGCTGCGATCCTGCTGAGCGGCGAACCCGGCGTCGGCAAGTCGACGCTGCTGCTCGAGGTCGCGGCGGCCGCGGCCCGCAGCGGGCGCCGGGTGCTGTACGCGAGCGGTGAGGAGTCCACCTCGCAGGTGCGGCTGCGCGCCGAACGCACGGGAGCCCTGCACGACGAGCTGTACCTCGCCGCCGAGACCGACCTGGGCACGATTCTCGGCCACATCGACGAGGTCTCCCCCGAGCTCGTGATCGTCGACTCGGTGCAGACGGTCGCCTCTGCGCTGTCCGACGGCGCCGCCGGGCAACCCGCGCAGGTGCGCGAGGTCGCCGCGGCCCTCATCCGGGTCGCGAAGGAGCGGGATCTGCCGATCATCATCGTCGGGCACGTCACGAAGGACGGCCAGGTCGCGGGGCCCCGGATCCTCGAGCACCTTGTCGACGTCGTCTGCCACTTCGAGGGCGACCGGCAGACGTCGCTGCGCTTCGTTCGGGCGCTGAAGAACCGGTTCGGGCCGACCGACGAGGTGGGATGCTTCGAGATGACCGGATCCGGGATCGCCGAGGTCCCGGATCCGTCCGGACTGTTCCTGTCGAGGGGCACACCAGCTCCTGGCACCTGCGTGGCGATCGCACTCGAGGGCCGCCGCGCGATGCCGGTCGAGGTGCAGGCGCTCACGATCGTGACGCAGGCGCCCAACCCGCGCCGCGTGGTGAACGGCGTGGACTCGTCGCGGGTGGCGATGGTGCTGGCGGTGCTGGAGCGGCGCCTGGAGATCAAGACCAGCGACAAGGACGTGTACGTCTCGACCGTCGGCGGCGTGCGCTTCACCGAGCCGGCGGCCGACCTGGCGATCGCTCTCGCCGTGGCCGGAGTCGTGCGAGACCGTGCGATCCCGCGCACGCTCGCCGCGATCGGCGAGCTGAGCCTCGCCGGTGAGGTGCGCCCGGTGACGCAGGCCGCGCAGCGCCGGGCCGAGGCCGCCCGGCTCGGCTACCGGCATGTGATCGACGACGGCTCGCCGACGCTCGAGGATGCGCTCATCAAGGTGCGCAAGCTGTTCCTCGCCCCGTCGCGTCAGTTCCCGGTCGACCGCCTCGACGACGTCCCCGCGTTCTGATCCCGCCCGATTCCGCGAGACTCCATCTCCGCCTCGAGACTGCGCGCGGCGCCTGCAGTCTCGAGACCCAGATGGCGTCTCGCGGTCAGGATCGCGACGCCAGACCGGGATGCGCGCAGGAACCCGGGCCGGGCGGGGTCAGACGTCCAGGGCGCGCAGGAACCCGGCCGGTGCGCGCTACACCTCCAGGGCGCGCAGGAGCTCGTCGGGCGGTGCCTGCATCGGGTGCGGGCCGGCGATATCGAGGAACACGGTGGTGATCACGTCGCGGTGCGCGGCGAGGAACGATCGCAGCCACACCGGCGAGTAGATGCCGACGCCCGGGGGCAGGTTGGCGGGCTTGTGCTTCGCGTCGCTGAACAGCAGCAGTGCGACGTCGCCGCTGTTCGGATCCCGGTACGTCCACACCTCGCCGCTGTCGAGCGGGTTGTCGCGCGCACCGGGGCGGATGAGCGGCACGACCGTGTTGCCGTTGCGCAGAGCGAGCGCCACCGCCGCCATGTCCTGCTTCTCGAGCGCCTGTGCGAGGGCCTCGGACCGGAAGTCCGACGCGGCGGGTGCCTTCTTCTTCGACTTCTTCGCGGCCATCGCTCCAGCATAAGAGAGGGCCTCATCCTCCACCCCTTGGGGACAGGTGGAGAAGAGGCCCTCTGAGCCTTCGGCGATGGACGACGACGCGCTGGGGACGCTGAAGAGTCGAAGCCACTGGGGGTGGCGACCATCGAGAACTCGAAGACTGAGCTTCATGGTATCCCAGACAGCGGTGCCACGACCCGATATCCACACCATCGATCCGGAAATCAAGGCATCCGTCCAGGAACCACCGCGTGCGACGGATCCTGACGCCCGCACGGAGGTCAGTTCAACAGGAACTGCTGCGGGTTCGTGCTCTGCATCCCGCCGATCGACACCGTGAGCCGGTACGCCGCACCGCCCCCGGGAGCCCGCTGGCGGTCGGTCGCCTCACACGTGTCGACGCTGGAGCGGGTGCGATCCCACACCACCGGCGCGGAGCTGGTGACGGTGGCGCCGGCCTTGATCGTCTGGATCGCGTCGCTCGGCGTCTGCTGGCAGTCGGTCGAACGCCACCACACGTCGCTGCCGCTGGTGATCGTGAACGACTGCGTCGACGTGCCGATGTTCATCGTGCAGTCGCGGCTGCCGCTGTTCGTGAGCGAGATCGACAGCTGCGGCTTCTCATCGGCGGAGTACGAGTCGTGGTCGGTGACCGCCGTCACCTGCACATCGCGTGCGGTGCACGGCACCGGGCCCGCGTCGGGCGTGGACGTCGGTGCGGGCGAGGCAGGATCCGTCGCCGCCGGATCGGCGGTCGGGTCGGGTGTCGGATCCGGTGTGGTCGCGGCCGGCGAGGGCGTCGCGGTGCGGCTCACGGTGGGCGCGGGCGCCGGGCGCGAGGATCCGCGGGCGACGAACGCCCAGACCAGCGCGATGAGCAGCGCCAGCACGACGATGATGATCCCGAGCAGCACGATCCGGCGGCGACGATAGACGGCGGCGGATTGGCGAGGGGTCATGCCTCCAGGCTATGCGCGACGACCCGCGGCTTCCTGGACGACGCTCGGTGCGTGCGGCGGGTTCACAGCTGCTTGAGCATGCGGGTGTTGCCGAGTGTGTTCGGCTTCACGTGTGCGAGGTCGAGGAACTCGGCCACGCCCTCGTCGCCGCTGCGCAGCAGCTGCGTGTAGACGTCGGGATCCACGACCTGCTCACCGATCGGCGAGAACCCGCGCCGCTCGAAGAACGTGACCTCGAAGGTGAGGCAGAACAGCCGGCTCAGCCCGAGGTGACGCGCGTTGTCCTCGAGGTGTTCGACGATCGACCGCCCGACGCCGTGATGCTTCCAGCCCTCCTCGACGAGGAGCGTGCGCACCTCGCCGAGGTCCTCCCACATGACGTGCAGGGCGCCGCAGCCGATGAGGTGACCGTCGGACTCGGCGACGACGAACTCCTGCACGGCGCCGTAGAGCACGGCGATGTCCTTGCCGAGCAGGATCCGTCGCTCCACGAGCGGCTCCAGCAGCGCGTAGATGCCCTGGATGTCGGCCGCCCGCGCGGGACGCACCTGATAGTCGCTCATCCCTCCAGCCTAGAGGCCACGACCTGCGCACCCGATCAGCGCCGCTCGCGGATCCGCGCGGACTCTGCTACAGTCATGGGTTGCGCGCCTGGCCCGCCGACGTCTCTTCGGCGCCGCGCCGCCCGCCCCTCGCTCGCCGAGAGGCATCCTGTCCGGCTCCTGCGTTCACCGCAGGACCGCGAACCGCACCGACGCGCGTTCGCGCGCCCGGACCGGATCCGAAACATCCCGACGGCCGCGCGCCGTCGGATCCGAAAGAAGCAACACCATGAACATCACCTGGAAACAGGCCGACCACGACGTGCACGTCGCCACGCGCGACGGCGAGTACGCCGGATTCGTCGAGAGCGACGGATCCGCGCACGTCCTGCACGACCGCCACAGCCGCCGCATCGGCAGCTACCCGTCCCTCTCCGCCGCCCGCCGCGCGCTGGAGACCTCCGGCGCGCCCGCCGCGGCCGCGCCGTCCCCGACCGCGCCTCGCCCTCGTCGGTCCGCCCGGATGCGGCGCCGCCCCTCGGCCGCCCGGAGCCGCTGACCGCCCCTTCACGCACCGGCCGTTGGCCTCAGCCCCGGACACCAGACCCAGTCCCGGTCCCGGACACGCTCGCGCGGCTGATTCCTGAAACCGCGGCACTTTCCTGGTCCCGGACACGCTCGCGCGGTCGATTCCTGAGTCCGCTGCAGATAAATGTGCAGCTCCGTCAGGAATCAGCAGCGCGACCGTGTCGCCACACGCTGGGGCCGCTGTCGCACACGCCCGAGCCGCTGGCGCACACGCCGGCGCCGCTGTCGTACACGCACGAACGGGTCGAGCGCTGGCGCACACGCACGAAGGGGGCGGGTGCCGCAGCACCCGCCCCCTTCGGAGCGTTCAGATCAGGCGGATCAGGCTGCGCCGGCCGCGAGGTCGGGCGTGGTCGGGATGGTGCCCGGGGTGTTGACCCCCACCGACACCTTCTCGCCGCGCTGGCTCGTGGTGAACACGAACTTCCCATCCACGGCGTCCACGTGCACGTGGTCGCCGGGGTTGAGCTCGCCGTGCAGGATCTTCTCCGAGAGCTGATCCTCGACCTCGCGCTGCATCGCACGACGCAGCGGACGGGCGCCGAGCGTCGGGTCGAAGCCGATCTCGATGAGCTTGTCCTTGGCGGCGTCGGTCAGCTCCACCGTCATGTCGCGGTCGAGCAGACGGTCGCTGAGGCGCTTCGTGAACAGGCCCACGATCTGACGCAGCTCGTCCTTGTTCAGCTGCGGGAACACGATCACGTCGTCGAGGCGGTTCAGGAACTCCGGCTTGAAGTTGCGCTTGAGCTCCTCGTCGACCTTGCCCTTCATCCGCTCGTAGGTCGTCTGCGAGTTGCCCTCGACCTGGAAGCCGACCGGACCACCGGCGATCGCCGACGAACCGAGGTTCGTCGTCATGATGATCACGGTGTTCTTGAAGTCGATCACGCGCCCCTGGCCGTCGGTGAGGCGACCCTCCTCGAGGATCTGCAGCAGCGAGTTGAAGATGTCCGGGTGGGCCTTCTCGATCTCGTCGAAGAGCACCACGGAGAACGGCTTGCGGCGCACCTTCTCCGTGAGCTGGCCGCCCTCCTCGAAGCCGACGAACCCGGGAGGGGCTCCGAACAGCCGCGAGACGGTGTGCTTCTCACCGAACTCGCTCATGTCGAGCGAGATCAGCGCACCCTCGTCATCGAACAGGAACTCGGCGAGCGCCTTGGCGAGCTCGGTCTTTCCGACGCCCGTGGGGCCGGCGAAGATGAACGAGCCCGACGGACGCTTCGGGTCCTTGAGGCCGGCGCGCTGACGACGGATCGTCTTGGACAGCGCCGCGATCGCTTCCTCCTGGCCGATGACGCGCTGGTGCAGCGCCTTCTCCATGAAGACGAGGCGGCTGGACTCCTCCTCGGTGAGCTTGAACACCGGGATGCCCGTGGCCTGGGCCAGCACCTCGGCGATCAGGCCCTCGTCGACGACCGCGTTGGTCGCGACGTCGCCCGAGCGCCACTGCTTCTCCAGGCGCAGCCGCTCGGCGAGCAGCTCCTTCTCCTGGTCGCGCAGGGCGGCGGCCTTCTCGAAGTCCTGCTCCTCGGAGGCGAACTCCTTGTCCTCGCGCACCTTCGCGATCTTCTCGTCGAACTCGCGCAGCTCCGGCGGCGACGACAGGATCGACAGGCGCAGGCGGGCGCCGGCCTCGTCGATCAGGTCGATGGCCTTGTCCGGCAGGAACCGGTCGGCGACGTAGCGGTCGGCGAGGTTCGCCGCGGCGACGAGCGCGCCGTCGGTGATCTGCACCTTGTGGTGCGCCTCGTAGCGGTCGCGCAGGCCCTTCAGGATGTTGATCGTGTGCGGGAGGCTGGGCTCCTGCACCTGGATCGGCTGGAACCGGCGCTCGAGCGCGGCGTCCTTCTCGAAGTGCTTGCGGTACTCGTCGAGCGTGGTGGCGCCGATGGTCTGCAGCTCGCCGCGGGCGAGCAGCGGCTTCAGGATGCTCGCCGCGTCGATGGCGCCCTCGGCGGCACCCGCACCCACCAGGGTGTGGATCTCGTCGATGAAGACGATGATGTCGCCGCGGGTGCGGATCTCCTTGGTGACCTTCTTCAGGCGCTCCTCGAAGTCTCCGCGGTAGCGGGATCCGGCGATGAGGGATCCGAGATCCAGCGAGTACAGCTGCTTGTCCTTCAGCGTCTCGGGGACGTCGCCCTTCACGATCGCCTGGGCCAGGCCCTCGACGACGGCGGTCTTGCCGACGCCGGGCTCGCCGATCAGCACCGGGTTGTTCTTGGAGCGACGGGAGAGGATCTGCATGACCCGCTCGATCTCCTTCTCGCGCCCGATCACCGGGTCGAGCTTGCCGTCGCGCGCGGCCTGGGTGAGGTTGCGGCCGAACTGGTCGAGCACCTGCGAGCCGCCCTGGGCCTGCTGGGTGCTGTCGTGTGCGGCGCCGGAGACGGCGGCGGGCTCGCGCCCCGGGGATCCGGAGAGCATCTGGATGACCTGCTGGCGCACCTTGTTCAGGTCGGCGCCGAGCTTGACGAGCACCTGGGCGGCGACGCCCTCGCCCTCGCGGATGAGGCCGAGCAGGATGTGCTCGGTGCCGATGTAGTTGTGGCCGAGCTGCAGCGCCTCGCGCAGGCTCAGCTCGAGCACCTTCTTCGCGCGCGGCGTGAAGGGGATGTGGCCGGTCGGCTGCTGCTGTCCCTGGCCGATGATGTCCTGCACCTGCTCGCGCACGGACTCGAGGGAGATGCCGAGCGACTCCAGCGCCTTGGCCGCGGCTCCCTCGCCCTCGTGGATGAGGCCGAGGAGGATGTGCTCGGTGCCGATGTAGTTGTGGTTCAGCATCTTCGCCTCTTCTTGGGCGAGGACGACGACACGACGGGCTCGGTCGGTGAATCTCTCGAACATGTCACTCCTTGTTCGTTGCCCGGGGAGGGCGATGGCACGGTGGGTGCCGGATACATCGAGAGTAACGACCGGGCGAGGGCCGTATGCCGTTGTTCGCCGTCGGCTAACGCCCGTCCGAGACCGTCGAGCGAGCGCGGCGAGACGAAACAGCGCGGGCGGATCCGGATCCGAGACCTGTCCCGTCACCGTTCGGACGAAGCAGAACCAGAGTCCCTGTTGACACACTTATCGACTGTCATTATGTTAACGAACATCGATAACAACGATTCTCGATAAGGAGTTGCCATGAACACCGCATCCCGCCGCCCTCGGCTCGGGGAGGGTTTCGTCCTGGGCCTCGTCGCCACCGGGGCGGTGAGCGTCGCCATCGCCGCGATCACGGCCATCGTCCTGCGCGCAGTCGCCCTGTTCGGCGTCGCACCCGCGATCTCGCTGCCGTTGCACGGCGGGGAGCCTGTGAAGGCGTTGGCGCAGGCTCCGGCGGTGCTGGAGTCGAGCTACACGCACGCCCTCGTCACCATCGAGGGTCTGCCGTTCTCCGGCAGGCTGCTGCTCGTCCTCGAGGGGGCGCTGCCTGCCCTCGCGACCGTGGGCGTGTGCGCGGTGGCCTGGTGGCTGGGTGTCTCGCTGATCCGCTCCCGCCCGTTCCGCACCTCGATGCCGGTCGCCATCGGCATCGCCGCGGGCCTGGTGATGGCGGGCGGCGTTCTCGGCCAGCTGGCCGGTGCGATCGGGCGCGCGGTCGCCGTCGATCACCTGAGCGCAGCGGATCCGTCGGTCACGCACGTGCTGTGGCCGTTCCTGCTCGAGTT
>JAFDWM010000075.1 GCA_018268455.1 Actinomycetota bacterium | reverse complement strand
CGCATCTCGAACGGATCCAAGACCGCGGACGGCGATGTGATCGTCATCCCGATCCCTGCTCCGAGCAAGCTCGAGCCGCCGACCGCCGTCGACGACACCGCCGTCGTACGTGCCGGTGACGTCGTCACCATCCCGGTGCTCGCGAACGACAAGCACGCGCCGGGCACCACGCTGCATGTGGCGCCGAACCTGATCGAGCCGCTCGTCGACCCGAAGTCCGGCGAGGCGTTCGTCTCGCAGGACACCGTGCGCTTCCGCGCCGGTGACACCCCGCGCACCGTCTACGCGACCTACGAGGCGATTGACTCGAATGGGCAGAAGGCGGCCGGGTACATCACGATCCAGATCCTCCCGATCGACGAGAAGACGAACACCGCGCCGCGGCCGCACGACCTCACGGTGCGCGCCCTGAGCGGCACGAGCGTGCGCATCGCGGTGCCGCTGGACGGGCTGGACGCGGAAGGCGACTCGGTCGAGCTCGTCGGGATCGACTCCGCGCCCAAGCAGGGCAAGGTCACCGAGGTCGGCGCGAACTTCCTCACCTACGAGGCCTTCGACAAGGGCAACGGCGTCGATGCGTTCACCTACCGGGTGCGCGACCGGCTCGGCAAGGAGGCGACGGCGACCATCCGCGTCGGCATCGCCCCCGGTGCCAACATCAACCAGGCCCCGTACGCGGTGAAGGACTCGATCATCACGCGCCCCGGCCGCACGATCGGCGTCGCGGTGCTCGCGAACGACTCGGATCCGGATGGCGATCCGATCGGCCTCGTGAAGAACGGCATCACCCTGCCGCAGGGCGTGGACGGACTCAAGGCCACCGTCTCCGGAGACCGGGTGCTCATCACGGTTCCGAACAAGCCGATGCAGACCTCCGTCGAGTACACGGTCGCTGACGACAAGGGCGCGACCGCCACCGCTCCGGTGCAGATCACCGTGGCCGAGGACGTGCCGCTCGTGCCGCCGATCGCCCGCGACGACCGCGTGCAGGCGAGCGACGTGACGGGCAAGGACCTGCAGGTCGAGGTTCCGGTGCTCGACAACGACGAGGATCCGGACGGCGTCGTCGACGAGCTCACGCTGAGCACCACCGACACGAGCGCGAAGGTGCTGCCGAATCGCAAGATCCAGGTGACCGTCAGCGAGCAGCGCCAGCTGGTGCAGTACTCGGTGACCGACCGCGACGGCCAGACCGCCTCCGCGTTCATCTTCGTGCCCGCGCTCCCCGAGCTCGCACCGACGCTGGTGAGCACCAAGCCGGTCGAGGTCAAGAGCGGCCAGACCAAGGAGCTCCCGCTCTCCCAGTACGTCACGGTCGCCGGCGGCGGTGAGGTGCGGGTCACGCAGGCCGACAAGGTCAGTGCCGTGAACAGCAACGGCGCCCCGCTCATCAAGGATGAGCACACGCTCGCGTACACCTCCAAGGAGGGCTACTTCGGCGACGACGCGATCACGTTCGAGGTGACCGACGGCACCGGACCGGACGACCCGAAGGGGCGCAAGGCGACGCTGAGCCTGCCGATCACCGTGCTGCCGCCCGACAACCAGCCGCCGACGTTCACGAACGCGCAGGTCTCGGTCGCGCCGGGCGAGCCGGAGCAGAAGGTCGACTTGGCGGCTCTCGCGAAGGATCCGGATCCGGAGGACGCGAAGAAGCTGCGGTTCGCGATCACCGGGCAGCCCGACAAGGGCGTCTCGGCGAGCCTGGACGGGTCGACGCTGAAACTGCGCGCCGAATCGAACGCGCCGAAGGGCGCCGCCACGACCGTGCAGCTGACCGTCACCGACGGCACGACCGAGCCGGTCGCAGGCACGGTGAACGTCACCGTCTCCGCATCGACGCGGTCGCTGCCGGTCGCGAATGAGGACACCGTCGCTCAGGCCGATCAGGGCAAGCCGGTCACCATCCCGGTGCTGCAGAACGACGTGAACCCGTTCCCGGACAAGCCCCTGAAGATCCTCTCCGTCGGCGTGCAGACCGGCTCCGCGGCCTCCGCCGTGCAGGGTGACAACGTCGTGATCACCCCGGCGAAGGACTTCGTCGGGCAGGTCGTGGCGACCTATCGGGTGCAGGACGCGACGAAGGATCCGGACCGTGAGGTCGATGGACGCATCGTCGTCACCGTGCAGGGCATCCCGGATGCCCCCGGCGCGCCGCAGGTGACGAGCGTGCAGGACCGCACCGTGGTGCTGAACTGGTCGGCGCCGTCGAACAACGGCGCCGAGATCACCGGCTACACGGTGAAGGCGACGAGCGGCGGCGGGTACACCAAGCAGTGCGCGTCGACGACCTGCACCCTGGATGGCCTGACGAACAACGTGGAGTACACGTTCGCGGTGACGGCGACGAACCGCGTCGGCGAGAGCAAGCCCTCTCCGACCTCCGCCGTCGCCCGGCCGGACGCGCGACCGGACACCCCGAACCCGCCGACGCTGAAGTTCGGCGACAAGTCGCTGGACGTGACCTGGAAGACGCCGACGACGCCCGGATCCCCGGTGACCTCGTTCAACCTGGAGATCTCGCCGGCACCGCCGAGCGGCGCGGCGACGAAGACCGGCGTGACCGGCAACAGCATCAAGTGGGACGGTCTGGAGAACGGCGCGAACTACATGGTGCGCGTGCAGGCCGTGAACCGCGCCCCCGAGCCCTCGACGTTCTCCGGCTGGTCCGCCGCAGAGGTGCCTGCCGGCCCTCCGGGTGCGCCCGGTACCCCGAGTGCGCAGAGCGCGCCGTCGGTCGGGTCGCAGTCTCAGATGACGGTGACGTGGGGCAAGGCCAACCCCAACGGTGACGCGGTCTCCAGCTACGAGCTGCAGGTGCTGCAGGGATCCAGCGTCGTGCGCACGATCACCGTGCCAGGCACGGTGACCAGCCAGAACGTGACCGTGGGAAACTCGACCTCGGACTACACGTTCAAGGTGCGCGGCATCAACAAGTCCCCCACCCCCGGCGCCTGGTCCGGGGTCTCGAACGCGAAGCGCGCGTTCGGCCAGCCCGGGGCGACGACGCTCACCAGCGTGGTGGAGGGCGACAACAAGATCACCGTCGACTACAGCCTCGCCGATGCGAATGGCGCGAGCGCGGGCGAGATCCACTACGAGTACAACGTCGGCGGCGGCTGGGTGCGCAACTGGGCGGACGGGCACACGATCTCCGCGGCCAACAACGGCTCCTACACGGTGCAGGTGCGCGCGTACTCGGTGGTCGGAGGGCAGGAGTCCCAGCCGGGAGCCGCGGGTTCCAAGGCGGGCGTGCGTCCGTACGGGCCGGTGAAGGATCCGGGTGCCAACGCCGTCAACAACGGCACGACCGTGACGATGAGCTGGAGCGCACCGCCGGACAACGGCCGCACCATCCAGGTCATGCAGATCAGCATCGACGGCGGAGGATGGGAGAACGTCGGGCGCAGTGGCTCGCGCACGAGCGGCTCGGCCTACTCCACGACGCACAGCATCAAGGTCAAGGCGATGGACACCGAGGGCCAGTGGTCCTCCGTCGTCAGCGATTCCGCCCGGACCAACGATCCGCCGCCGCCGCGGGTGTGGGTGACGCAGGGCGACCCGGGCGGCAGCGGCTGCGTGAACGGGTGCCGCAAGTTCGTGGTGCACTGGGAGAACCTGAACATCGGCACGCACGGCGTGACGTGCGCCTCGGATGCGGTCCCCGGCGGGTTCGCGTCCGGCAGCTCGGTGAACTTCAACGGCAGCGGACAGGCGCAGATCTCCTGCTACCAGGGTCGGGACGGCGTGAACGTGTGGATCGACATCCATGGCTGGGGCGGCGGAGTCGACACCGAGAAGCAGTTCTGGCCGAGACCTTAGCCGGGCGCCGGCCACACCCCGTGACACCGCAGACGAACGCAGATCAGAGGAACGACAAGAGATGACGATGACCCCCGAGCAGGCCGCCTGGTTCCAGGGCACCTTCACCCGCCTCGTCGACAACGTCGACCGGGCGCTGCAGGGCAAGCGCGACGTGGTGAGCCTGGTGCTCGCCTCGATGCTGGCCGAGGGGCACGTGCTCCTGGAGGACGCTCCCGGCACCGGCAAGACGAGCCTCGCGAAGGCGCTCGCGGCGACCGTGCAGGGCACGAGCACCCGGATCCAGTTCACGCCGGATCTGCTTCCGAGCGATGTCACGGGCGTGACGATCTATGACCAGAACACGCACACGTTCGAGTTCCACCGCGGTCCGGTGTTCGCCTCGATCGTGCTCGCGGACGAGATCAACCGCGCCTCGCCGAAGACGCAGTCGGCGCTGCTCGAGGTCATGGAGGAGTCGAGGGTCACGGTCGACGGCGTCGCCCACGAGGCCGGCCGCCCGTTCCTGGTGATCGCCACCCAGAACCCGATCGAGCAGGCCGGCACGTACAAGCTGCCCGAGGCGCAGCTCGACCGCTTCCTCATCAAGACGTCGATCGGCTACCCCGACCTCGACATCACGGCATCGATCCTCGCGGGCGCGGCCGAGCGCAACCCGTCGGCGAAGCTCACCCCGGTGATCACCACCAGCGCGGTCGCCGACATGGCCGACCTCGCGGCCGCCGCGCACGTGGAGCCGGCGGTGCTGCGCTACATCGCCGAGCTCGTCGAGGCGACGCGCGCCGACTCCGCGATCCGCCTCGGCGTCTCGGTGCGAGGAGCGCTCGCGATGGTGCGCATCGCCAAGGTGTGGGCCGCCGCGCAGGGTCGCCACTACGTGCTCCCCGACGACGTGAAGGCCCTTGCCCGCCCGGTGTGGCTTCACCGCCTGCTGCTCGACCCGGAGGCGGAGTTCGCCGGCACCACCGCCGAGACCGTCATCGCGCGGGTCGTCGAGAAGGTCGCGGCCCCCCAGGCCCGCGCCGCGGCCTGATCCACACCGCTTCCCCCTCGTTCTCCCCGGAAAGACCGCACATGACCACGACCGCCCAGGCGCGCGGAACCGACCGCGAGGCCGGCGCAGGCCGAGAGGCCGGCTGGCGCGACGTCGCCGCCCTGCTGCTCGCGCGCGCGGGCGGCCGGCTGCGCCTGATCGCGTCGGCCGTGCGCCCGCTGGCCTGGGTGCTCGGCGCGATCGCGCTCGGCTGCCTGCTCATCGCACTGCCGCTGGGCTGGGCGGAGTTCGCCGTGATCGCGCTCGTGATCGCGATCATGCTGGCGCTGTGCGCGCTGTTCCTCATCGGGCGCACCGCCTACGACGTGCAGCTCGACCTCGCCCGCACCCGGGTCGTCGTGGGCGAGCGCGCGGTCGGCGCGCTGACCCTCGCCAACCGCGGCAGCCGGGCGATCCTCCCCTCGCGCGTGGTGCTGCCGGTCGGTGCCGGTCGCGGCGAGTTCGGCATCAAGCGCCTCGCCCCGGGGGAGGAGGCGGAGGAGCTGTTCGCGATCCCCACCCATCGCCGCGGTGTGGTCTCGGTCGGGCCGGTCAGCGTCGTGCGCGGCGATCCGCTCGGCCTGTTCGAGCGGGCGCATCGCCGCGATGACCCGATCGACCTGTTCGTGCATCCGCGCACGATCGCGTTCGACGGGCAGTCGCTGGGCTTCCTGCGCGACCTCGAGGGGCTGCCGGCCTCCGACCTGTCCCGCGACGACGTTTCCTTCCACGCGCTCAACGAGTATCAGCCCGGAGACGATCTGCGCCGCGTGCACTGGCGCTCCTCCGCACGCACCGGTGTGCTCATGGTGCGCCAGTACGAGGAGACCCGCCGCTCGCACTTCGTGATCGGCCTCAGCCGCTCCGCGGGCGACTACGCCGAGCCCGACGAGTTCGAGCTGGCGATCTCGCTGGCCGGATCCGTGGGCCTGCGCGCGATCCGCGACTCGCAGCACGTCGAGCTGCGCGTGCAGGGCCGCTCCCTGCCGTCGAGCACCGGCAAGCAGCTGCTGGACTCGCTGGCCGGCGTCGAGGAGGGGCGCGCCAAGGACGGCGGCCTGTCCTCGCTGGCGGGCAACGTGGCCGCGCACATGCCGCTGTCGAGCGTGGTGGTGCTGGTGTGCGGTGCACGCACGAGCGCCGAGGAGCTGCGCGCGGCCTGCGCGCGGCTGCCCTTCGGATCCCGCGTGCTCGCGATCGTCGCCCAGCTGGGTGCGACGCCGTCGCTGCGGCGCATCGGCGACGCCGATGTCGTCACGGTCGGTGCGCTGGAGCAGCTGCCGCTCGCCCTCGGGAAGGTGCTCGCATGACCGGGTCGCTCACGCTGCGCCGTGCGCTCGTCGACCTCCTCGCCGTCGCCCTGCTCATCGGCGTCGGGATCGTCGGCTGGTGGCCGTCGTTCGCCGGCGGTTCGTACCTTCCCGCCGCGGCCGGTGGTCTCCTGCTCGGACTCGGAGTCGCGCTGCTGTGTGCCTGGCGGCGCTGGGGGATCCTCGTCATCGCCGGTCTCACGGTGCTGGCCTACTTCGTCTTCGGCGGAGCGCTCGCGCTGCCCAGCACCACGCTGTTCGCCGTGGTGCCGACCGGTGAGACCCTGGGCTCGCTCGCCGCGGGCGCCATCACGAGCTGGAAGGCGATGCTCACCACGGTCGCCCCGGTGGCCGTCGGCGACGGCTACGCGCTCGTGCCGTTCCTCTCCGCGCTCGTGCTGACCGTGGTCACCGCCTCGCTCGCCCTGCGCCTGAGCCGGCCCGCCTGGGCGCTCCTGCCGGCCGGCGTGCACCTGGTGCTCGTGATCGCGATGGGCGTTCCGCAGCCCGCGGCGCCGATCGTGCAGGGTGTCGTGTTCGCCATCATCGCCGTCGCGTGGCTCGCGCTGCGCGGCATCAGCACCGCATCCGAGGCGGCGGTCTCGGTCGCCGCCGACGGATCCCGCTCCACCGCCCTGCGTCGCCGGCGCATGCTGGCCGGGAGCGCCGTGCTGGTCGTCGCCGCGCTCGCCGGCACGGGGGCCGCCGCCGCGACCACACTCGCCGAGCCGCGCCACGTGTTCCGGGATGTCGTGCTCCCCCCGTTCGACGTGCACCAGTATGCGAGCCCGCTGCAGGCGTACCGCGGCTACGTGAAGGATCACCGCAAGGACAGCCTGTTCACGGTGAAGGGCCTGCCGGAGGGCGCCAGGATCCGCATCGGCACGATGGACGCCTACAACGGCGTCGTCTACGACGTCTCGGACAAGGGCGTCGGATCCTCGGGGGCGTTCGGTCCGATCCGCGACAACATGTCGGCGGCGGCGGCGACCGGATCCCCCGCGCGTCTGACGTTCACGATGGACGAGTACTCCGCCGTCTGGGTGCCGGACGCCGGGCAGGTGCAGCAGATCACGTTCGGCGGATCCGATGCCGATGCGCTGCGTCGCGGCGCGTACTACAACGAGTCCACCGGCACGGCCGTCGCCATCTCGAAGCTGCACAAGGGCAACACGTACACCGTCGACACGACGATCCCGCGCACCTGGTCCGACAAGGAGCTCGAGGGCCACGACTTCGGCTCCGTGTCAATGCCGAAGCAGGTCGCGGGGCCGGAGAAGCTCGCCACGCTCGCCTCCGACACCGTGGCCGACGCGAAGACGCCGATCGCGCAGGTGCGCGCGCTCGTGAAGAAGTTCTCCGAGGAGGGGTTCTTCAGCCACGGTCTGGAGGGCGAGGCGCTCAGCCGGGCCGGGCACACCGAGGAGCGCATCTCGACACTCATCGGCGGCGAGCAGATGATCGGCGACGACGAGCAGTACGCGGTCGCGATGACCCTCGCCGCCCGCTCGCTGGGGATCCCGGCGCGCGTCGTGATGGGCTTCTACCCGGACAAGGGGCAGACCGGCACGTTCTCGGCGAACGGCGACAACCTGCACGCCTGGGTCGAGGTGAACTTCGCCAAGGCCGGGTGGGTCGCTTTCGACCCGACCCCGCCGAAGGACAAGGTCCCGCAGGACCAGATGACCAAGCCGAAGGTGGTGCCCAAGCCGCAGGTGCTGCAGCCGCCGCCCCCGCCGCAGGAGCCGGTCGACCTGCCGCCGACCGTGCCCGATCAGCGCGGTGCGAAGGACGGCCCGAACGACCTGCTCGGGATCATCGGCATCGTGCTCGCGATCGGCGGGAGCGTGCTGCTCGTGCTCACGATCCTCGCGTTGCCGTTCATCGTGATCGGCGCCTGGAAGGCCGCGCGCCGGCGTCGGCGCCGAGCGGCCGCGCAGACCGCCGACCGGATCAGCGGCGGCTGGGACGAGCTGACCGATCGGGCCGTCGACTACGGTGCGCGGATCCCCGCCGGGTCGACCCGCGCCGAGGAGGCGCAGACGGTCGCGACCGCGCTCACCGTGCCCGCCGTCACCGCGCTCGCCGACCGCGCCGACGCGCAGGTGTTCGGTCCGACTGAGCCGACCGACGCCGACGTGGATGCGTTCTGGCGGGAGGTCGACGGCATCGTCGCCGGCCTCGGCAAGGACGCACCCTGGCACCGGCGCATGCGCGCCCGGCTCAGCCTGCGCTCGATCATGGGCGACTCGCGGCTGTCGGCCGGCGTGCAGGGGCTGCGCGCCGCCGCCTCGGACCGGATCCGCCGCCCCGGATCCGCCGCCCCTGGCGCCGGCGCCGAAGCACCTGGCACGATCGACAGCAATCCCCGTTCGCGGCGCGCCCGACGCGCCGCCGCCCCACCCGAGAGCGAGACCCCATGACCACGAGCCCGGCCGGGGGCATCGCCCCGCTCGCGCG
>JAFDWM010000074.1 GCA_018268455.1 Actinomycetota bacterium | reverse complement strand
CCGTGTCCAGGGCATCACGGGCGCGGAGGATCTCGACGAAGAGCTCCTCCTTGGTGCCGAAGTAGTGCAGCAGGCCGGCGGGACTGAGCCCGACGGCGTCGGCGATCTCTCGCACCGAGGCGTTCCGGTAGCCGAGACGGCCGACGATCTCGAGCGCTGCGGCGAGGATCTCCTCGCGCTTGACGACGCCTTTCGCGTATGCGCCTCGTTTGGCCATGGGGCCAGGATACGCCGTCCTCGTGAAACCCAAACAACATTCGGCTTATGTGCCGAAACCCTTGCGCTGTTCAGGTTTCGGTGCGAAAATCGGGGTGGATCTAGAAACCTAACGCAATTCAGGTTTTGGACCTCACCCGATCCGCTCAATGAGGAGCTGCCATGACCATCACCCCTCCCGATCCGGCCGCCGAGATCGCGCCGACCGGTGTCATCCGCGCCACGGCGCCCGCGCCGGGCGAGCCCGCAGCCAGCCCGCCGGCGACCAAACGCCTGCTGCCGAGCCTGCTGGTGGCCGCCCTGACGCTCTTCGCGACGTACGGCGGACTCATCGCCATCCTGCTCCCGGTGCAGGTCGCACTGCTGGATCCCGCCCACAAGGTGCAGAACCTCGCCATCGTGACGACGACCTCGTTCGTGTTCACGCTGTTCGCCCAGCCCCTCGCCGGGGCATTCAGTGACCGTACCCGCTCGCGCTTCGGCCGGCGCGCGCCGTGGATGGTCATCGGCGCGATCGTCGGCGGCATCTTCCTGTTCGGGCTCGGCTCGCTCAGCGACCTGCTCTGGATCACCGTGTTCTGGGTCGTGATCCAGGTCGCGCTGAACTTCCTGCAGGCACCGCTGACCACCATCACCGCCGACCGCTTCCCGCGCTCCAAGCGCGGCGGCGCGAGCGCAATGATCGGCCTCGGCACCCAGCTCGGCATGACGATCGGCGTGATGCTCGCGGGCGCGTTCGCCAAGCAGGTCGGGGTCGGCTACTCCGTGTTCGGTGGCGCCGTCATCGTCATCACCGTGCTCTTCGTGCTGATCAACAAGGACTGGTCCTCGAAGGAGGCCACGGTCGAGCCGTTCCACTGGGGTGCGTTCTTCCGCGGATTCTGGATCAACCCCCGCAAGCACCCCGACTTCTTCTGGGCGTTCACCGCCCGCTTCCTGCTGATCCTCGGGTACTTCGTCGTCGCGACGTATCAGCTCTACATCCTCACCGACTACATCAAGCTGTCGCTCGAGGCGGCCACCGGAGCGGTCATCACGCTGACGCTGGTCGCGTTCATCCCGACCCTCATCGCGATCGTCGTCTCGGGATGGTGGAGCGACAAGGCCGGCCGCCGCAAGGTGTTCATCTACGCCGCCACCGTGGTGATGGTCGTCGGCCTGTCGATGCCGCTGTTCCTGCCGACCATGACCGGGATGATCCTGATGAGCGTCATCAACGGCATCGGCTTCGGCCTGTACATGTCGGTCGACGCCGCGCTCATGACGGAGGTGCTGCCGAACGAGGGCGGCGCCGCGGGCAAGGACCTCGGCATCCTCAACGTCGCCACCAACATCCCGCAGGCACTCAGCGCGCCGATCGCGGCGATCATCATCGGATCCCTCGGCGGCTACCCGATCCTGTTCGTGTTCGCGATCGTGTTCGCGATCCTCGGAGCCGTCGCGACGGCCCCGATCAAGGGCGTCCGCTAGCGGCGGATCCGGAGGGCCGACAGGATCCTGCCGGCCCTCCGGATCCGCACCACCTCCTCCACGAAAAGGAAGCACTGATGGAGAACACCGACACCACCCCCGCCGGATCCGCGCCGACCACGACCGACGCCACGGCGCACCCCGAGGTGCAGACCGCCGCCGGCCGCGTGCGCGGACGCTGGCGCCCCACCACGGGCGGCACGGGCAACCCGCAGTCCGCGGCGTTCCTGGGGATCCCGTTCGCTGAGGCGCCGGTGGGCGAGCTCCGCTTCGCGGCGCCCGTGCCGAAGGCGCCGTGGGAGGGCGTGTTCGACGCCGCGGAGTTCGGTGCCACGGCGCAGCGCGGTGACCCGGGTGTGACGCTCATCCCCGAGCCCAGCATCGAGGGCGACTCCACGCTCAACGTGAACGTCTACACGCCGGCGATCCCTTCGGATACGGCGGCGGCAGGCATGCCCGTGCTCGTGTACATCCACGGCGGCGGGTACTTCGCCGGCTCCCCGGCCAGCCCCTGGTACGACGGCCGCAACTTCAACCGCGACGGCGTCGTGACGGTGACGATCTCGTACCGGCTCGGCTTCGACGGCTTCGGCTGGATCGAGGACGCCCCGTCGAACCGCGGCGTGCGCGACTGGCTGCTGGCACTGGAGTGGGTGCAGCAGAACATCGCGGCGTTCGGCGGGGATCCGGCCCGCGTCACGATCTCCGGCCAGTCCGCCGGTGGCGGCGCGGTGATGACGCTGCTCGGCATGGAGCAGGCGCAGCACCTGTTCCACGGTGTGTACTCGATCTCGGGGGCGCTCGCCGACGTGTCGGCGGAGCGTGCGGAGGCGTTCGGGCGCTCGCTGGCGGAGGCGGCGGGCGTCGCCCCGACCCGGGCCGGCTGGTCGACGCTGGATCAGGACCGGGTGCTCGAGCTGCAGAAGAAGGCGACCGCCTTCGACGGCGGGGACATGACCTCGATCATCGAGGACGGGCTGCCGCTCGGCCCCTCCGTGGATGGCGACCTGATCCGGCGCCCGACGCCGGAGTCGTTCCGCGCCGGGATCGGATCCGACAAGCCGCTCGTGCTCGGATCCACCGACGACGAGTTCACGATGGCCATGGGTGACGCCGCGAAGATGCTGCGCTGGGTGCCCACGGGCATGCTGCTCGGCAAGCTGGGCGTGGCCAAGCCCGCGCGCAAGGCCTATCTCGCCGCGAACTCGGATGTCGCTGCGCTCGGCAAGGCGCGTCTGGCCGGGCGCGTGCTGACCGACAAGATGTTCCGTCGCGCGATCCTGCGCATCGTCGCCGACCGCGGCACCGCGCCCACCTGGGTGTACCGGTTCTCCTGGCCGTCCGGCACGTTCGGGTTCGCCGAGCACTGCCTCGACGTGCCGTTCTTCTTCGACTGCCTGGACGGGCCGGCGATGGTGCCGCTCGCGGGGGAGCACCCGCCGCAGGCGCTCGCCGACGAGGTGCACGCCGCCGCCGTCGCGTTCATCGCGAACGGGGATCCGGGCTGGGCGCGGTACGACCGCGACGAGACCGCGCGGGTGTTCGACACGCCCTCGCGCGACCTGCGCGACGCCTACGCCTCGGTGAAGCCGCTGCTGCAGGGCTGACGGATGTCCCGCGACCCTCGGAGCGATCCGCGATGACTGTCACGATTCGCACAGCCTGTCACGTTCCGCACACGGATCCACGTCAACACGTGTGCAGATCGTCTCAGGCTGTGCAGATCGTCACAGTCGCGGGGCGCGGCGTGCGGGCCGTGGGGAGATTGCGGATCCGCTCAGGCGGGCGCGTCTGCCGGGGCCTGCAGCAGCTCGAACAGGGTCTCGATGAGCACGGCCATGTCGAGGTCGGGTTCGACCAGCAGCTGCATCTGAGCGCCGTCCGACACGGCCTGCAGCAGCCGGGCGGCGAGCACCGGATCCACGCCGGTGCGCACCTGCCCCGATGCCTGGGCCGCAGCGATCGTTTCGGACCAGCGCTCGCGCAGGTCTGCACCGCGCGCCGCGAAGAACGCGCGGGACGGGTGCGCCGGATCCGCGGCATCCGCCCCAAGGCGGGTGAACAGCTCGACGAGTCCCGGCACTTGCGCGTTGTGCCGCACGATCTCCAGGTACCCCGCACGCAGCGTGTCGAGGTCCGCCGGATCCGCGACGTCGGTGTGGCCGGCCAGGTCCACCTCATCGCGGGTGCGCAGGATCTCGACGAACAGCTCGTCCTTGCTGTCGAAGTAGTGCAGGAGCCCGGCCTGGCTGAGGCCGACCGCTTCGGAGAGCTCCTTGACCGACGCCCCGTGATAGCCCTCCCGGGCGACCACGGCCAGGGCGGCGCGCAGGATCTCCTCGCGCTTCGCGATCCCCTTCGCATAAGAACCACGTCGTGCCATGACCCAGAGACTATCCCGGGATCCGGGCATCAGCAGTAAAAACCGAGTGACACTTGCTTTCTGATCCGGAAGCTGGTGAAGTGAGGGTGACCGTCACGGAAACCCGCGTCGGTGTTCGGGGAAGAGCACCGGAAGGAGAGACATGTCCCAGCCCGCTGAGCACGCACACGCCCCGCGCTCCAGGTCTCTGCTGATCGCCGGCCTCGTGCTGCTGGCGCTCTTCATCGCGATGGGGATCGCCGTCTTCGCGGATCCGCACGCGCCGTGGACCCAGCCGCTCGACGATGCCTGGCGCGCTGCCGTCGGCGTCGGCCCGTCGTCGCCGCTGCCCGGCTCGCCGGTCGCGATGTTCTTCGAGGGCCTGGGATCCCTTCCGGGCTTCGTCGTGATGGCGATCCTGCTGCCGATCGGGCTCGTGATCGCCCGGCGCTGGCGGTCCGCGCTGTTCGTGTTCGCGGTGCAGCTCGCCGGCCCCGGACTGGTGTCGCAGCTGGCCAAGAACATCGTCGACCGGCCCCGTCCTGCTGCCGACGCGGCCGCGGGGCTCTACGGTCCGCTGTTCACGGTCGACCACGGATCCTTCCCGTCGGGCCACGCGGTGAGCGCCGCGGTGACCGCCGTGACGATCCTGGCGCTCATCCCGGTCCGTCGCCGTGCGCTGCGTGCGCTGGGGTACGTGCTCGCCGTGGTTCTGATGGTCGGCATCGTCTGGGAGCGCACGCTCGTCAACGCGCACTGGTTCAGCGACACCATCGCCGGCCTCCTCGCCGGCCTCGGCACCGCGCTCGTGCTGCAGTGGGCGTTCCAGCCCTGGCTGCGCCGCGATCGCCGCCCCCGTTCCCGCAGGCACGCCGACGGCCGCACTCCGGCCGTCGAGACCGCCTGAATCATCACCTCACCCACGAAGGAGTCGACATGACCGCACCTCGCGACCACCTGCCCGAGCTCAGCACCGACGAGAAGGCGTCGCTCACGAGCGGCCGGGACTTCTGGACTCTCACGCCCATCGACCGGGTCGGCGTACCGTCGATCATGGTCACGGACGGCCCGCACGGCCTGCGCAAGCAGGCGGCGGAGAGCGACCACCTCGGCATCGGCGAGAGCGTGCCGGCGACCTGCTTCCCGCCCGCGTCCGGCCTCGGCGCCTCGTTCGACCCCGAGCTCGCCGAACGGGTGGGCGTCGCCCTCGGCGTGGAGTCGGCGATCGAGGACGTCGCGGTCATCCTCGGCCCCGGCATCAACATCAAGCGCTCGCCGCTGTGCGGGCGCAACTTCGAGTATGTGTCGGAGGATCCGATCGTCTCGGGTGTCATCGGCGCGGGGCTGGTGAAGGGGATCCAGTCGCAGGGCGTCGGATCCTCGCTCAAGCACTTCGCGGCGAACAACCAGGAGTTCCAGCGGATGACCGCGTCGAGCGACGTGGATCCGCGGCCGCTGCGTGAGATCTACCTGCGCGGCTTCGAGCGCGTCGTCAAGGACGCCCAGCCGTGGACCGTGATGTGCTCGTACAACAAGATCAACGGCGTGTACGCCTCTCAGGATCCGTGGCTGCTCACGCAGGTGCTGCGCGACGAGTGGGGCTTCGAGGGCGTCGTGGTCTCGGACTGGGGTGCGGTGAACGACCGCGTCGCCGCGCTCGTCGCCGGCCTCGACCTGGAGATGCCCGGTGGCGACGGGGCGCCGGACCGGGCCGTGGCCGCGGCGGCCGGGTCGGATCCGGCCGTGGCCGCCGCACTGGACGCCTCGGCGGGACGCGTGCTCGACCTGGTCGGACGCGCGCAGGCCCGCCCGGCCGTCGCCGGCCCGCTCGACGTCGATGCGCACCACGCGCTGGCTCGCGAGGCCGCGGGGCGCGCGGTCGTGCTGCTGCGCAACGAACCCGTCGACGGCACGGCGCTGCTGCCGATCGCAGAGGGCGTGTCCGTCGCGCTCATCGGCGAGTTCGCGCGCACCCCGCGGTTCCAGGGCGGCGGATCCTCGCACATCAATCCGACCCGGGTCGACTCCGCGCTCGACGCGCTGACCGGCGCGCTCGGCGACCGTGTCGCGTTCGCACCCGGCTTCGCGTTCGACCCCGCCGCAGAGGGGCAGGACGCCCTCCGCGACGAGGCGGTCGCCCTTGCGGCCTCGCGCGACGTCGCCGTCGTCTTCCTCGGGCTCACCGACGCCGAGGAGTCGGAGGGCTTCGACCGCGACCACATCGACCTCGCCGCGCATCAGCTCGCGCTGCTCGATGCGGTCGTCGCCGCGAACCCGCGCACCGTCGTCGTGCTGTCCAACGGATCCGTCGTGGCGCTGCCGTTCGCCGACCGCGTGCCGGCGATCGTCGAGGCGTGGCTGCTCGGCCAGGCCGGCGGATCCGCCACCGTCGACGTGCTGCTGGGCACGGTGAACCCGTCGGGCCGCCTGGCCGAGACGATCCCGCATCGCGTCGAGGACACCCCGGCGTTCGGCAACTTCCCCGGCTCCAACGGGCACGTGCGCTACGGCGAGGGGATCCTCGTCGGCTACCGCTGGTACGACGCCCGCGACATGTCGGTGACCTACCCGTTCGGCCACGGGCTCTCGTACACGTCCTTCGCGTACGGGACGGTCTCCGCATCTGTCGCCGGCAACGGCGATATCGAGGTGACCGTGCCTGTGACGAACACCGGATCCCGCGACGGTCGCGAGATCGTGCAGGTGTACGTCGCGCCGGTCGCGTCGGCGGTGGAGCGCGCCCCCCGCGAGCTGAAGGCGTTCGCGTCCGTCGAGATCGCGGCGGGCGCGACGGCGGACGTCGTGCTGACGGTGCGCCGTGAGGACCTCGCGTACTGGGACGTGCGGGTCGACCGCTTCGTCGTCGAGGGCGGCGCCTACCGCGTCGAGGCCGGTGCATCCAGCCGCGACCTGCGCGGATCCGCCATCGTCGATGTCGCCGGGGACACGGTCGTCGTGCCGGTGACAGCGGAGTCGACGCTCGGCGAGGTGTTCGCGCACCCGGTGGCCGGGCCCCTCGTCACGCAGGCGTTCGCGGCCGTCCAGGCGCAGCTGGGCGATTCCGGCGACGGGATCATGTCGGGCGATGCGATGGAGAAGATGCTGAGCTCGTTCCCGATCGGTCGTCTCCCCGCGTTCGGCTGGGGCCTCGACCGCGAGGGCGTGGACCAGCTCATCGCCACCGCGAACGCCCCGCAGGCGTAGCGGCCGGGCCCGGCCTGCTCGAATGCGGCCTCCTCTGGGGGAGGCCGCATTCGGCGTCGATGACGTGTTCGCAGTGCGCGTGGCGAGGCGCACTCCCGGGCTCAGCCGGCGTTGCGGCGGGCCTCCCAGCCGGTGCGCACCATCTCGTCGACGGTGTAGCGCATGCGCCAGTCGAGGTCGCGGGCGGCGAGCTCGCCCGTCGCGACGATGCGGTCCGGATCGCCGGGGCGGCGCGGACCGATCGCGGGCGTGAAAGCGATGCCGGTGACGCGCGCCATGGCGTCCATGATCTGCCGCACGGACAGGCCGGATCCGGATCCGAGGTTGTAGGCCGCCTCGATCGGCTCGCCCGCGATCATGCGCTGGGCGGCTGCGACGTGTGCGGCGGCGATGTCGCCGACGTGCACGTAGTCGCGCACGTTCGTGCCGTCCTCGGTCGCGTAGTCGTCGCCGTTGATCTGCGGCGTCTCGCCGGCCAGCAGCTTCTCGAACACGATCGGGAAGAGGTTGTGCGGGCTGACGTCGTAGACGGTCGGATCGGCGGATCCGACCACGTTGAAGTAGCGCAGCGAGGTGTGCACGAGCGGGTGATCGGATCCGGCGGACGCGACCGCCTCGTCGCGCAGCAGCCACTCGCCGATGAGCTTCGACTCGCCGTACGGGCTCGCCGGGCGCTTCTCGGTGCCCTCGACGACGAGCGGCACATCGGGCGTGCCGAACACGGCCGCACTCGAGGAGAACACGATTTTCGTCACGCCCGCGGCGGCCATCGCCTCGAGCACGACGCGGGTGCCCTCGACGTTCTGCGCGTAGGTGTGCAGCGGGCGCTGCACCGAGACCCCGGCGTACTTGAACCCGGCGACGTGGATGACGCCGTCGACGTCGTGCTCGCGCAGCGTCTGCTCGACGAGTGCCCGGTCGAGGATGCTGCCGCGCACGAACGCGACGCCCTCCGGCACGAACGAGCCGACGCCGCTGGACAGGTCGTCCAGCACGACGGGGGTCAGCCCTGCGTCGGCGAGCGCACGTACGACATGCGATCCGATGTAGCCGGCGCCGCCGGTGACAAGCCAGGACATGGGTCTCCTTCCGATGCGCGCACGCGCATCACGATTCTGTCAGGGCGAACCCTGAGGATCCGCCCCGGGGTTCGGCCGGGCATCCGTCCCGGGTGTCGGCCCCGGGGATCCGTCCCGGGGATCCGTCCCGGGATCCGTCCGAGGATCCGCCGGTGTGGCGCCGCGGTCTCGTCGAGGTCCGCTGGAGGCCAGATCATGACGCTCCCGTCGCGAAAAGCGTCGCTGTGGGGGTGTTTGTGCAGCGGTTTTTGCGGCGGGAGCGGAGGTGGTGACGGGGAGCGGAGTGGGGTGCTGTTGCTCCGGTCGCGAAAAGTGTCGCTGTGGGGTGCGGTTGACCCCTGTTCCCGGACACTGACCAGGCGGGATCCGTGTGTTCGCGGGCCTGTCGGGGAGGATGTCCGTGATGGGCACGAAGAGCAGGAA
>JAFDWM010000073.1 GCA_018268455.1 Actinomycetota bacterium | reverse complement strand
CGAGCGCGCCCAGCTCGAGGCATCGGTCGCCGTCGTCAACGCGGTCTACGGTGCGCCCGAGCGCATCGAGAAGCTCGCCAAGGATCTGGTGACGCACTGGGAGGACCGGCGCGCCCGCATGCTGCCGTTCATCGAGTCTCCGGGCAAGGCCCTCATCGTGGGGGGCACACGCGAGATCTGCGCGCGGTTGTACGACGCGATCATCGCGCTGCGGCCCGACTGGCACTCCGACGCCCTGGACGCGGGCAAGATCAAGGTCGTCTATTCGGGAAGTGCCACCGATCAGCCGCCGGTCAGCAACCACGTGCGTCGTGATTCCGGGAACGCGGCCATCAAGAAGCGGCTGAAGGATCCGGATGACGAGCTCGAACTCGTGATCGTCAAGGACATGATGCTCACCGGGTTCGACGCGCCGCCGCTGCACACGCTGTACCTCGACCGCCCACTCAAGGGTGCGCTGCTGATGCAGACCCTGGCCCGGGTCAACCGCACCTTCCGCGGCAAGCAGGACGGTCTTCTGGTCGCATACGCGCCACTGGCCGAGAACCTTGCAAAGGCGCTGGCCGAATACACGCCCACCGACCAGGAGAGCCGTCCGATCGGACGGGATGTCGACGAGAAGGCCCGGGAGATCGCGGACGAGCTGATCGTGCTGATCCGCGACATGCTCGCCGGCTGCGACTGGCGCGCCGTCGTCGAGAAGGGTGGCCCGCGCGCCTGGCGCACAGCGGCGACGATGGCGACGAACTACCTGCGGGATCCGGCCAACCCTCTCAATGCTCCAGATCTCGGATCCGAAGCGCTCAAGGCGCGCTTCCGTGTGGCCAGCGGCGCGCTGGCGCGTGCCTGGGCGCTGTCGTCCGGCCAGGACAGCCTGGCAGAGCTGCGGCAGGAGATCGGCTTCTACGAAGAAGTGCGCGTGTGGATGGCGAAGTTCGACGCCGCCGAACGCCAGGCGCGCGACGAGCCGATCCCCGACGACATCCAGCGCCTGCTCGGCAAGCTGGTCGCGGAGGCGATCGCCCCGGGTGACGTGCTCGACATCTACGACGCTGCCGGGCTGCCGCGCCTGTCGCTGAGCGACCTCGGGCCGGAGTTCCTGGCCAAGGCCCAGGCCGCGCCCAATCCGCATCTCGCGATCGAGGCGCTGCGCAAATCCCTCGTCGAAGCCGGGGCGGCCGCGACCCGGGGCAACTTGGTGCGCCAGCGGGCGTTCTCCGAGCGCATCGCGGAGATCATGAAGCGCTACACGAACCAGCAGCTCACGGCCGCCGAAGTGATCGCCGAACTCGTCGCGCTCGCCAAGGATGTCGCCGCCGAAGCAGCGCGCGGACAGCACTTCTCGCCACCGCTGTCTCAGGACGAGCTGGCCTTCTACGACGCCGTCGCGCAGAACGACTCGGCTGTGACGATCCAGGGTGAGGATGTGCTCGCGCAGATCGCGCGAGAGCTCGTTGCGGTGATGCGTCGCGACGTCCGCACCGACTGGACCGTGCGTGATGACGTGCGCGCGAAGTTGCGTTCTTCGATCAAGCGGCTGCTCGTGAAGTACAAGTACCCGCCGGACAAGCAGCCCGAGGCCATCAAGCTTGTGATGGACCAGATGGAGTCGATGGCGCCGCGCTATGCCGAGGACCGGGACAAAGGTGGCGCCCCCGGATGGGACTTCCACGGAGACTGACTGCGACCGTTGTCGGGTGATCTGACCGGCAGATGGCCTCATCCCCCTCGGCTCCGCGAATCTGACCATTCCGTAGGAATCCCGCCCCGCCGTCTCGCGTTCTGGGAGGGTGGGATCGGCGTCGGCGTCCACGACTGGCCGGCACCCACATGACGAGGGAAGGCTTCCCATGACCGACGAATACGATCTGATCGTGCTGGGCGGCGGTCCGGTCGGCGAGAACGTGGCCGACCGCGCCGTGCAGGGCGGACTCACCGCGGTGATCGTGGAGAGCGAGCTCGTCGGCGGCGAGTGCTCGTACTGGGCCTGCATGCCGTCGAAGGCGCTGCTGCGCTCGCCGCAGGTGCTGCGCGCGGCGCGGCACGTCGGCGGCGCGGCCGAGGCGGTCACCGGTGACCTCGATGTCACGGCCGTGCTCGCCCGCCGCGACGAGTTCACGAGCCACTGGACGGATGACGGCCAGGTCGCCTGGCTCGACTCCGCCGGCATCGACCTCGTCCGCGGTCACGGCCGCCTCAGCGCCGCGAAGCAGGTCGCGATCCCCCAGCCCGACGGCACGGTGCGCACCCTCACCGCCCGGCATGCGGTCGCGATCAGCACCGGATCCGATGCGGCGATCCCGCCGATCCCCGGCCTCGCCGAGGCGCACCCCTGGACCAGCCGAGAGGCGACCAGCGTCCAGGAGATCCCGGCCTCGCTCGTCATCATCGGCGGCGGCGTGGTCGCCGTGGAGATGGCCACGGTGTACGCGGCACTCGGATCCGCCGTCACGGTGCTCGCGCGCAGCGGCCTGCTCGGCGGCGTCGAGCCGTTCGCCGGCGACCTCGTCACCGAGGGCCTGCGTGCGCTGGGCGTCGACGTGCGCACGGGCGTCGCCACGAAGAGCGTCTCCCGCGACGCCGACGGCGTGACCGTCACGACCGACGGCGGCGACGTGCACGCCACGGAGATCCTCGTCGCGACCGGCCGCACGCCCCGCAGCGGCGACATCGGGCTGGAGGTCGCGGGCCTCGAGCCCGGATCCTGGGTCCGCACCGACGACACCCTGCGTGTGCCCGGATCCGACTGGCTGTACGCGGTCGGCGACGTGAACGGACGGGTGCTCCTCACGCACCAGGGCAAGTACCAGGCCCGTGCGGCGGGCGACGTGATCGCCGCCCGCGCGCACGGAGAGCCGGTCGATGACGCCCCGTGGGGCCGGCATGTCGCGACCGCCGACCACGCCGCGGTGCCGCAGGTCGTGTTCAGCGACCCGGAGGTCGCCGCGGTCGGCCTGTCCGAGCGGGCCGCGGTCGAGGCCGGGCACCGGGTGCGCGCGGTCGATGTGGAGTTCTCATCGGTCGCCGGCGCGTCGCTGCACGCCGACGGGTACCGTGGGCGCGCCCGGATGGTCGTCGACGACGACCGCGGTGTGGTGCTGGGCGTGACGATGGTCGGGCCCGACGTGGCCGAGCTCATCCAGGCCGGCGCGGTCGCCGTCGCCGGCGAGGTGCCGGTGTCGCGGCTCTGGCACGTGGTCCCGTCGTATCCGACGATGAGCGAGGTCTGGCTGCGGCTGCTCGAGGCGTACGGACGCGCATCGGCCTGAGCGGAGATCCCGCGTTCGGCGACCGTCGGGAATCAGGAAGACGGCCCGCCTGTTCCCGATGTCAGAGGCCCCGCGTACTGTCGAAGACACGGCCCACCGGGGAAACGACGGCAATTGCCGAGGAGGACGAGCATGCGAGCTGTTTTCGAGGGAACCGTCATCGCCGAGGTCGACGACGACGCGATCGTGAAGATCGAGGGCAACGCCTACTTCCCGCCCACGTCGATCACCGAGGGCGTACTTCAGACCAGCCCCACGCCGTACACCTGCCCGTGGAAGGGTGAGTGCCAGTACTACTCGATCCGGGTCGATGAGCAGGACCACAAGGATCTCGCCTGGGCCTACCCGCACCCGTACCCCACCGCGATCGAGAAGGTGGGTGTCGACTTCTCCGGCTACGTCGCCTTCGACCGGCGCGTGGAGATCACGCCCTGACCGGGTGCTGAGCCGCGAATGATCGAATTCCGCTCCGTCACCAAGACGTTCCCCGACGGCACCACCGCCGTCGGGGAGTTCAGCCTGGTGATCCCGGCCCGCCAGACGACCGTGCTGGTCGGCTCTTCCGGATCCGGCAAGACGACGCTGCTGAGAATGATCAACCGCATGGTCGAGCCGACCGCGGGAACCGTCGAGATCGACGGCGAGAGCGTGCTCGAGAAGGATCCGGTGGCGCTGCGCCGCGGCATCGGGTACGTCATGCAGAACTCCGGTCTGATGCCGCACTTCACGGTCATCGACAACGTCGCCACAGTGCTGCGCCTGAACGGGGTCGCCAAGCGCGAGGCGCACGAGCGTGCCCGCGCCCTGCTCGACACCGTCGGACTCGACCAGGCGATGGCCGAGCGGTATCCGAGCCAGCTCTCCGGCGGGCAGCAGCAGCGCGTGGGTGTGGCGCGCGGGCTCGCCGCCGATCCGAACATCCTGCTCATGGACGAGCCGTTCGGCGCGGTCGACCCGATCGTGCGCACCGAGCTGCAGCAGGAGCTGCTGCGCCTGCAGCGCGAACTCGGCAAGACCGTGGTGTTCGTCACCCACGACATCGACGAGGCGCTGCTGCTCGGCGACCGGATCGTCATCCTCGACAAGGCCGCCCGCATCGTGCAGCAGGGTGCGCCGGAGGAGATCCTCGCCGCCCCCGCCGACGACTTCGTGGCGGCCTTCATCGGCGCCGATCGCGGTCGCCGCGCCCTGCATCTCAAGCACACGCCGCAGGGCACCGTCGTGGTCGATGCCGACGGCCGCGCCCAGGGCACACTCGTGCAGTCCCCCACCTCGCTGCCCGACGCCGATCCGCCGCATGAGGTCGAGGGCGCTCCGCGAGAAGGAACGGCGCTCTGACGTGACCTGGATCATCGACAACCTCGGGCTCATCCTCGATCTGACCGCAACGCACCTGCGGCAGAGTCTGATCGCGCTCGTGCTCGGGGTTGTCGTCTCCGTGCCGCTCGGCTGGGTCGCCTGGCGATACCGGCTGGTACGCGGGCCGGTCATCGCGCTCACGGGGCTGCTCTACACGATCCCGTCGCTCGCGCTGCTCCTGCTGCTGCCGACGGTGTTCGGCTACTCCGCGTCCCAGGAGTACAACCTCGTCGGCGCGCTCACGATCTACAACGTCGCGATCCTGGTGCGCTCCGTCGCCGACGGGCTCGACTCGGTCGATCAGGACGTGCAGCGTGCGGCCACGGCGATGGGCTACGGATCCGCCCGCCGATTCTTCACGGTTGAGCTTCCCCTCGCCGGGCCCGTGATCCTGGCCGGCGTGCGCGTGGCCGCCGTGTCGACGATCGCGCTGGCCACGGTCGGCATCCTGATCGGCGTCAGCAACCTCGGCTACCTGTTCACGAACGGCCTCGACCGCCGCCTCATCGAGGAGGTGTTCGCCGGCGTCGTCGCCGTGGTGCTGCTGGCGCTGGTCGTCGACGTGCTGCTGGTGCTGCTGGGCCGCGTGCTCATGCCCTGGCAGCGTGCGTCGCGGCGCCGCACGCGCGGGGTGGCGCCGTTGACGGATCCGGTCGAGACGGATCCGGTCGAGACGCCGGTGACGGCGGGAGGGGCGGCATGAACCTCTTCGTCGACGCGATCCGGTGGATGCTGGATCCCGCACAGTGGACCGGCAGCTACGCGCTGCCCACACTGCTCGGGCAGCACCTGCTGTACACGGTGCTGTCGGTGCTCATCGCGGCGATCATCGCCGTGCCGGCCGGCTGGCTGATCGGCCACACCGGCCGCGGTCGCGAGGTCGCGGTCGCGATCTCCGGCGCCGCACGCGCGATCCCGTCGTTCGGGCTGCTGATCCTGCTGGTGCTGCTGTTCGGCGTGCTGCAGGTGCCGGCCGCGGCGCTGGTCACGTTCGTGCTGCTCGCGATCCCGTCGCTGCTGGCGGGCGCCTACACCGGCATCGAGGCGATCGAGCCGCGCGTGATCGACGCAGCCAAGGCCATGGGCATGACGCCGTGGCAGGTGTTCTGGAAGGTGGAGTTGCCGCTCGGGCTGCCGCTGCTCATCGGCGGTCTGCGCGCCGCGACGCTGCAGGTGATCGCGACCGTCACGATCGCCGCCTGGGTGAATCTCGGCGGTCTCGGCTTCCCCATCATCCAGGGCATCCAGCTGGGCGACTTCCCGCAGGTGCTCGCCGGTGCGCTCCTCGTCGCCGTCCTGGCCCTGCTCGCCGACCTGCTGTTCGCCCTCGCGCAGCGCGCCGCCATCCCCGTCGGCGTGCGCGTGACGGCGTCCGCCGAGGAGCGCCGTCCCCGCGGTCGCCCGCTGCGCGCCGCCCGCGCCTGAGCCGCTCCGCAGATCCCCCATCCGTCCACCCCCGACCACAGCATCCCGAGGCACCACAGACCGCACCAGAGAGGAACACCATGTTCACCGCTCGCATCACCCGCATCGCGACCGCCGCCGCGGCCGCGGTCGCCGTCGCGCTCACCCTGAGCGCATGCAGCTCCAGCAACCCGCTGGACAAGCCCACCGACTCGGCCGCCGGCGGATCCTCCGACACGATCGTCGTCGGATCCCAGGCGTACTACTCGAACGAGATCATCGCCGAGATCTACGCGCAGGCCCTCGAGAAGGACGGCCTGAAGGTGGAGCGTAAGTTCAACATCGGCCAGCGCGACGCCTACATGCCCGACGTGAAGTCGGGGGCGATCAGCCTGTTCCCCGAATACACCGGCAACCTGCTCGAGTACCTGGGCGGCAAGGCCGACACGAACAGTCCCGACGACGTGTACGCCGCGCTGAAGAAGGCGCTGCCGTCGAGCCTGGTCGCCCTCGACTACGCCAAGGCCGCCGATCAGGACACCTACACGGTGACCAAGGCCAACGCCGACAAGTTCGGGCTGTCCTCCATCGCCGACCTGTCCAAGATGCCCGCTCCGGTCACCGTGGGCGCGGCGCCCGAGTTCGAGAAGCGCCCCTACGGCCCCGCGGCGGCGAAGACCGACTACGGCGTCGACCTCGCCTTCTCGGCCACCGGCCAGACCACGCTCGAGGCGCTGCAGGCCGGAACCGTGCAGGTCGCCGACATCTATTCGGCCGACCCGGCGTTCGAGAAGGGCGACATCGTCGCGCTGAAGGATCCGAAGAACATGATCCTGTCGTCCAACGTCGTACCGATCGCGAGCGCCAAGGTCGCCGACAAGATCTCGAAGGCGATCAACGCGGTCAGCGCCAAGCTCACCACCGAGGAGCTCGTGAAGCTCAACGTGCAGAGCACGGTCGACAAGAAGCAGCCGGCCGAGATCGCCACGGCCTGGCTGAAGGCCAACGGCCTGAACTGACGCTCGACTGCCGACCAGGGCGGCCCCGGGATCCGATCCCGGGGCCGCCGTCGTGTTCAGCGCGCGGGAACCAGATGCCGGGCGAAGAACCGCCCCGCATCCTCGGCGGCGTACGCCGGGATGCCGGTGTGACCGCCGAGATTCGCCTGCAGGGTCTTCTCGGCGGATCCGAATGCGTCGAACACGTCGAGCGCCAGCTGCCGGTCGTTGCCCTCGTCGTCCCACTGCAGCAGCACGTGCAGCGGGATGCTGACGCGGCGGACCTCGTCGAGCATCCGCTGCGGCACGTAGCTGCCGGCGAACAGGCCGGCGGCGACGATGCGCTCTTCGATCGCGGCGAGCCGGATCCCGATCGCGAGCACGCCGCCGGAGTAGGCGACGGGCCCTCCGATCTCGGGCAGCGCGAGCAGCACGTCGAGGGCGGCCTGCCATTCGGGCACCGCGCGGTCGACGAGCGGCAGGACCAGCCGCTCGATGACGTCCTCGCTCGGACGCTCGCCGGCGTCGAGCGCGAGCATCAGGTCGGCGCGGGCGCTCTGGAATTCGGGGATCGCGGGACGCGCGCCGTTGCCGGGCAACTCGAATGCGACCGCAGCGCAGCCGATCTCGGCCGCGCCGCGGGCGCGGGCGTCCAGCCGCGGACGCATCCGGGCGAGGCCGGGACCGGACGGATGGCCGAGCAGGATCAGCGGGACAGGGGCATCGGCGGAGGCGGATCCGGGCGTCCACAGGATGCCGGGGATCTCGCCGTCGACGCCGGTCAGAACGACCTCGCGTTCGACGATGCCGTCGTCGCGAGGCCTTTCCGTGGTGAAGCGGAGTTCAGGAGTGATGTTCATGGTCGTGCCTCTCGGGAGTGCGCGTACACGGCGCTCCCGGACGACCTATCGCCCGACCGTGACCTCACCGAGGAGCACCCACGTCGATTCGTTCATGGGTATCACCTCCTCTGGATCGCACGGCTTTGGCACGATATCACCGATGATCCGGTGTCAAAAGGGTGCATCGATACAGCGGCGGACCGGACGCGCGGTCCGCGATCCAGCCAGCCGTCAGGTCGATGCCCGGTAGGCTGGACCGAGACCGACATCCGGCAGGCACACCCTCGGGTCCGCATCCGGGTCCTGAGAGAAGGCGCGCAAGAAGGTGACCGAGCAGCCGATCGTCTCGATCGTGATCCGCACGAAGGATCGAGCCACGATGCTGGCGCGCGCCATGGACGACATCCTGGCGCAGTCCTTCAGCCGCTGGGAGGTCATCGTCGTCAACGACGGGGGCGAGCCGACACCGGTGGATGAGGTTCTGGCCGCGCGGGCCGAGCCGCTCGCCGGCCGTGCCCAGCTGATCCATCGTCCGGTCAGCGGTGGCATGGAAGCCGCGTCGAACGCCGGTGTGCAGGCCTCGTCGGGTCAGTACGTCTCGATCCACGACGACGACGACACGTGGGATCCGGAATTCCTCGCCGCCACCGTCGGGCACCTAGAGGCGAACCCCGATGCGCTCGCCGTCGCGGCGGCCACGGAGATCGTGGTCGAGCGGGTCGAAGGCACGACACTCGTCGACATCGAGCGGCGCCCCTTCGTGCCGCCGGGCGAGCTGGTGAGCCTCTTCGATCTGCTGACGCAGAATCGCGTCGTGCCGATCGGGCTGCTGGTGCGCCGCACGGTGCTCGATGAGCTCGGCGGGTATGACGAATCGCTCGATGTGGTGGGCGACTGGGACTTCAATCTGCGCCTGGTCACCCGGGGACG
>JAFDWM010000072.1 GCA_018268455.1 Actinomycetota bacterium | reverse complement strand
CAGCAGGCCGACGAAGAAGAGTTCGAGCGCGACGATGTCCATGCCCCTACTCTATGCCCGTTCCGGGCCCCGATCGTGCCGCGCGACGCCCGGTGCCGCTTCACGCCTCAGCTGGTGAACAGCGTCGAGATCCCGAAGCCCGCCGACACGAGCCCCATCACCAGCAACGCGCCCAGGCTCCCTGCCGACACGCGCAGGATGTAGCCGTGCGTCTCGCCGCGCACCAACTGCACCGCGAACGAGAGCAGCACGCAGACCCCGAATCCGATCACATACCAGGTCATCAGCTGCGTGTCCGGCACGAACAGTCCGATCAGGATCGCTCCCACCGCCGCGACGGCCCAGGTCACGACGAGGCCGATGAGCGGGTTGCGCGGCGCGAGAGCAGGATCCGACATGCGCCCATTGTCCCACCTTTGTCGAAGCCGGTGACGCTGGACATCGGGCTGTGCTGACCACGCGATGTCGTCCCCGCGAGCACTCCGTGCGTGCGCATCCCCGCGCCTTCGGGAGGAGAACTCTGCTTCGGGAGGATGTTTCACCGCCGTCTCTCCTCCCGAGCGCGAGTTCTCCTCCCGACCAGGCCCGATCGGACACCGCGCCGCACTCATATCGGATCCGCGTATGTGCGCTGTGATGTCATCGACGCCGGCACCTGCAGAGGCGCTGGGTAGAGTGTGATCCGGAAAGGATCCGCGTGGCGCAACTGCTGGTGCTGACGTCGGCTCCCACGGCGGCACCCGTCCTGCCCGCCCTGGAGCTGCTGAGCCACCGCGTCCGCACGATCCCCGCCACCCCCGCCGAGCTGGTCTCCGCACCAGACGCGGATGCGGTGATCGTCGATGCCCGCAGCGACCTCGTCGCCGCGAAATCGCTGTGCACCCTGATCCGCACCACCGGCCTGCGCGGGCCGCTGCTGCTGGTCGTCACAGAGGGCGGGATGAGTGCGGTGAGCGGCGAGTGGCGCATCGACGACGTGCTGCTCACGACCGCCGGTCCCGCCGAGATCGACGCGCGGATCCGCCTCGCCCTGTCCCACGAGGAGCCGACCGCCGAGCCGGTGCGCGTGCAGAGCTCGGGCCTGACCATCGACGAGCAGTCCTACTCGGCCAAACTGCGCGGTGCCCCGCTCGATCTCACCTACAAGGAGTTCCAGCTGCTGCACTTCCTCGCCACGCACCCGTCGCGGGTGTTCACGCGCGAGCAGCTTCTCAGCGAGGTGTGGGGCTACGACTACTTCGGCGGCACGCGCACGGTCGATGTGCACGTGCGCCGCCTGCGCGCCAAGCTCGGCGACCAGGAGCACCTCATCGGCACCGTCCGCAACGTCGGCTACCGCTTCAACGCCGACGAGGGTGAACCACACCCCGCCGCAGCCAGGCAGTGAGCGGATCCGCAACCCGTTCACCGCAGTGTCACGTCCCCCTGCAATGATGAGCACATGATGGATCCCGCACTGGCCGACTCCGGTCTCGGCGACGCAGAGGACGACGACTTCGACGAACTGGTCGCGCCAGACGATTCGCTCCTGCCCGACAACCGCTACCTGGACCGCGAACTGAGCTGGCTCGCGTTCAACCAGCGAGTGCTCGAGCTGGCGGAGGACGAGACGCTCCCGGTGCTCGAAAGGGCGAACTTCCTGGCGATCTTCGCGAGCAACCTCGACGAGTTCTTCATGGTGCGCGTCGCCGGCCTCAAGCGGCGCATCCTCACCGGGCTCGCGGTGCCCACCAACGTCGGCCGCGCTCCCGCCGACGTGCTCGCCGACATCTCGGCCGAGGCGCACAGGCTGCAGGTGCGCCACGCCGAGGCCTGGACCGGGCTCGTGCGGCCCCGGCTCGCGTCCGAGGGCATCGACTTCATGGACTGGGACGACCTGGACGGCGAGGCCAAGGCCGAGCTGACCGACTACTTCCAGGCCAACGTCTTCCCGGTGCTCATGCCGCTCGCCGTCGACCCGGCCCACCCGTTCCCGTACATCTCCGGCCTCTCGCTGAACCTCGCGATCCGGATCCGCAACGCCCGCACCGGGCGGCAGGAGTTCGCGCGCCTGAAGGTGCCCCCGATGCTGCCGCGGTTCGTGGAGGTCCCGACCTCCGACGGGTCGGTGCGCTTCATCCGCCTGGAAGAGCTCATCGCGAACCACCTCGACGACCTGTTCCCCGGCATGGAGGTGCTCGACCACCACGCGTTCCGGCTCACCCGCAATGAAGACGTGGAGATCGAGGAGGACGAGTCGGAGAACCTCATCCAGGCGCTCGAGGCCGAGCTGCTGCGGCGCCGCTTCGGCCCGCCGATCCGCCTCGAGATCACCGACGACATGGACGACGTCACGCTCGACCTGCTGATCAGCGAACTCGACATCACCGACCAGGAGGTCTACCGCCTCCCCGGGCCGCTCGACCTGCGCGGGCTGTTCGGCCTTGGCCGCATCGACCGACCCGACCTGCGCTACACGCCGCACGTGCCGACCACCGCCGTCGCGTTCAAACCGGGCGCGAACGAGCGCATCGACATCTTCAAGGCGATCCGCAAGGCCGACGTTCTCGTGCACCACCCGTACGAGTCGTTCACCACCAGCGTGGTGTCGTTCCTGGAGCAGGCGGCACGGGATCCGCATGTGCTCGCGATCAAGCAGACGCTGTACCGCACCTCCGGCGACAGCCCGATCGTGCAGGCGCTGATCGACGCGGCCGAGGCCGGCAAGCAGGTGCTCGCACTCGTCGAGGTCAAGGCCCGGTTCGACGAGGCCAACAACATCGTCTGGGCGCGCAAGCTCGAGAAGGCCGGCGTGCACGTGGTGTACGGCCTGGTCGGGCTGAAGACCCACTGCAAGCTCGTCAACGTCATCCGCGAGGAGGACGGCGTGCTGCGCAGCTACAGCCACATCGGCACCGGCAACTACAACCCGAAGACCAGCCGCATCTACGAGGACTTCGGCCTGTTCACCACCGACCCGCAGGTGGGCCGCGACCTCACCCGCCTGTTCAACGAGCTCAGCGGCTACGCGATCGAGAAGAAGTTCAAGCGCCTGCTCGTCGCGCCGCTGCACCTGCGCAAGGGCCTGCTGCGTCAGATCGACCGGGAGCGCGAGAACGCCGTGATGGGCAAGCCCGCACGGATCCGCATCAAGGTCAACTCGATGGTCGACGAGCAGATCATCGACGCGCTGTACCGGGCCAGCGCCGCCGGTGTTCCGGTCGAGGTGTGGGTGCGCGGCATCTGCAGCCTGCGCACGGATCTGCCGGGCATCACCGACAACATCACGGTGCGCTCGATCCTCGGCCGCTACCTCGAGCACTCACGCATCTTCGCCTTCGAGAACGACGGGGATCCGCAGGTCTACATCGGCAGCGCCGACATGATGCACCGCAACCTCGACCGCCGCGTCGAGGCGCTCGTGCGCGTCACCGCCCCGGAGCACATCGAGGAGCTGCTGCAGCTGTTCGACCTCGCGATGTCTCCCGGGACCAGCTCCTGGCATCTCGGCGCGGAGGGCGTGTGGACGCGGCGCGCGTTCGATGAGGACGGCGCAGCACTGGTCGACATGCAGGATAGGACCATGTCGGAAGTGCAGAAGCGTCGGCGGGCCCGGGCGGTCCGATGAGTCCGAGCGCCACCGGGCCGAAGGCCGCGACAGCGGATACGACCGGGATCACGGTCGTCGCCGACCGCCCGGATCGCGCCGTGTACGCGGCCGGAGGCCTGGTCTGGCGCATCGTCGATGACAAGGTGCGGATCCTGCTGATCCACCGCACCAAGTACCGGGATGTCACCCTGCCCAAGGGCAAGGTCGACCCGGGTGAGATGCTCGCGGAGACCGCGGTGCGCGAGATCTTCGAGGAGACCGGGATCCGCGTGGTGCTGGGGGTGCCGGTCGGCGTCTCCCGCTACACGATGGCGAACCGCAAGCAGAAGGTCGTGCACTACTGGGCGACCGAGGCCACCGATGACGCCGTGCGCGACTCGCAGTTCGTGCCGAACCGCGAGATCGCGGCCATCGAGTGGGTGAGCCTGAAGAAGGCGCGCACCCGGCTCAGCTACCCCGTCGACGTCGAGATCCTCGACGCCTTCGACAAGCTCGTCCAGGACGGCGCCCTGCGCACGTTCCCGCTCATCGTGCTGCGCCATGCCAAGGCGGTGAGCCGCGGCGTCTGGCGCGGATCCGACGCCTCCCGCCCGCTCACCCCGCGCGGGCATGCGCAGTCGAAGGCGATCGTCGGACCGCTGCGCGCGTTCGGCGTGCAGAAGATCGTGTCGAGCGATGCCGTGCGCTGCGTTCAGACGGTCACGCCGCTCGCCGAGGCGATCGGGCGCAAGATCGCCCGCACCGACCTGATCAGCCAGGATGCCTGGGAGGAGGGGCTGTCGGATCCGCGCACGGTGATCGGCAAGCGCGTGCGCTCCGGCAAGCCGGCGGTGCTCTGCAGCCACGGCCCCGTCCTGCCCGACATCCTCCGCGAGATCGCGCTGGCGACGGGCACGATGCACGGCTCCTACCTCGGCAGCGCCTCCGCGCTCGATGTCGGCGCGTTCAGCGTCGTGCACCTGAGCGCGACCAACCCCGGATCCGGCATCATCTCGATCGAGACGCATCTGCCGAAGATCTGACCCGACGCGGCCCACGCCGCGAGGGGCTGCGACGTCCGCGCCGGCGTCCGTCCGCGGCGGCGCCCGTCCGCACACGGCCAGGATCCGTTCACCGTCCGTTAACCCCTGGGGACGAGTCTCGTTAACCGTCCGCCGTAACGTCACTGTGCGTGCCCCGCACCGGGCCTCACCCTGATCAACGATCGAACGGATCCACAGTGAAGATCTCTCGCGTAGCCCCCCTGGGCGCCGTCGCCGCCATCGCGGCACTCGCCCTCGCCGGTTGCTCCTCGACCCCCGCCTCCGACCCGACCTCCGCCCCCTCGTCCGAGGCCGCCGCGCCGAAGGTCGACGCGTCCGTCAAGGGAACGATCACGGCGGGCGGCTCGTCTGCGCAGGCCAACGCGCAGACCGCGTGGACCGCGGCCTTCACCTCGCTCGCCACCGGTGTCACGGTGAACTACGACAAGACGCTCGGCTCGGGCGGCGGTCGCACCAACTTCCTCGCCGGCTCGCTCGACTTCGCCGGATCCGATGCCCCGCTGTCGGCCGACGAGACCACCTCGGCTGCCGCGAAGTTCACCGGCGGCGCCGTGAACCTGCCGATCTACCTCGACGGCGTGGCCGTGGCCTACAACTCGGCGCTGGGCAAGGACCTCAACCTGTCGACCGAGACGATCGCGAAGATCTTCTCCGGCAAGATCACCGACTGGTCCGACGCCGCGATCGCCAAGGACAACGGCGGCAAGGCGCTCGCCGCCGGCAAGATCAACGTGGTCGTCCGCTCCGACTCGTCGGGCACCGCCACCAACTTCACCAACTTCCTGCACGCGGCCGACGCGGCCGACTGGACGTGGCCCGGCAGCGGCACCTTCCCGGCCGACATCCCCGGTGTCGACGCGCAGAAGGGCGGCGGCGCCGTCGCGACCGAGGTCTCCAAGGTGCCCGGATCCATCGGCTACCTCGACCACTCCGCGCTGATCGACGGCGTGTCCGCCGCGACCGTCGACGGCATCGCATTCTCGAACGACGCCGTCGCGGCGGCGCTGACCGCCGGCGGCACCTCCGCCTCGAACGGCGTCGCGGGCGACCTCTCGATGAAGTTCGACTACGCGAAGATCAAGGCCGACACCACGGCCTACCCGATCCCGCTGCTGTCGTACGCGATCGTGCCGCTCGCCTTCGCCAACGCCGACAACTCGGCCGCGACCATCGAGTACCTGAAGTTCATCGCCACGCCGACCGGCCAGAAGGTCGCGGCGGCCAAGGCGGGCTCCGCACCGCTGCCGCAGTCGGTGCTCGACAGCGTGCAGAAGACGCTCGCGACCGTCAAGTAATCGAACGGATCACGACACTGTGAGTTCTGACACTCAGACCGCCGGCGGTCGGGCCCAGAAGGGCCCGGCCGCCGCCGCGGTGCTCCCCTCCCCCGGCAAGGCGGGCGATCGCGTCTTCCTCGGGCTCAGCACCGGAGCCGCCTGGCTCATCATGGTGATCCTCGCCGGTGTCGCGATCTTCCTCATCATCCAGGCTGCGCCGGCGATCGCCGCCAACTGGAAGACGGATCCGCGGATCACCGACCCCACGGCCGGCAACACCGTCGGCTTCCCGAACATCTGGGCCTATGTCGGCCCGTTGATCTTCGGCACGATCTGGGCGTCGTTCCTCGCACTGCTGATGGGCGCGCCCGTCGCCATCGGCATCGCACTTTTCATCTCGCATTACGCCCCGCGCCGGCTTGCGGGAGCCCTCGGCTACGTCATCGATCTGCTGGCCGCCGTCCCGTCGGTCGTGTTCGGTCTCTGGGGCCTCTACACGATGCGCCAGTTCCTGGTGCCGTTCAACGCCTTCGCCGCCGAGCACCTCAGCTGGCTGCCGTTCTTCAACGGCACGGCCTCGGCCGCCGGCGGAACCGTGCTGGCCGGTGCGATCGTGCTCGCCGTGATGATCCTGCCGATCATGACCTCGATCAGCCGCGAGATCTTCCTGCAGACTCCGCAGCTGCACGAGGAGGCCGCGCTGGCCCTCGGCGCCACGCGCTGGGAGATGATCCGGCTCGCGGTGTTCCCCTATGCCCGCAGCGGCGTGTTCAGCGCGATCCTGCTCGGCCTCGGCCGCGCCCTCGGCGAGACGATGGCCATCGCCATGATCGTCTCCCCGAAGTTCCTCTACTCGTTCGTGATCATCGGCGACGACAACCCCGGCACCATCGCGGCCAACATCGCCCTCCAGTTCGGCGGATCCAACGCCCTGCAGCGCCAGGCGCTCATCGCGACCGGTCTCGCACTGTTCGTGATCTCGTTCGGCGTGAACTTCATCGCCCGCTGGATCATCGGCCGCTCGACCACCCCCGGCGGACGCGCCAAGGCGCCCAGGAAGAAGAAGGCGGTGACCGCATGACCACCACGGCTGCCCGCACCAAGACGACGTCCAGGGCCATGTCCTCCTCCTCACTGCACGCCGGTCGTCTGCCGCGCCGCTCCGAGCTGTACACGCTGCTCGGCGCGCTCGCCGTCGTGGGCGCGGTCTTCGCCCTGCTGGCGAACCGCGGCGGTTTCGACATCGTCGGCTGGATCATGGTCAGCACCGTCGTCTACCTGGTCGCCATCGCCACGCTGTCGGCGATCGCCGAGGGTCGGCGCCAGGCTGTCGACCGGGTGATGCGCGGGCTCGTGGTGATCGCGTTCGCGCTCGCGCTGATCCCCCTCGTGTCCCTGCTGTGGACCGTGTTCTCCCAGGGGATCTCGAGCCTCACGCCGCAGTTCATCTTCGGCACGGGCACGAGCCAGTTCGACTGGAACACCCTCAAGACGACGACCGTCGCCGGGGCGGGGCCCGCCCTGGTCGGCACTCTGCTCATCACGGGCCTCGCGAGCATCATCTCGCTGCCGATCGGCATGCTGACCGCGATCTGGCTCACCGAGTACTCGAGCCCGACCAGCCCGCTGCGGCGCGTGATCACCTTCCTCGTCGACGTCATGACCGGCATCCCCTCGATCGTCGCCGGTCTGTTCGCGTTCGCCCTGTTCGCGCTCATCATGGGCCCCAAGGCGTTCAGCGGCTTCTCCGCGGCCGTGGCGCTGTGCGTCCTGATGATCCCGACCGTGGTGCGCTCGAGCGAGGAGATGCTCAAACTGGTGCCGATGGAGCTGCGCGAGGCATCGTACGCGCTCGGCGTGACCAAGTGGCGCACGATCCTCAAAGTGGTGCTGCGCACGTCGGTCGGCGGCCTGGTCACCGCGGCCGTGCTGGCGATCGCGCGCGTCATCGGCGAGACCGCGCCGATCTACATCGCGGCCGGGTACACGAACGCGCTCAACGCGAACCCGTTCAGCGGGCCGATGTCGACCCTCGCGGTGCAGTCGTACACCGGCATCGCGTTCCCCGACCAGTCGCAGCCCGAGGTCTCCCACCAGGAGGCGTGGGGATCCGCTCTCCTCCTCATCATCATCGTCGTCATCCTGAACCTCGTCGCGCGCCTGATCGCCGCGAAGTTCGCCCCGAAGGCGCGCCGCTAGGCGCTCAGACAGGAGTTCCGATGTCCAAGCGCATCGACGTCACCGACCTCAACGTCTACTACAGCGACTTCCTCGCCGTCGAAGGCGTCAGCATGCAGATCGAACCTCGCACGGTGACGGCCTTCATCGGCCCGTCGGGCTGCGGCAAGTCCACCTTCCTGCGCACGCTCAACCGCATGCACGAGGTCATCCCCGGCGCCCACGTGACGGGCTCGGTCGAGCTCGACGGCGAGGATCTGTACGGCCCTGGCATCGACCCGGTGCTCGTGCGCCGCCAGGTCGGCATGGTGTTCCAGCGCCCCAACCCGTTCCCGACCATGTCGATCAAGGAGAACGTGCTCGCCGGCGTCAAGCTCAACGGCGGGCGCCTGTCCAAGTCGGACGAGGACGCCATCGTCGAGAAGTCACTGCGCGGCGCGAACCTCTGGGAAGAGGTCAAGGATCGCCTCCACAAGCCCGGCATGGGCCTGTCCGGCGGTCAGCAGCAGCGTCTGTGCATCGCGCGCGCGGTCGCGGTCGCGCCCGACGTGATCCTGATGGACGAGCCGTGCTCGGCCCTCGATCCGATCTCGACGCTCGCCATCGAGGACCTGATCCAGGACCTCAAGAACGACTACACGATCGTGATCGTGACGCACAACATGCAGCAGGCTTCGCGCGTGAGCGACAAGACGGCGTTCTTCAACATCGCCGGCACCGGCAAGCCCGGCACGCTCATCGAGTACGACGACACCACGACGATGTTCACGACCCCG
>JAFDWM010000071.1 GCA_018268455.1 Actinomycetota bacterium | reverse complement strand
TTCAGCAGCGCGTAGTGGGCTGCGCACACCTTCGAGATCGGCTCGTCGGCGTAGCCCTTCGACCGGTCCGTCTGCGGCTTGTGGAACAGCAGCACGTACTCGGGGGCGCCGACGCCCATCTTGGAGTGGTCGAGCAGCATCTCGGAGAACGAGAGCCGGTAGGTCTGGTTGTTCTCCCGGACGACGTCGGTGGTGACGGTGATCATCCCGGCGTAGTCGAAGCCGTGGCTCTTGTAGTGCGCGATCGCTTCAGCGTGCATCGTGTCGGACGTGTAGACGCCGGCGCCTGTCTGCGACCCGGGGATCGGGAAGTCCTTCACGTGCACGGCGAGGATCCGGCCGGGCATCAGCGCACGGTGCAGCGACGGGGTGAGGTAGTCCATCTGCCACCAGAACTGGGCGTTGTCGTCGACGTGGCCGAAGTCGGCGTAGTTCGGGGAGTACTCGTACTTCCCGCCGAACGGGATCGACGTGACGATCAGGCCGAACGAGTCCGGCTCGACGTGGTCGCGCCACTCGATGACCGAGTCGTTGAGCGCGATCGTCCACCCGTCGCCGGTGTGCACCTCACGCTCGACGCCCATCGCCCGGGTCAGGGCGGTGCTGATCGAGGTGGCGGACAGCCCGAACTCGCGGAGCACGTCGGACATGGTGTCGGTGAGGCGGTCGTCCTCGGCCCACTTCGACTGGAGCGTGTCGCGCACGTCGGTCTCGGTCTCGGCGTAGATGAAGCTCACCCGGCAGGCCCGCGTCTGTCCGAAGCGGTGGATGCGGTGCACGGCCTGGATCGTCTGCTCGTACTTGTGCGTGACGCCGACGAACACGGCCTCGGAGCACTGCTGCAGGTTCAGGCCGCGGCCGAGCATGATCGGCTTCCCGATGAGCGCGTACGTCTCCTCGGCGAGCCACGCCCGCAGCTGCTCCTCAACCTCGACGTCCGACTGGGCGCCCCGGATCGACGAGAACGACAGGCCCATATCCGTGAGCGCCCGCTCGAGCTCGTCCTGCTCGTCGTTCAGGTCGCACCACAGGATGATCTGCCCGGTGTCGGCCGCGGAGTGTGCGTCCACGATCTCCATCGCCCGGGCTACCCGGGCGCTCAGGGTGCGGCGCTTCTCCCGCGCGGCGTCCACGGTCGACATGGCGCCGCCGCGCACGAGCACACCCTGCCCGTCCTTCTCGACCTGGTCGGAGAGGATGTCGACCTCGACCTGGTCCCAGACGACCTCGAGCGGCGGGAGCGCGTAGCCGTCGTCGGAGTGGCCGAGGTCGGACGGGCGTTGCAGGAAGCACGCCCAGGTGTTCAGCCACAGCCAGAACTCGCGGCGCTTGTGCGGGTACAGGTGCAGCTCGTTTGCCTTCGAGCTGTCGCGCTTGAAGAACCGGGTGAGGGCCTGGCCGGTGTCCATGATGCCGAGGAACCCGGCGTAGTGGATCAGCTCCTTGTGCCGGTTCGGCGACGGGGTGGCGGTCGCGACGAACCGGTACCGGATGTTCGAGAACAGCGGCAGGAACGTCTGGTAGGTGTCGGAACCGTAGGAGCGGAGGATCGCGGCCTCGTCGAGCGACACGGCGTCGAAGAGGTTCACGTCCAGCTTCCCGTCGCGCACGCTCTCGTAGTTCGTGACGTACAGCCCGGACCAGGTGAGGTCGATGTCGGCGGTGCGCCGGACGAAGCGGACCTCGATGCCGAGCAGCTGCCGGGCGTCCTTGATGATGTCGAAGCGGACGCCGAGCGGCGCGACCAGCAGCCCACGGCCGTTCACGGATCCGGAGGCGCGGTGCGTGGTGCACAGGCGCAGGATCTCCAGCTGCATGACGGACTTGCCGAGGCCGTAGCGGGCGAAGATCGCGCGCCGGCCGCCCTTGACGGCCCACTTCACCACGTCGCGCTGGTGCGGCTTGAAGTCGGGGTGATCGGGCTGGAAGATCGGCGACAGGTCGGCGTCCGCGACGTCGAACCCGAAGGATCGGTCGAACGCGACCTTCTCGCGCAGGAACTCGTCGTAGGGTCGGCCGTCGTTGCCAGTGTTGAGGGTCAGCAGAGTGCTCATGAGCGGGCTTCCTCGTCTGCGGCGATCGCCGCGTTGCAGTTCGGGCAGGTGGTGGACGTGCGCTGCTCGGAGACGCGCGTATCCCGCGTGAGCGTCGTGCCGCAGTACGCCCGGTTCGGGTAGTCGGAGTGGAAGTGCACGAGCGATGCCTTCGCGACATCGCGGCTCATGACGTCGCCGCCAGGCGTGCGATCGGCTCAAGCCCGCAGCCAGGCTCGTGCCCGTAGAGGGCGCCGATGGTGGAACCGACGCCGCATGTGCACCGGTCGGTCTCCTCGTACAGCCAGTCGCCTGCGATGCCGAAGTTCGTCTTGCGGAGGCCGAGGCCGCCCTTGTACGGGATCGGCTCGTCGAGCGCGCGCGGGTTCGCGAGCACCAGGTGCTCGACGTTCTCGGCTTGGGCCCACGGGGAGCAGTAGGAGACTTCCTGCGACACGAAGTTGCCGTCGAAGTCCTCGACCACGTCGCCCACGAAGACGCACTCGGAGGCGTGATGGACGTCGACGAGGTCCACGACGCCGACGACGTGGCCGAGATGGGTCATCCACGGACGGCCGCTTGTGGCGCCGCTTGTGGCGCCGCCTGCGGCGATCTGCGCCCGGCTCAGGGTCGGCGTCGCGCCGGTGTAGTCGTACTGCTTCGCGGCGTGGATGAGCACGGGTCCGCGGTAGGCGCCGGCGATGTTCCGGGTCCGGTTCTCGACGTCCTTCCCGCCATGGATGATCGCCCAGGCCCACGGCTGACGCACGGTGAGGATCCTCATGCCGCCACCCCCGATAGAGAGCGGGACATGACATCGTCTGACGCGATCATGCTCGCCCAACTCTGTGCCTCTTTGCTCGTGGCGTCAGCGGTGGCGCACATCAGCTCCATCAAGGACGGTTCGCCGGTCACCCGCCTTGCGAAGTTCACGTGGTACTCGTCCGTCGCGACCTTGTCGGCCGACATCATCTTGTGCTTGTTGGTTGCGGCGCTTGCGAGCTTCGTCAAGCTCGGCGCCACCGACGCCTGGATGCTGTACGTACTCGTGGCGGTGGGCACCATCGGGACCGCCGCGTCAATCTGGGGACAAGTCCAGACCGCGATCATGTCCCGGGCGAGGTAGGACCGCATCATTCCGCACGCTCCTGGTCGTGGCAGCTGCACGAGCAGGTGGTGAGTTCGTCCCGCTCGTGGTCCCAGGCGGTGCCGTCGCACGCGCGATGCTTGCCACCGTCGCGGCAGTCCGGCGAGATCGACGGGACCCGGATCAGATCGAATGCCGCTGGATTGGTATGTGTGGGCCTCGCTGACGCGCTCTCGGCCGTGTCGGCTACCGCGATGAGGGCGGAGCCGAGTTCGCGCGCCTGGTCGCGTGTGAGCGTGCGGGCGTGTTCGTCGCGGTGCTCGTCCCAGATGGTGAGGATCACGTCGCGGTCGTCGTTCCAGTCGACGGCGACAACGTTCTCCGTCACGTCCTGCTCGATCACGAGCCCAGCCATGGTCTCCGTGTTCATCGCTGCTCCTCGATTCCGATCGCGGCGCGCACGATCGCGCGCAGCCTGTTCGCCCGGGCGACCCGGGCCTTCGTGACGTCCGTCTTCGCCTTGTCGCCTTTGTCGTGGTCGAGCGCCGCGATCGGCATCTGCAGCAGGCTGATCGCGTTCGCGGTCCGCAGCTCGGCGGTGAGGTCGTCGAGCGCGTCCACGATCCGCCGGTTCTTCGTCGTTCCCATTCCTGTCCCCATCTCTCAGAAGGCTGTCGGTTCCCACGGGAAGATCTGGTGCTCCCCGCGGGTCATGCGTGTCGGCCACTCGCGGCGGTCGCGGTCCCCACGCCATCGGACGAGGGAGAACGTCGGGCGGCGGCCCTCAGCGACCTTGTCGCGGCGGATCCCGAGCCCGAACTCGGGCCAACCGAGCAGCGCCGACGATCCGCGAGGACGCAGCTCCCGCTCACCCGACGTCGACCGGGCGTGGCCGGCGTGGACCTCGATGAGCATCGCGACGTTCCGCTCCCGGATGCTGTCCAGCGCGGCGAGCACCGGTGCCACGTCGTCGTCGTCGTTCAGTGACCCCTTCGTGACCCTGTACAGCGGGCCGAGGAGCAGTAGGTCCGGTTTCACCTCGTCGATCCACCGGTGGACCTGTCCGAGATCGTTCGGCCGGGTGATGTCCATCACAGGGACGCAGTGCACCGCCATGTGATCGCGAGGGTCCCGCCGCCCGCGGGTCGCCGCGGTGTCGGCCAAGCCGCGGACCGCGCGCCGCCACTGCCGCTCGGAGTTCTCCGCGTCGACGACGAGCGCGTTGACCGGCTCGATCTGGTGGAACGAGAACGGGTGGATGCCAGCGGCGCCGAGCACCGCGACCTGCCGCAGCCACGTCGACTTGCCGACGCCCTCGCCGGCGGACAGCATGAGCCGGTCCTGCCGCTCAAGGAGATCCGGGATCACCCAGTCGTAGGCGTCATCCTCTTCCGGAACGTTCAGCACCTCACGCAGCCAGCGGACGGACTTTCCAGACGAGCGCGTCGCGTCGCGGATCTCCCGCAGCTGCTCCGAGATGCGCGCCGCGGCTACGGATGGATCCTCCGTCGTCTCGCGCAGCGTCGCGCCGATGCTCGCGAGAGACCTGCGCATCGACTCCCGACGCACCGTCGCCGCGTGGGCCGCGCCCAGGGATGGAGACACGGCAGCGTCAGACCACGCCGACAGATCGGTGACGTTGATCCCGCGCACGTCCCACCCCGCGAGCTTCTGCCACACGGTGAGGTAGTCGACGGGCTCGTCGCCGAGCGCGGCGGCGATCACGCCGTCGAAGATCCGGCCGAGGCGGAGGTCGCGGAAGTCGGATCCGGTGACCTCGCGCTGAAGGTCGGTCGCCGCGCGCGGGAACCGCATCGCCGCGCCAACGACGTGCTGCTCGATCAACGTGTGCGCGTCGAGCTTCAGGACAGTCACCTCGTACGGATCCTCCGGCGGGACGTCGTCGTAGTCGCTCACGGTGCCACCTCCGCGGGGTGATCAGCGAGCCACCGGTCGAGGATCTGGTCGAGCTCGGTCGGCATGTAGCCGGGCACCGCGGATCCGCCGTACTCGGTGATCGGCGCCGACACGTAGCCGAGGCCCCGGAAGTAGTCGAGGTCGCGGGCGTTCTCCGGCGCGGTCAGGTCGCGCTCGGTGACGACGCCGGCGATGACAAGCTCCAGGAACGCCGCCTTCACCTGGGCTCCGGTCAGGCCCGTCTTGCCTGTGATGCGTCCGACGACGCGGCGCTTCACCGCGTCGCACTGCACGCACGACGGCTTCGTCCATACGATCAGCTCGGTCATGCGCTGATTCCCTTCTGCAGTTGGAGGCGCTGCCACGCGGCGAGCGCCGGCCGATCCGCCTCGATCTCGTTCCCGTACTCGTCCTCGCGTCGGCCCAGCCCGGCGAGCATGATCCGCTCGACGTTCGCCCGGACGTGCGCGGGCGTCAGGTACGCCGTCGACTCGCGCTGATGCAGCTTCACGGCCTCGAGCGCGTGCTCGTACGACAGGTCGCCGACGAGCTCGTGCCAGGCGAGGACCGTCGAGTCGCCGATCTGCCGGTTGTCGATCATCTGGATGCGGATGAGCAGCTGGTTCGTCTGCTGGATGTTCACGCGCTCACCCCCACTGCGGTCAGCGCGGCGAGCCTCGCGCCACGGTCGAGGCCGTCCCGCACCCGGTCGTCAGGCGTCGCACGCTGCTGCTTCGGTGCGTTCCACCGGTGCGCCTTCCGCATCCAGTTCCGCCACGCCGCGACCCAGTCGAGCTTCGTCGCCTTCGCACCCGATTCCCCACGCCAGTGATCCACGAACTCGCGGGTGTGCGCGACGACGTCGAGCCCGGGGACCTCGGCCGCCGCCCACGCCTTCATCTCCGCGGTGAGCAGGAACGGATCCGGGATGCGGGTGCCGCGCTTGCGCGGCCCACTGGTGGGTCTCTGGTGGGTCTCTGGTGGGTATTCCTCTATGTACCGGTCAGATTGACCGGTGAGGTCGTCCTGAGTGACCGGTGAGATCTGCCCTGGTTGACCGGTGAGATCATCGCCTACCGGTCGAATTGATCGGTGAGATTCGAGGGAGACTCCGACCTGCAAGAAGTACCGATCCGAGGACTTATAGCCAGCCTCGTTGCGGCGCTCCTCACGGGTCAGGAGCCCCTGTTCCTCCATGCGGGCGATGGCCCTGCGCACCGTGACCTCGGACGCTCCGGTCATCGCCGCCAGAGCCTTCTGGCCCGGGTAGCACGAGTGCTTCTCGTCAGCGAGATCCGCGAGCGCGATCAGCACGAACTTGTCGGTCGACTTCAGTGGAAGTTCCCATGCCCAGTGCAGCGCCTTGTACCCCATCAGCGACCACCGCCCACACGGTTGTAGAGCGGGTTCTCGTCGCGGATCGCGACGTCCTCGGCATCGAGAGCGAGCCTCTCGTTGTCGAACCAGTCGACCGCCACACGGGCGACATCGGGCCACCAGACGCGGTGCTCGTGCTGCTTCTGCCGTGCGACGGGATCGATCGCCTTGCCGACATAGAGAAGCGCCCCACCGGCGTCGAAGAATCGATAGACCGCGCACCGGCGTGCCCGCCGCTCTGCCGGCGACCGCTCCAAAGACGCAGCGCCCTGCTCTGCGTAGTAGGCGTTCTCCGCTGCGAGATACGCGTCGCGAGCGATCTTCATCGCGGCGAGCGCATCCTTGAGCGTCACACCATCCTCGATCCGGTCCACCGTGATCGTCAGCCGCTCCTTGCCGTCGAAGTCGACCATCCAGCCGATGCCGTTGGCCCCGTCCGTACCGCTCATTTCGTCATCTCCAAACCGAACCGGGTCGGCAACTCAGCGACCCACTCGTCCCACTGCGGCCCGTACGCGGCACGCATCATCCGCACGGCCTCCGCCTCCGGGATCCGGCGGACGCCGCCCTCGATGGACAGCACTGCCCACAGACGGCGGCGCGCGTAGAACACCGGCACGACGTGCGCTGTCACCCACGACCGGATCTTCCAGCCGTAGACGAGCGCCTCCTTCTGCTTGACGTGCTCGTACTCGCCGTTGCAGACACCGCACGCGGTCAGCAGCCCTGCGAACCCGACGGTGTACGACGTGCCGCCCATGCCGATCGCGGCGCGGTGCTGCATCGTCAAGCCGGTCTCGGCGCCGCACGACGCGCAGCGTCCGCCGTCACGGTGCTTGATCTTCTTGCGGTCCTCCGCACTCACCTCAGCCACGACCAGGGCCCTTCGCGTACATCAGCTCCATCTGCTTCCCGATCGACTGGACCCGGCCCGTGTAGTCCTTCATGAGGTTCCCGACGCGACGGGCGTACTCGAACGCCGTCACCGCGTCATCCCACGCGTCCTTCTCCTCGACGGTCGCGAGCACCACCGCGGCGGTCTGCTGCGCCGGCGGCAGGCCAGCGTTCGCCCGCCGGGCGGTCGCCTTCGCGCGCTCCAGGCGCGTCGCCGCACGGCGCTTGAACTCCTCCGCCTCGTGGATCACCCGCACCATCCGGGCGGCATGCTTCGACACGACCTCCAGCTCCTTGACCACGTCGTCCGGGGTGAGGAGCTTGCCCTTGTCCAGCGGCGCCTCCGCGACGAGCCGCGCATCTTCCGCGTACGCCTCGATCGAGTCGACCGTGACGAGCTCCCCGCCCGGCCACGTCTGCGGCAGCTCCTCGGCGTGCTCAACGCTGCTCACGATCCCGCTCCCGGCTCGAACGCACCGACAGCGACGACGTCGATCTCCTCACCGATGACGGCCTCGTGGATGAGCTCGGCGCCGCCAGCGCTGCGCGTCACCAGGTGCAGCACCGCGGCGGACCGGGATCCGATGACCTTGTGCACGACGACGTCCTGCTCGGCGAGGCGGACTGTGTCGCCGGGCTGCACGTCGTGCGTCGGGATCCGGCCGGGGACGGACACGAGGCCCATCCCCGGCACACGCCGCCAGTCTGTCCCGAGGATCGCGCCCTGCGGGTTACGGACCACCGGGTAGCGCGTGCTCACGACTCACCGCCGTCGATGCCGTACTCCGCGCGTTCCTCCGGCGTCAGCTGCATCGGATCGTCCAACGGGCTCGGTTCCGCGCTCTCCGCTTCTGTGGGCTCGTCTGCCGCGCTCGCGGACTCCGAGGGTGCGGCCGGTGCGACGCGGCGGCGGGCGGCCGTCCTCGTGGCCTTCGGCTTCGCCTGCTCGGCGGGAGCCGACTCGGGCGTGACACCGTCCTCGAGCTCCTCGATCGAGTACGCCATGCCGAGCAGCGCATCCGCGGCGATCAGCCGACCGACCTCCGCCGTCGCGCGTGCGACGAGCATCGCCTCCGGCTGCGCCTTCCAGTTCGTCTTGTTCGTGAGGTTCAGGCGGCGCGCTCGGTCCATGTCCCACATCGACGTGACGACGTTCGCGTCGCCGCGTCGGCGCCCCTTCACGATCGCGCGCTGCTGCGTCGACTCCTCGACCCAGATCTCGTGCCCGTGCGCCTGCACGACAGCGCGGATCGTGATCGCACGGAACGCCGGCGTGCCCTGGATCACGTCCATCGACCGCAGCGACGCCAGCGGATCCAGGCCGAGGCCCTGCCCGGTGACGATCGCCGCCGCAGCCTCCGTCGGCTTCCCGTTGTACGACGCCGGGACGAACGACGTCCCGACGAGCATCGTCGCCGCCTGGTAGGCGAGCTTCAGATCGCGCACGAACCGGAGCAGCGACTCCGATCCCCACTCCTGTCCGGCGTCAGCCGCGGCAATCTCGCCCGTCTGCGCGGCCTCGACCTGAACGACCTCCGTCGACACCTCGACGACTTCCTCGGGAGTCTCTTCGGCGCTCATGCGGCCACCCCCGGCAGGTACATCGCGTCGCCACGCAGCGAACGGATCCGGTCCGAGTCCCGCGTGTTGCGAGCGTTCTCGATGATCGTCTTCGCGATCGACCACACCCCGTCGCCCCGCTCCATCGGGTACACGGTGT
>JAFDWM010000070.1 GCA_018268455.1 Actinomycetota bacterium | reverse complement strand
GGCGAATGGGCAGTGTAGGAACTCCCATCCTGGAAGACCTCGACCTCTATCCGCGAACCCGCACCCGACCCTCGACTACACCCTCAACTGCGAAGAGCCAGTAAACCAACGATTGAACGTATGAATCGAGTGCTCTCGGACACTGGGTTCACCTCGTTCCGGCTCGCTGCTTCGGAAGAACTTGAGGACGGGTACACGATCACCCGGAACGACGGGGCATTCGATGCTGGTTCGCTCAGCGAAGGGGAGCGAACCTTCCTATCGTTCCTGTATTACTACCACTTGCTCCGGAGTGCCCGCACGGGTGGTTCGGCTGCACCGATTCTCGCCGTGATCGACGACCCGATCTCGTCGATGGATAGCGATGTCATGGTGGTGGTGAGCGCGCTGATTCGTGGTCTTGTGGACGAGGCGATCAACGGGGGTGGGCAGGTCGCGCAGGTGGTGGTTCTGACCCACAACGTTCACTTCCACAAGGAGATCACCTACCAGCGCAGCCGGAAGCCGGACAAGCGTCGGCGCTACTTCACAATCCGGAAGTACGCCGACCGCGCTCACGCGATTGAGTCCTTTGAAACGAATCCGATCAAGTCCTCATACGGAAGACTCTGGGATGAGGTGCGGAACGCGGGGCGTGCCGGAGGATACGAGACGCCGATCGGACTTGAGAACACGATGCGACGAATCCTGGAGACATACTTCAACGTTCTCGGCGACGTTGGTCAGGACAGCATCCTCGACAAGTTCACGGGCGATGACCGGCTCATCTGCCACTCACTCTTCATGTGGGCGAATGGTGGCTCGCACAGCATCTTCGACGACAACGACCATTCACCCTCCATGCACTCGGTCGAGACCTACCTCAGCGTGTTCGAGCGCATCTTCACGGAGACCAAACAGAACCAACACTACGAGATGATGATGGCGCGAGAAGAGCATCCGACAGATGACTGGACTGAGGTTCCGGCGCTGTAGGCGGTCGGCTGAAGAAAGCGTGCCGGTTTTGTGCCGGCAGCTCCGCTGAAACCATGCTCAACCAGCCGCGACCAACCATGACAACATCCGCGGAATCACGCGGCAGATGGCGACCAACGAGCACCCGTCGTCCCACGACATACGACTCATAATCGTGAGGTCGCGGGTTCAAGCCCCGCTCCTGCTACCGATTGAAACCCCCGGTCAGCCGGGGGTTTTCTGGTTTCCGGGGTTGGCTCTGATCGGGTGCGAATCGTGGTTTGCGCACATTTGTCAGCTGCACCTGAAGGAAGTTCGCACCGAGCACGACGGCAGCCCCGACGAGAGTGAGCGCTACTGCCCAGCCTCGCCACGATGATCTGCCACGGTTTCGGTTTCGGCTCTTTGCTGGTTTCAGGCCTGGGCGTTCTCGGAAGGTGGGCGTCGGCGTGCGAGCGAGCGACGCACGAGGATGGCGCCCACACCGATGACGACCGCCGCGATGAGCGCAGCCTGCGCCCAGCCGACGGCCGCATTGAACGCGGCCGATCCGCGGTCGAGGCCCGTGAACGCGTAGACGGTCATGGCGATGCCGGTTACCAGAAGCACGGCGGTCAGAGTCATCGACGTGTAGGTCAGCGCCTTGAAGCGGCGAGGTGAGGTGGTCATTGGTCTGGTTCCCTTCTTGGGCGTGTGGTGCCTTATGAGGACCCGGAGAGGGGCTCGCCGGGGGCAATGTGTGGCCATCCGGTGAGCTCCTCACTGTCTAGTGTGACCTGTTACCGGCCCCAGCAGAACGGGGTACCCGTGTAGCGCGTGTTCCAGTAGATTCCGTTGCCCCACGAGGCGCACACGCCGAGCGCTCCGGCGCCGATGGTGGAGCACGGCGGCCGGGAAGATCATGATCCCGAACTGGTACGCGACGAGACAGAGGCGTCGCGGAATCAACACTCCGCGCGGCAGACGACGCCGGCGCACGTCGCCAGGAAGCCATGCGCCAGCCGTGAAATCCGAGATCCGCTCTCGACCTGACACCGCCGCCACGACAGAATGAGACCGACGGCCCCGGGGAGGGGACGACTCTCGGAAGGAAGCAATAGATGAGCGCTCTGGAAGACATCCGCAAGTACGCACCCGAGGCCTCGGAAGCCGTGGTCGCCCAGATGGAGAAGACGTACGCCCTGGCTCTGCGCGACGCCGATGCCCGTCAGGTCTCGTTCAGCGACGAGGCGGAGCTCAAGACCGTGCGGGACAACTTCGTGAAGAAGAAGCTCGGCGTCACCGACTCCGACGAGAAGATCGATGCGGCCATCGCCGCAGTCGGCGACCAGGTCCCCGGCCACAAGCAGCGCCTAACGGTGTACTACCTCCTCGCCAAGCACTACAACAAGCTCGACGTCCTCGGCAGCTGACCGTCCGGACGCACGAGAGGAGCCCCGGCGACGCAGACGCTTCGCCGGGGCTCCTCTGCACCCGCCAGGGACGCCCTGGCCTCACGCGAACAGGTCATCGAACGCGTCGAGCCGCACCCGGGGTGCCGCGGCGACCCGCTCGAACGTCGGCTCGGAGGAGAGCGGAACCGTGCTGACCGACTCCATCAGAGCGCGGGCAGGCTCCGTGAGGAACCGGCTGGGTTTCGCGGCGACGTGCTTGGCCATGAACGACGTCGGGTGCGTGGGCAGCCGCGACGGCGCATACACGTCGAGTGTGTCGCGCGCGCGGGTGAGTGCGACGTAGAACAGCCGCCGCTCCTCGGCCAGCCCGGCCGGCGAGGTGAGCGCCATGTCCGACGGCATCGCGCCGTCGTTCGCGCGCAGCAGGTGCACGGCGTCCCACTCCAGGCCCTTCGCGGAGTGGATCGTCGACAGCGTCAGCCAGTCCTCGTCGAGGTGCGGCTGCTTCGCCCAGTCGCCCGCGACGTTCACGGGGTCGATGGCCTGTTCGCTCACGAAGGTGCGCAGGTCGCTCTGCCGCGCGGCCGCCTCGGCGATGGTGTCGACCTCGGTGACCCGCCGATGCCAGTCGGGGTAGTGCGCGCGCAGCAGCGGATCCACCGCACCGCGGCACGCCTCGACCACCTCGGGGACGGCGCTCGCCGCATCGACCGCACCCAGCAGGGACAGCGTCGAGGCGAGACCTGTGCGCGCCTTCGCAGGAGCTGCGGCCACCGCGTCGGCCGCCCGGTCCATACCGCCGTCGGCGAGGATGCCGGCCAGGCTCCGGGCGCCGGCCTTGCCGATCGCCCGATGCCGGGTGAGCAGCCGGTACCACGAGACCTCGTCGGCCGGGTTCAGCACGACCCGGAAGCTCGCCAGGAGGTCGCGCACGTGCGAGGTCTCGAGGTAGCCGATGCCGCCGTACTTGTGGAACGGGATCCCGCGCACCTTGAGCTCGACCTCGAGCTGGGCGCTGTGCGACCCGGAGCGCATCAGCACCGCCTGGGCGCGCAGCGGCATTCCGTCGACGTGAGCGGCGAGGATCCGGTCGGCGACGGTGCGGGCCTCGTCGTCGGCGTTGCGGCACGTGACCAGTGCCGGCCGCACCCCCTGCTGCGGGCGATCGGCGACGAGCCGCAGCTCGATCTCGCCCGGACGCACCTCGTTCGCGAGGTCGAGGATCGGCTGGGTGGAGCGGAAGTTGCGCTCCAGCCGCACGAGCGTCGCCTCCGGATACGCCTCGACCAGCTCGAGCAGATGCCCCGCGCTGGCCCCGCGGAAGGCGTAGATCGCCTGCGCGTCATCGCCCACGACCGTGAGCCCCCGCCCATCGGGGCAGAGGCCGCGCACGATGTCGACCTGCAGCTGGTTCACGTCCTGGTACTCGTCGACCAGCACCCAGTCCCAGCGTGCCCGCAGGCGCGCTCCGACATCGGGATCCGCCACCAGCGCCCGCCAGGCGACGAGCAGATCGTCGAGATCGAGCAAGCCGCGCTCGCGCTTGCGGGTGCGGTAATGCCGCAGCAACCCCGCGATCGCGTCGGCCTGCTCGAGCGCCCACGGGAACTGCTCCTCGATGACCTTCCGCACCGGGGTCGCGGTGTTGATCGCGCGGGAGGCGACGTCGGCGATCGTGCGCGTCGTCGGAAGCCGCACCTCGGTGCCGTCGAGGCCGTGCTCGGCGCGCAGCAGATCGATGAGGTCGACGACGTCGTCGGGATCGATCACCGTGGCGTCCTCGAGCCCCAGGTGCTGGGCATGCTCGGCGACGATCCGATGTGCGACAGCATGGAACGTGCCGCCGGCGATGCGCTGCGCCGCCTGCGCATCACCGCAGAGCGCTGCCGCACGGGACAGCATCGCCGAGGCCGCACGGCGGGTGAACGTCAGCAGCAGGATCCGCTCGGGCGCGACGCCGGCCTCGAGCAGCCGCGCGACGCGCGCCGTGAGCACGCGGGTCTTGCCGGTGCCCGCTCCCGCCGCGACGACCAGCGGCCCGTCTGCGTGCTCGACGGCCTGAAGCTGTGCCGGATCCAGCCCGGCGAGCGCATCGCTTTCTGTCACGCTGGTGACGGTAGCGGCGGCCGCCGACATCCGAGGGTTGACCTGGAGTCGGTGTCGCCGTAACGTACAACCGATCGGTTGTATCGTAGAGCGGATGGATCCACACCATGACTGAGACGACCACGCGCACCGTCGGCGAGGGTGACGACGCGATCACGTACGACGTGCACGGCGACCTCGCCACGGCGCGGCCCGACCGTCCGCCGCTGTTCCTGTTCGCCGCTCCCATGGAGGCGAGTGCCTTCGCGCAGCTCGCGGCGCATTTTGGCGACCGCCCCGTGGTGACGTACGACCCGCGCGGTGCCGCGCGCAATCCGCGCGGCACCGCCGACATCACCGCCGCGCAGCACGCCGACGACCTGCATCGCGTGATCGCCGCGCTCGGCGGGGGACCGGTCGACGCGTTCGGCAGCAGCGGGGGTGGCGTGAACCTGCTCGCGCTGCTGGCTGCGCACCCCGACGACGTGCGGATCGCTGTTGTACACGAGCCGGCGACGGCGGCGCTCCTGGATGATCGCGATACGGTGCTCGCCGTCGTCGACGACCTCAAGAGCACATACGCGGCGCATGGCCAGGGCGCGGCCGTCGCGAAGTTCATCAGCCTGGTCATGTTCGACGGGCCCATCGGATCCGACTATCTCGATCGGCCGGCGCCCGACCCCGCGATGTTCGGTCTGCCGGCGATCGATGACGGCAGCCGCACCGATCCGCTGTTCCGCAACATGCCGTCCGTGATCGAGTACGAGCCCGATCTCGACGCGCTGCGCGCCCTCGGCGACCGGCTGGTGCTGGCGTTCGGCGCCCAATCCGGGGAGACCATGGCTGCACGCGCCGCTCGCGCCGTGGCCGCCGCCGTCGGGATCGAGCCGACGCGGTTCCCGAGCCATCACGGCGGATTCGTGGACGGGCCCGGCATGCCCGGTGATCCGGACGCGTTCGCCGCGCGGCTGCGCGAGGTGCTGGACGCGCGTTCCTGACGCGCCGGCGTCAGGTGGTCTGAGGCAGGATCCGCAGGGCTACGAGCAGGCGGTTGAGCGCACCTCCGCGCCGTGCGGGGAAATGGAAGTCGGGATCCACGTCGATGAGCGCAAAGCTCGCGGCCTGGGACGGTGACGCCGTCGTCTGTTCGACGGGGGGCAGGGTGTCGGGTGTCTCGGGCATCATCGCCTCATCTCATTCATTTCCGAAGAGTGGAATTACTCTTTTGGATAATGAAATCGTAGGATGAACGTGCGGGGAGAATCAAGACTTTCGGCTCATGAATACCTCCGAAACCCTGCGTCGCTCTCTCAGCGGATTGACAGGGTTCAGATAGTCTTGCTCCCGCCCTCCAGGGTGCGCCGGCCGGCGTGCGGGGGCTGCGGCCCCTCACCCTCGACCTCACAGAAAAGGCAAATCCACATGACTGGTATCGCTCGCAAGGCGGTCGCCGAACTCGTCTCCACCTTCCTCTTCGTGCTCAGCATCATCGGCGCGGTGAACAGCGGGAGCCCGCTCACGCCCCTCGCCATCGGCCTCGCGCTGACCGTGCTCGTGTACGCCGCCGGACACATCTCCGGGGCGCACCTCAACCCTGCCGTCTCGTTCGGTGTGCTCATCCGTGGTGGCATCGGCGTCGCTGACTTCATCGTCTACGTCGTCGCGCAGCTCATCGGCGCCGCGGCGGCCGCGCTCGTGAGCTTTGCGCTCTGGCCGCGCGCCGACAAGGCGATGAAGCTCGAGGTCGGTCCGGCCTTCCTCGTCGAGGCGCTGTTCACGCTCGCCCTGGTCTGGATCGTGCTGAACGTCGCCACCGCCAAGGACAACGACGGCAACTCCTTCTACGGCCTCGCCATCGGTGGTGTCGTCTTCGTCGGCGCGACCGCCGTCGGCTCGATCTCCGGCGGCGGCTTCAACCCTGCCGTCGCGCTCGGCCTGTCGATCAGCGGTCAGTTCGACTGGGCGTACATCTGGCTGTACTTCGTCGCCCCGCTCGTCGGCGCCGCTGTCGCCGCGGTGCTGTTCCGCGCGCTGAACAACGACAAGGCTGCGGCCTGACCGGATCCGCTCACCGGTACGCCCTGCTCTCCTCGGAGGGCGGGGCGTTCCGCTGTTCCGGGCGGTCCCGGTGCGGCCGCAGTGCGGAGAGTCGCGCCGTCAGCGGGCGCGCAGGCCGTCGAAGACGACGCGCGTGACGTCTGCGGCGAGCTCGTCGGGAGTGACCGAGGTGTGGCCGGGGCGGTACCACTCGATGATCGAGTTGATCATGCCGAACATGAGCCTGGTCGCGACCGCGGGACGGATGTCGTGGCGCACGGTGCCCTCACGCTGCGCCTGGCCGACGAGCGCCGCCACGCGCTGGTCGAACACACGCCGACGCTCGAGCGCAGCGCGTTCGATGTCGCTGTTGCCGTGCACGCGCAGCAGGAGTGTCACCTGCGGAAGCCGGCTGGTGAGCACCTGCACGGCGCCGGAGATGACGGCGGGCAGGCGGTCCTGCGCGGATGCGTGCTCGGCGAGGGCCCGCTCCAGCACGCTCTCGAGACCGCCGAGTGCGTCATCGAGCGCGATCTCGAGGATCTGCTCCTTCGAGTCGAAGTGGTGGTACAGCGCCGCCTTGCTCAGGCCGAGCCGCTCCGCCAGCGCCGACACGCTCGTCGCGTCGTAGCCCTGCTCGTTGAACAGCGCGACGGCGATCTCCAGCACCTGCGTGCGGTCGTAGCCGGGGCGCCCTCGACGCGCGCGCGGCGCCGTGTCGTCGTCCGTCGTGCTCGAGGCTGTCGTGCTCATCCGCTTCATTCTGCCACCGGCGCGATTCGCCGCCGGGGTCGCACCCGACTTGCCGGGTTCCGGCCGGTCTGCCATGCTTTTACTGAACGATCGGTTGGAAAAGGACTGATCCGCGTCGACGGCGACCCAGGAGGATGACGATGTCCGAGGCCTACCTCGTCTCAGGAGTGCGCACCCCGGTCGGTCGCTATGGCGGTGCGCTCGCGTCCGTGCGCCCCGACGACCTCGCCGCCCTCGTGCTGCGCGAGGTGATCGACCGCGCCGGTCTGCCCGACGACGCGGTCGAGGAGGTCATGCTCGGCGCCGCCAACCAGGCCGGTGAGGACAACCGTAACGTCGCGCGCATGGCTGCGCTGCTGGCGGGCCTGCCCGACACTGTTCCCGGCTTCACCGTGAACCGGCTCTGCGCCTCCGGCATGACCGCCGTCGCGCTCGCCGCGCAGGCGATCAGGGCCGGTGATGCCGATGCCCTTGTCGCCGGCGGAGTCGAGTCGATGAGCCGTGCGCCCTGGGTGCAGGCGAAGCCGGAGAAGGCCTGGGCGAAGCCCGGAGCCGCGTTCGACACGTCGATCGGCTGGCGGTTCACGAATCCGCGCCTGGCCGCGCGCGACAAGGCGACGTTCTCGATGCCGGAGACGGCCGAGGAGGTCGCGCGCGTCGACGGCATCACCCGTGCCGACGCCGACGCCTTCGCGCTGCGCAGCCACGAGCGCGCGATCGCCGCGATCGACGCCGGACGGCTCGCGCCCGAGATCGTCGCGGTGTCGACCGCGAAGGGCGGATCCGTCGACACCGACGAGGGCCCGCGCCGCGACACGACGCTCGAGGTGCTCGCGGGCCTGCGCCCGGTGGTCGCCGGCGGCACGGTCGTCACGGCCGGAAACGCGTCCTCGCTCAACGACGGCGCCTCCGCGATCGTCGTGGCCGGATCCGCCGCGATCGAGACGCATGGGCTCACCCCGCGCGCCCGCATCGTGGCCTCCGCCTCCGCCGCACTCGCCCCGGAGATCATGGGCCTCGGGCCGGTCCCGGCGACCGAGAAGGCGCTCGCGAAGGCAGGGCTCACCGTGGCCGACCTCGGCGCGGTCGAGCTGAACGAGGCGTTCGCATCGCAGTCCCTCGCATGCATGCGTCGGCTGGGGCTGGACCCGGAGATCGTCAACGCCGACGGCGGCGCGATCGCGCTCGGGCATCCGCTCGGCTCCAGTGGATCCCGGATCCTCATCACCCTGCTCGGCCGGATGGAGCGCGAGGGCGCCCGCTACGGCCTCGCGACGATGTGCGTCGGTGTTGGGCAGGGCACGGCGATGATCCTGGAGCGGGTGTGACGGTGGCCGAGATCCTGCGTCTCGAGCGCGCCACCGACCGGGTCACCGCGACTCTTGACCGTCCGGAGGCGCGCAACGCGATCGATCAGGCGATGATCGACGCGCTGCACGCCCTGTGCGCGGAGCTGGAGGAGGATCCGCGGATCCTGATCCTCGCCGGCGCCGGCGGGATCTTCGCCTCCGGCGCCGACATCGCGCAGCTGCGCGATCGCCGCGCGGACGACGCGAGGGCGGGCATCAACACGACGGCGTTCCGGCGCATCCGGCAGCTGCCGATGCCCGTGATCGCCGCGGTCGACGGCTACGCGCTGGGTGGAGGCGCGGAACTCGCCTATGCCGCCGACATCCGCATCGGCACGCCGCGCACACGCATCGGCAATCCCGAGACCGGGCTCGGCATCATCGCCGCGGCAGGCGCGACCTGGCGCCTGCCGCAGATCGTCGGCGAGGCGCGGGCGGCCGAACTGCTCTTCACCGG
>JAFDWM010000006.1 GCA_018268455.1 Actinomycetota bacterium | reverse complement strand
CGAATGGGCAGTGTAGGAACTCCCATCCTGGAAGACCTCGACCTCTATCCGCGAACCCGCACCCGACCCTCGACTACACCCTCAACTGCGAAGAGCCCGCAAATGCCGAGGAACGAGGCCGCCGACAGATAGTCGCCCGCGATCGCGAATCCGTTCTGCGGTCCGGTGAAGCTGCGCCCTGCGGCGTAATAGTCCGCTGCCGTCTTGTTGTTTCGGCTGGCGCGGATGACGATGAACAGTGTCACGGCGACGAAGCCGAGGAACACCGAGATGTTGAGGACGGGATTGCTCTGCGCGAGCGTGGATCCGGTGGCGGCATGTGCGATCATGCGTCGACCTCCGCCTTCTCCAGCGTGGATCGGATGCTCGCGGACTGCGGATCCAGACGACGATTCGCGAATGCGACATATCCCATCGTGATCGCGAACGTCGTGACGAACTGTCCGAGGCCGAAAAGCAACCCGACCGTGATGTCGCCCCACACGCGCTGCGCCATGAATTGCGGGGCGAATGCGGCGAGCAGCACGTACACGAAGTACCACACGAGGAACACGACGGCCAGCGGGAAGACGAAGGACCGATGGTCCTTGCGCAATGTGCGGAATGGTTCGGACTCCTGCACCTGCAGGTAATCGACGCCCAACGAAGGGCGTACATCCGTGGGATCTGACACGGGGCCTCCTTGCCTCATATCGACATCCTGGGCGGGCCCCAATGCCCGCCCAGGTGATAGCGTCGACGCTACGAAACGCGGGGACGCAGACGTCACCCCCGAAAGTTGGTACATCGGTGAACACCTTCGACGCCGTCGGATCCGACGCGGATCTGGTCGCGCAGGCCGTGCGCGAGCTGACCCGTCGCACGCGCTTCCCCGTGGCCTTCGGCGGCCTGCTCGCCAGCGGAGAGGTTCCCGTGACGACGGTCGTCGGCAACCGCACGCGGAGCCTGGAGGGGTTGCGCGTGCAGCTCCAGCGCGGTCTCGGCGGGCGCGCGATGACCGAGCTGCGCCCGCGCATGACCCACGACTACGGGTCCTCCCAGCAGATCACGCACGACTACGACGGCTTCGTGCTCGGCGAGGGTCTGCGCACCCTGCTGGCGATCCCCGTGATCGTCTCCGGACGCCCCCGCGGTGTGCTCTACGTCGGCACCTGGGAGCACAGCCCCGCCGGCGGAGTGACGACCACGCCGGCCATCCAGATCGCGGACGCGCTGGGCGCGGAGCTGCGCATCCGCGAGGAGGTCGAGCGGCGGGTGCGCGCCATCAAGCCTCCGACTCCGGTCCCCTCGCTCAGCGCCGCGCATCGGGAGGAGCTGCGCGAGAGCTTCGCCGAGGTGCGCTCCATCGCCGCTCTCGCGCAGGACTCGGACGTGCGCGAACGCCTCGGCGTGCTCGAGCGCCGGCTGCTCGCGCTCGCCACCCCGGATCCCCTCCCCCGCGCCACCGAGGTGCACCTCTCGCCACGCGAGCTCGACGTGCTCGCCTGTGCGGCGCTCGGACAGACGAACGGGCAGATCGCGGAGGAGCTCGGCCTGCGCGAGTCGACGGTGAAGGCGTACCTCGGCACCGCGATGTCCAAGCTGGACGCCCCGACGCGGCACGCGGCGGTCGCCCGGGCGCGCCGCGACAGTCTCATCCCCTGAGCGCACCGTTCCACGACTGCACGGGTCCTGCCCAGGCCGCCGGGCTACTGTGACCATTGCGCGATGCGCACCCGGACGAGGCGGGCCAGTACCCGGAAAGCGAAAAGACTGGCTCTCGGAGGATCACATGTCGTGGATCGTGCTCGTCGTCTCGGGAATGTTCGAAGCCGTCTGGGCCACAGCTCTCGGCAAGTCGGAGGGCTTCACGAAATTGTGGCCGAGCATCATCTTCGTGACAGGCCTTGGACTGTCGATGTTCGGCCTAGGCTGGGCCATGCGCGAGATCCCGACTCCCACCGCCTATGCGGTCTGGGTGGGAATCGGCGCGTCCCTCACGGTGATCTGGGCGATGATCACCGGTGATTCTGAAGTGTCCTGGCTGCGGATCCTGCTGATCCTCGGTCTGGTCGGTTGCATTGTCGGGCTGAAGCTCATCGACACCGGGCATTCCTGACACACGCATTGCAATGATTGCGCACAGCATTGCGACGACATATCTTTGTGCGCATGGCACGCAAAATCGTTCATCAGCTCGTCGACGATATCGACGGCACTGTCCTGGAAATCGGCGAAGGCGAGACGGTGCATTTCTCCCTCGATGGCGCCGCTTACGAGATCGACCTCACCACAGCGCATGCGGAGGAGCTGCGCGCCGCTCTCGCGACGTACGTCTCCGCGGGTCGCCGCACCCAGCGCGCGGGCGCCGTCCGGCCGGCCGCCGCGGCGAAGCGCCCGAACCGCAACCCCGAGACCGCCCTCATCCGGGCCTGGGCCGGTGAGAACGGCTACAAGCTCTCCGACCGCGGCCGTGTGCCGGCCGACGTCGTCGAGGCGTACCGCGCCGCGCACTGACCCCCACGAAACCCGCGAAAGAAGGGGCCGCCCTGGCGGGCGGCCCCTTCTGCGGATCGTGCCCTCGACAGGATTCGAACCTGCGACCTGCCCTTTAGGAGAGGGCTGCTCTATCCTGCTGAGCTACGAGGGCGCCCGAACAGTCTATCGATGAGCGGATCCGTCACGCGGCCATCGCGAGGTAGGGTTCCCAGCTGGGCTCTCTGCGCTCGGATCCGCGCACCGTCCACCCGCCGCCTCGAGGCGGCGCCGGTGTCAGACGCAGCTCCCAGCCCATCTCCTGGGGGGTGCGGTCGCTCTTCATGTTGTTGCAGCGCAGACAGCAGGCGACGAGGTTCTCCCAGGAGTTCTTGCCGCCGCGCGAGCGCGGGAGCACGTGGTCGATCGTGGAGGCGGACTTGCCGCAGTAGCCGCACCGGTTGCCATCCCGGCGCAGCACCCCGCGCCGGGTCACCGGTGCGTGCCGGGCTCTGGGCATCCGCACGTAGCGGCTGAGCACGATGACGACGGGGCGGTCGAAGCTGCGACTCGCGGTCCAGACGGGGTCGTCCATGACGCATTCCACCACGGACGCCTTCTCGTTCATGACCAGCACGAGCGCGCGTCTGAACGACACGATCGCCAGCGGTTCGTAGCCTGCGTTGAGCACCAGTGTGCGCATCCTGCATCCCTTCGAATCGACCGGGACGGCTTCCCGGTGCTCTCGACCGTGCGCAGGCGGAAGGTCCGCAGGAAAGACGAAAGGCGCCGTCTACGAGAGACAGCGCCTTGCGCGCACGGACACACCGTGCAGATCCTGCGGGCATTGCCGAAGAACGAGGCGACCGAGTGCATCCGTGGTTCGGATGGCCGGTATTCGCTCCATCGAGTTCCTCCGCCCTTGCGACGACGCGTTCAGGCTAACGCATGCGCCCCTGAGGACGCGGAGAACATCCGGTGAACCCGGATCCGTCTCAGAGCACGTTCGACTGCAGCCAGGCCAGCGGGTCGATCTCGACGTTGTTGACCATCACCTCGAAGTGCAGGCAGGATCCGGACACCCAGCCCGTGTTCCCGACCTCTCCGAGGTACTGCCCCGCCGTGACGCACTGGCCCACGCCCACCGCGCGACTGCCGTAGTTCATGTGCCCGTACAGGGTGGAGATCGCATTCGCTCCGCTGAGTCCCGGGTGCGCGAGGACGATGGTCTCGCCGTACCCGCCGTAGTCGCTCTGCGACGTCGTGACGCAGCCGTCGGCGATGGCGTAGATCGGCGTGCCGATCGGAGCCGCGAAGTCCTGACCCATGTGGCTGCGGCCACTGCGCGCGGCGCCGAAGCCGTCGCTCAGCGTGTACGAGCCGCCCACCATCGGGTAGATCACCTGTCCGGGCTGCGCGATCGTCGGCATGCCGCTGCGCACGGACGCGGTCGCGGCGCCGGCTGCATCCGCCGCCGCCTTGGCTGCCGCGGCTTCGGCCGCACGGGCCGCGGCCTCTTCCTCGGCCTTCTTCGCCGCGATCTCCTCCGGAGTCGTCGCGGTGAAGGCGCTGCGCGTGGCCGTCGGCGCGGTCGCCTCGGAGGCGACGACGATCGACTGGGCATGATCGGCGGCGAGCTTCTGGGTGGTCTGCGCTGCACTGGCGGCGACCGGCGCACCAGTTGCGAACGCCGGCAGCGCGATGGCCGTGACGAGAGCGCCGACGGCCGCGAGGATCGCGAAGGTGCGGAACGGGCCCACCGCGGATCTCTTCGCTCCCCGCGCCGGGCGGGGTGAGCGGTGCGGCGTCGCGCGCTCGATCGTGCTGTTCTCGCTGTTCTCGGGTGCTCCAGCCAAAGGGCTTCCTCCAGGCCTCGACGGGGGCGTCGGCTCGTCCGGATTCGCGCGCACCTCAACCCACACGACGTGCGCAGTGTGACCGTGCCGGAGACGAGCCGGGAGGCGTCCGACGCGGCGATCGTCATCGGGCTTCTCGATGGCGACCTCCCCGACGTTACCCGAATGTGACCTTCCTGTCACCCCCGGTTCTCTCAGGATCCCGGTGTCGGAGACGGTCACGCCCCTCTCCGCGAGGAGAAGGGCGTGAGCAGACAGGCGGGCGGAGCCGCGCTGCGAAGGCCGCGGGATCAGCCCGCGTTGGCGGCGAGCCAGGGCTCGGGGTCGAGGACCGAGCCGCCGATGCGCACCTCGAAGTGCAGGTGCGAGCCGTAGGAGTTGCCGGTGTTGCCGACGAGCCCGATGAGCTGACCAGCCTGGACCGTGTCTCCTGCGGAGACCTGGCGGCTGCCGTAGACCATGTGCCCGTAGCGGGTCTCGACCATGGTGCCGTTGATGTTGCTCATGATCATGATCGAGACGCCGTAGCCGCCGATACTCTCGGCCGAGGCGGTCACGGTGCCCGATGCCGCGGCGTAGATCGGGGTGCCTTCCGGCGCGATCATGTCCCAGCCCTCGTGGCCGCGCCCGGAACCCGGGCCCTCGCCGGAGGTGAAGCTCAGGACGGGATAGCGCACGGCGCCGGATCCGGGTGCGGCGAGCAGCACGCCGGCCGTCGACGGCCGAGCCGAACTGGACGAGGATGCCGCAGCCGCGGCCTCGGCGGCGCGGGCGGCGGCGGCCTCCTCGGCCTTCTTCTTCTCGATCTCGTCGGGCGTGGTGGCGGTGAACGACGCACGCACATTCGAGGTCTGGACCGCCTCCGACGCCACGACGATCGACTGCGCGTTGTCCTTGGCGATCTGCTCGGTGGTGACGGGCTCCGCTCCCGCGGGGCCGTTCGCCGAGGCGAACGCCGGCAGGGCGATGGCGGCGACCAGGGCGCCGACGGCGCCGAGGATCGCGACGGTGCGCACGGGGCGCACGAGCGCCTCGGTTCGGGTCTGCGCCGGACGTCGCTTCGTCGCCTCGGGAGTACTGCTGGTCTCGATCGTGGTGTCAGGCAAAGTCTGTCCTCCGGCCTCTGCGCACAGGGCGCCGGTCCGTCGTCGATCGGGTCGGTCCGCACGGGTTCGGACACACGTCTCTCCACGGCGGCGACGGGCCGATGAGGCGAGCGCAGCGGAGTCCGACGACGGGATGGCGTCGACGGCTCTTCGACGCTATCGGAAACTCATGACCGTGTCACACCGCGATTTGCGGCGGCTGAACGCCGATTTTCCGCGGATTCCCGGGCCCGCTGCACGACCACGTTCAGCGGTCGGTCAGGATCGGGCCCGCCGGAACGGCGCTCAGGCCACGAGGAAGATGTGCGAGGCCAGCTCGACCGGCAGCTCCAGGCCCTCGTCCTGGCCGTCCACCTCGATCAGCACGTAACCCTCGTTGAAGCGGAACCGGCCGCGCGCACCGGGCACCACGCCGGCGCCGCGCAGCTGCTCGAGCAGCTCCGGATCCACCTGCGCCGGCTCGGCGAGGCGGCGCACGGTGCCCTCGGTCGGGGTGCCCGCGGTGTTCATGTGCTCGACGAGTCCGATCACGCCCTCGTCGAACGTGCGCGCCGGGGCCGCGCCGATCTGATCCAGCCCGGGAATCGGGTTGCCGTAGGGCGACTCGGTCGGGTGGCCGAGCAGCTCGACGAGCCGGCGCTCGACCTGCTCGCTCATGACGTGCTCCCAGCGGCAGGCCTCTTCATGCACGTACGCCCAGTCCAGGCCGATCACGTCGGAGAGCAGGCGCTCCGCGAGACGGTGCTTGCGCATCACGTCGACGGCCTTGCGCCGGCCGGACTCGGTCAGCTCGAGACGGCGGTCCTCGGACACGACCACCAATCCATCGCGCTCCATGCGCCCGACCGTCTGCGAGACCGTGGGGCCGGAATGCCCGAGCCGCTCGGAGATGCGCGCCCGCAGCGGCACGATGTTCTCCTCCTCGAGCTCGAGGATGGTGCGCAGATACATCTCGGTCGTGTCGATCAGATCGGCCATCGATCCCCCTGTCCTGCCGCGGGAGTGCCGCGATCGCTGCTCGTTCTTAGGCAAGCCTACCTTCTGCCGGTGACCACCGGCTCCGCGCCCGGGGCCCGCGAGAGGTCTGCCCGCACGCATGTCCCCCCGTGTCACACGGGCCGAGGCAGGGTGCCCGCGCCGCCTAGAATCTGTGCATGGCGATCGAGATCCCCCGCGAACTTCTGCCCGTCGACGGCCGCTTCGGATGCGGCCCGTCCAAGATCCGCCCCGAGCAGGTGACCGCCCTCGCCGCGGTCGGAACGAGTCTGCTGGGCACGTCCCACCGTCAGGCCCCGGTCAAGAACCTCGTGCGCAGCGTGCGCGAGGGACTCGCCGACCTCTTCCGCCTCCCCGACGACTACGAGATCATCCTCGGCAACGGCGGATCGACCGCGTTCTGGGACGCTGCCGCGTTCGGCCTCATCGAGAACCGCGCGCAGAACCTCGTCTCCGGCGAGTTCGGCGGCAAGTTCGCCAAGGCCGCGGCCGCGCCGTGGCTGCAGGCCCCCGACGTGCGCAGCGCCGAGCCCGGCTCCCGTGCGGAGGCCGAGATCGTCGACGGCGTCGACGTCTACGCCTGGCCGCACAACGAGACCTCGACCGGCGTCGCCTCCCCGATCAGCCGCGTCGCCGCCGACGGCGCGCTCACCGTGATCGACGCAACCAGCGCCGCGGGCGGCATCGACTTCGACGTGACAGAGACCGACGTCTACTACTTCGCCGCGCAGAAGAACCTCGGATCCGACGGCGGCCTCTGGTTCGCCGCAGTGTCGCCCGCCGCGATCGAGCGGATCGAGCGGATCGCCGCCTCCGGCCGGTACATCCCCGAGTTCCTCAGCCTGAAGAACGCGGTGGACAACTCGCGCCTCGAGCAGACGCTCAACACCCCCGCGCTCACGACGCTGCATCTTCTCGATTCCCAGCTGCAGTGGATCAACGGCAACGGCGGCCTGGCGTGGGCGGCGGCCCGCACCAGCGGGTCCTCGCAGGAGCTGTACCGCTGGGCGGAGGCGTCCGCGGTCGCCACCCCGTTCGTGACCGCGGCGGCCGATCGCTCCCCCGTCGTCGCGACGATCGACTTCGACGAGTCCGTCGACGCGGCCGCGGTCGCCAAGACGCTGCGGGCGAACGGCATCGTGGACACCGAGCCGTACCGCAGGCTCGGCCGCAACCAGCTGCGCATCGCCACGTTCGTGTCCATCGAGCCCGACGACGTGCGTCAGCTGATCCGCTCGATCGACTACGTGCTGGAGCACCAGGGCGCCTGACACCTGCCGCAGACGAGAGAAGCGCCCCCTCGCGGGGGCGCTTCTCTCGTCTGCGCAGTCGGCGCTCGGCTCACTCCTCCTCGGAGTCGTCCGCGTCGTCCTCGTCATCGGAGTCCTCGTCATCGGAGTCCTCGTCATCGGAGTCCTCGTCCGGCGTCGAGTCGTCGAGCTCGTCGATGTCGACGCCGTCCAGGTCTCCCGCGTGCAGCCGCGGCCCGGAGTCGCCCTCTTCTTCGTCGTCTTCGAGGTCCTCGGTGTCGAGGTCGTCCTCGTCGAGGTCCTCGAGGTCCTCGAGGTCCTCCGCGACGAGGTCGCCCTCGTCGTCGGATCCCTCGTCCTCGGATGCCGCGTCGGATCCGCCCTCCGCCTGCCCGGCAGCCGCGAGCTCGGCCTGGTGCGCGCGGTACTCCGCGAGCCGCTCGGCCCACGGCACCCAGTCCGGCGCGAGCAGCGCGCCATCACCGGGCAGCAGCTCCGCCTCGAGCACGGTCGGCTCCGCGTCATCGACCTGGGCGACGGACACGGTCCAGTACCAGCCCGGATAGCCGCCGAGCCGGTTCTCGAAGCGCAGCGAGATGACGCCGTCGGCCTCGGGGAGATAGCCGGCCGGCGGCCCGACGGTCGCGGCGGGCGTGATCTCGTGCAGTGCCGCCAGGGCGAGATCCCGGGCGTCGAGCAGACGGGCGTTCACGGCGGCGGCGGTGAGCGAAGGCTCGGGCAGCGTGGCCACGGGCTCATCGACGGTGAACGGCGCCTCGACGGCTGCGGCGATGTCGGCGCCGGTCGCACCCTCATCCAGCGCCGACAGCGCGGCTGCGGAGGCCGCCACCGGCCCCTGCTCGTCAGCGTCCGGCTCGATGTCAGGCATCGAAGTCCTCGGCCACGTTTCGCAGCATGGCCGCGATCTTGCGGCCGTGGCTGGTCGAGGGATAGCGGCCCCGGCGCAGATCGCCGCCGATGCCGTCCAGGAGCTTGACGAGGTCCTCGACGATCACGGCCATGTCGTCGGCGGGCTTGCGCTTGGCCTTGGCCAGGCTGACGGGCGCGTCGAGCACGCGCACCGAGAGCGCCTGCAGCCCGCGCTTGCCGTCGGCGACGCCGAACTCGACGCGGGCGCCTGCCTTGACTGTCGCGCCGGCGGGGAGGGACGTGGCGTGCAGGAAGACGTCCTGGCCGTCATCGGTGGAGATGAAGCCGAACCCCTTCTCGTCGTCGTAGAACCTGACCTTGCCGGTGGGCATGGGAGAACCTCGCTGTGTGGATCGGGAATCGGATCCGTACGATCCGATGGGAAGCGTGCGGGGACCCGCACCCCTCCAGCCTACCGGCCCGGGAGCGGGTAGGCTGGGACGGATGAGCACTCGGCCCCCAGCCCCCGAGCCGGAGATCCGCGGGATCGACCGGTTCCTCACGTTCGGAGCGCTGGGTCTCGCGGCGCTCTCGGTGATCTGCTTCTTCACGATCATCATCGGCACCGCCGTCGGCATGAAGCAGGCCGACTTCACGCACGGCGCCTGGCCGATCGTGGGCGCCTTCCCGTTCTGGGGGCTGCCGATCGCCTTCCTGATGATCGTGGTGCTGCTGATCATGAGCTTCGTCCGGAGAGGACGCGCAGCCCGGCGTTCGTGACGCCGCCTGCGGCTCGCTCATGAGCACCCACGCGCGCCTGCTCGCCGAGGCGCTCTCCGCGCGCGCCGACGACGACCTCGCCGCGGTCTTCGCGACCCGGGACGTGCGGCCCGACGTGACCTGGAACGACTTCTTCGACGCGGCCGAGGCGCTGCTGGATCCGGCGTCGCTGGCACGGATCATGGGCCGGCTCACCCGCGCGGATGCGATCGCGCTCGCGCAGGCCGCGACAGGCGCCGATCCGGGAGCCGCCGGCGAGTCGCTGCGCGCTCTCGGACTGCTCTCCCCCGCCGGCGGCGCGATGCCGCCGTCGGTCGTGGCGGCGGTCGCCGGCCGCTCGATACCGGATCCGCCCGCGCTCGATGAGCTCGCCCCTGCGGTGGCCTCCGCCGAGGCCCGCGCCGCCGAGCTCGCGTTCACGACCGTGGCGACGCTGGCCGACGCGCTCCTCATCGCCGAAGAGGCACCACTCGCGCTGCTCGCCGGAGGCACGGTCGGGCTGAGCGAGAAGCGGCGCCTCGGCGAGCGCGGCCTGCCCGAGGACGCCGCGCTGCTCGACGACCTGCTCGCGCTCGGCGTCGATGCGGGCCTGCTGCGACCGGTCGAGCGCACCCTCGCACTCTCCGACGCCGGCGTCACCTGGCTGCGTCTGCCGGGGCCGCGGCGCTGGGAGGGCCTGGTCGCCGGGTTCCGCGCCGCGCTCCCGCCCGCGCTGCGCACCGCCGAGGGCGGCTGGATCCCTCTGCCCGCCTGGCGCTGCGAGTACCCGTGGGACCCCGCGTGGCCCGCCGTGGCCGACGCGCTCACCCGTCAGGCCCGCCTGCTCGGCCTGGTCGCCGACGACGACGCAGGCGCCCCCGCCGCTGAGCCATCCTGGGCTCCGGCACCACGACAGGGAGCCGATCCGGACGCCTCGGGTCTTGCCGCCTACGTGCCGGGCGAGGTCGACCGGATCTTCCTGCAGAACGACCTCACCGCGATCGCACCGGGGCCGCTGCTGCCCGCGCTCGATCTGCGGCTGCGCGGGATGGCGACCCGGGAATCCGCCAGTCAGGCCTCCTCCTACCGGTTCACCGCCGACTCGCTCACCGCGGCGCTGTCCGCCGGCGAGACCGAGGACGGCCTGCTCGCCTTCCTCGAGTCCGTCTCGCTCACGGGCGTTCCGCAGCCGCTGCGATACCAACTCGCGCAGAGCGCCGGCCGGCACGGCCAGGTGCGCGTCAGCACCGACCCCGGGAGCGGACGCACCCAGGTACGCAGTGCGGATCCGACCCTGCTGCGCGCGATCGGCGTCGACCAGGCGCTGCGCCCGCTCGGGCTCGTGCCGGAGGACACCGTCGACGGCTCCCTGCTGAGCACCAGGGTGAATCGTGACACCGTGTTCTGGGCGCTGAGCGACGAGCACTATCCGGCCGCGCTCGTCGACGGCACGGGCGCGTTCGAGCGCCCGATGCGCACCCTGGCGGAGGCGCCGCCCGCACCGCCGAGCGACCAGGACCGCTACGGCGCCCTCATCGCGCGGCTGCGCGCCGCGCGCGAGACCGATGCCGATGCGGCCTGGCTCGACCGCGAGCTCGAGCACGCGGCGAAGCAGCGCGCCGTGCTCGCCGTCGAGGTCGCGATGCCCGACGGCTCCGCCCGCGAACTGGTGCTCGAGGTGACCGGCTTCGGCGGCGGGCGTCTGCGTGGCCGGGATCGCGCGAGCGACGTGGAGCGCACCCTGCCGATCCGCTCGATCCTGTCCACCCGCGCGATCGAGGATCCCGAATCCTGAGCCGGCACACAGCCGGCACCCGCCCTGCGCGCCCGGTGCCGGGTGCGGCCGGTAGACTGGTCCGCTATGTCTGATGGCCCGCTGATCGTCCAGAGCGACCGCACCGTGCTGCTCGAAGTCGCGCACGCCGACGCCGAGAGCGCGCGGCACGAGCTGGCGATCTTCGCCGAGCTCGAGCGCGCACCCGAGCACATCCACACCTACCGGATCACCCGGCTCGGCCTGTGGAACGCCCGCGCCGCCGGGCACACCGCCGACGACATGCTGGAGACCCTCGACCGCTGGTCCCGTTTCCCGGTGCCCCCGTCGGTGTCCCTCGACATCCGCGAGACCGTGAACCGCTACGGGCGGCTGGTGATCGAGCGCGACGACGAGGGCCTGCTCATCCTGCGCTCGACCGACCCCGCGGTGCTCACCCAGGTGGCGGGGAACAAGCGGATCCAGCCGCTGCTCATCGGCCATCCCGCCGCCGACGCCTATGTGATCGATGCCTGGGCGCGCGGGCAGATCAAGCAGGAGCTGCTGAAGATCGGCTGGCCCGCCGAGGATCTCGCCGGCTACACGCCCGGCACGCCGCACGAGATCACGCTCGCCGAGGACGGCTGGGAGATGCGACCGTACCAGCGCCAGGCGGTGGACGCGTATGCGAAGGATGGATCCGGTGTCGTCGTGCTCCCCTGCGGCGCCGGCAAGACGATCGTCGGCGCCGGCGCGATGGCCGCGACCAAGACGACCACGCTGATCCTGGTCACGAACGCCGTCTCCGCACGACAGTGGCGCGACGAGCTGATCAAGCGCACCAGCCTCACCGCCGAGGAGATCGGCGAGTACTCGGGGCAGGTGAAGGAGGTCAAGCCCGTCACGATCGCGACCTACCAGATCCTCACCGCGAAGAGGAAGGGCCAGTACGCGCATCTCTCGCTGCTGGACGAGATGGACTGGGGCCTCGTGATCTACGACGAGGTGCACCTGCTGCCGGCGCCGGTGTTCAAGCTGACTGCCGATCTGCAGGCGCGACGCCGGATCGGCCTCACCGCGACGCTCGTGCGCGAGGACGGCCGCGAGGGCGACGTGTTCAGCCTCATCGGGCCGAAGAGGTTCGACGCCCCGTGGAAGCAGATCGAGGCGCAGGGATTCATCTCCCCCGCCGCCTGCTACGAGGTGCGCGTCGATCTGCCCCCGGATGACCGGCTCGAGTACGCCGCCGCGACCGACGACGAGCGCTACCGGCTCGCCGCCTCCGCGCCGGCGAAGATCACCGCCGTGCGCGAGCTCATCGCGAAGCATCCCGGCGAGCGGATCCTGGTGATCGGCCAGTACCTGGACCAGCTCGACGAGCTCTCCGAGGCGCTCGACGCGCCCTCGATCACCGGTGCGACACCCGTCGACGAGCGCGAGGAGCTCTACCGGCAGTTCCGCGAGGGCGAGATCGAGCTGCTCGTGGTGTCGAAGGTCGCGAACTTCTCCATCGATCTGCCCGAGGCATCAGTCGCGATCCAGGTCTCCGGATCCTTCGGATCCCGGCAGGAGGAGGCGCAGCGGCTCGGCCGCCTGCTGCGGCCGAAGCAGTCCGGGCACACCGCGAGCTTCTACACGCTCGTCGCCCGCGACACGGTCGACCAGGACTACGCGCAGAACCGTCAGCGCTTCCTCGCCGAGCAGGGCTACAGCTACACGATCATGGACGCGCACGAACTCGAAGCGGCCTGAGTCCGGGCGCCTCAGACCTCGTCGATCGGGATCTCCGGATTCGTCAGCCGCGCCAGGTCGACCTCGCGTCGGCTCGACACGAGCGCCTTGATCTTGGCGTTCACGCGCCAGACGTTCACATTCATCCCGGCGACGACCGCGCCGTCGCGCAGCCAGAACACGACGTACTCGCCGCCGGCCGGGTCGCCGCGGAACACCACCTCGGCCCCGTCGGCGAGCGGCGGGTAGCCGGCGTACTCCATGCCGATCTCGAACTGGTCGGTGTAGAAGTACGGCACGCTCTCGTGCAGCGCCTCCCGGCCGAGCATCGACAGCGCCGCGACCTTCCCGCCCGTCAGGGCGTTGTTCCAATGCTCGTTGCGCATCCGCGCGTCGACGAACGGATGGTAGGCGTTGGCCACGTCGCCGGCGGCATACACGTCCGGCGCGCTGGTGCGCAGCCGCTGGTCCACCAGGATGCCGTTGTGCACGGCGAGCCCGGCGTCCTCGGCGAGGGCCGTGTTCGGGATCGCTCCGACGCCGATCACGACCACATCGGCCGGGACGGAGCCCTCCGCGGTCCGCACCGCGGCCACCCGTCGGCCGACGTCGGTGAGCCCGAGCACCTCGGCCGAGCCGCGCAGGTCGACGCCGTGCGCCCGGTGCACGTCGGCGAACAGCGCGCCGACCTCCGGCCCCAGCGCGTTCGCGAGCGGGATCTCCTGCCGTCCCAGCACGACCACGTCGTTGCCGTAGCCGCGGGCCGCGGCGGCCGCCTCGAGCCCGATCCATCCCGAGCCGACGACGACCACGCGGCGTCCCCCGGCAGCCAGGTCATCGCGCAGCGCCTGGGCGTCCTCGATGGTGCGCAGCAGGTGCACGCCGTCGGCGTGGATGCCGTCGAAGGCCGGCCGGCGCGGGTGGGCGCCGGTCGCGAGCAGCAGCGCCCCGTAGCCGACGCGCGTGCCGTCTTCGAGGATGATCTCGTGCGCCCCGGGATCCAGCTCGCGCACCGCGACGCCCACGGACAGCTCGACGTCGTGCTCCTGCTCCCACCCCTCGGCCTGCAGGTACGCCGCGTCCAGGGGCTTGGCGCCGGTGAGGAACTCCTTCGACAGCGGAGGCCGCTGATACGGTCGGTGCGCCTCCGCGGCGAACAGCAGGATCCGCCCCTCGAACCCCTCGCTGCGCAGCGTCCGCGCGGCCGTGCCGCCCGCGAGCCCGCCTCCGACGATGACCATCGGATCGTCCATCACGCGTCTCCCTGCGTCGTCAGCCACCTCGCCCTGCCGGCGAGCCAGGGCCTGTTCAGTCCCGCGACTGCGCGGGCGTCAGCCCGCAGCGCCAGCACGGGGCGGAGAGATCGTCGAGCAGCGCACCGCACTCCGGGCACACCTTCGACAGCCAGCACGCGGCGTCACCGCCGTACTCCTCGTCGCCCATGTTCCGGATGCTACTCCGCCCACGACGACCGGGATCCGGATCCGCCCGGATCCCGGTCGCAGCGTTCGCTCAGGGGCGCGGAATCACCGTGAGCACGCGCAGCACGTGCTCGGCGAACGCCGTCATGTACATGCGCAGGAAGTCCTCGGTGTCCGGGACCGTGATATGGCCGGCATCGTCGATCAGCCCGGGCGTGAAGTGGATGTACGCCTCCGGCGACGTCATCTGACGCACGTTCAGGAAGCTCAGGGTGCTGCGCAGCGACTGCTGCCCGACCGCCGTGCCGATCGCGCCGGCGGAGGCGCCGATCACGCCGGTCGCCTTGTTCGCCCAGACGTTGCGCCCCCACGGGCGACTGCCCCAGTCGATCGCGTTCTTGAGCGCGCCCGGCACCGAACGGTTGTACTCGGGCGTCACGAAAAGCAGCGCGTCGGCCTCGGCGACCCGTGCCTTGAAGTCGAGCGCCACCTGCGGATAGTCCGCGTCGTGGTCGCGGTTGTACAGCGGCAGGTCGGCGTAGGAGATGTCGAAGAATTCGAACTCGGGCGGCGCCAGCGCGACGAGCGCGGTGGCGAGCTTCCGATTGATGGATTCCTTCGAGAGACTTCCGACGATGACGCCGACGCGGTACGGAGGTTCGTGTTCGATGATCTCGATGTCCATAGCGCCCACTCTGCACCCGTGCTCCCATGCACCACCACAGAAACCGCCCTCAATCAGCGCGAACACGGCTCCGGTCACCATAATGGGGGCATGACTGAAGCGCGCATCCTGGTCGTCGACGACGAACCCAACATCCGCGATGTCCTCTCCACGGGCCTGAGCTTCGCCGGTTTCTCGGTGAAGACCGTCGCCAACGGCGCCGCCACCATCTCGGCGGTGCTGGAGGAGGAGCCCGACCTCATCATCCTCGACGTGATGCTCCCCGACATGAACGGGTTCAGCGTCACCAAGCGCCTCCGCGGGGCGGGATTCACGGCGCCGATCCTCTTCCTCACGGCGAAGGACGACACCGAGGACAAGATCGAGGGCCTGAACGCCGGTGGCGACGACTACGTCACCAAGCCGTTCGCGCTGGATGAGATCGTCGCGCGTGCACAGGCGATCCTGCGCCGCACGATGCAGGCCGACGAGGAGTCGGTGATCCGCGCCGGAGAGCTGTCGATGGATCAGGACACGCACGACGTGTTCGTCGGATCCAGCCCGATCGAGCTCAGCCCGACGGAGTTCAAGCTGCTGCGCTACCTCATGCTCAACCCGAACCGCGTGCTGTCGAAGGCGCAGATCCTCGACCATGTCTGGGAGTACGACTTCAACGGGGACGCCGGCATCGTGGAGAGCTACATCTCATACCTGCGCCGCAAGATCGATCCGCACACCGACGAGCCCGTCATCCAGACCAAGCGCGGGTTCGGCTACATGCTCAAGGTGGGAAAGACTGCGTAGCGGATGGCCAGGCCCGACGCGATCACGCGATGGTGGCGCCGGATCAGCCTTCGGGCGAAGGTCACCGGCGTCACCGTCGGCGTGCTCACGCTCGGGCTCCTGGTCACCGGCATCGGCACCATGCCGATCCTGCGCAACCTGCTGATCACCAACGTCGAATCCCAGCTGCCCACGCTCGTCACGAGCGATCTGGCGACCCTCACGCCCACCGGCGGCGGCACGTTCACCGTCACGCTCAAGGACGAGACGCTGCGGCTCTCGGACTACTTCGTCGGGGTCTACGACGCCGAGGGTGCCCTGGTCTTCTCCGGCGGCGGCGCCCCCAAGGCGACCAAGCCCGACTTCCCCGCCTCGTTCCCCCTCGCACAGGCCACGCAGGCGGCGGAGCGGACGGATCCGATGGTGCTCCGGGGTTCGGACGGATCCGAGTTCCGCGCTGCCGTCGCGGTGCGCGAGGATCCGAAGAGCAACATCACGTTCACGCAGATCGTCGCGCTGTCGCTGGACGAGCCCGATCGGATCATCGCCACGTTCTTCGGCGTGTTCACGACGGTCGCGCTCGTCACGATCGTCATCGCCGCGCTGCTCACCCGGGGCCTGGTCACGCTCGCTTTCCGCCGTCTCGGGCGCGTGGAGTCGACGGCCATGGCGATTGCCGCGGGCGACTTCAGCCAGCGCATGACCGACCTCGAGCCCACCACCGAGGTGGGCAGGCTGAACGGTGCGATCAACACCATGCTCGATCGGATCGACGCGGCGATCGCCCAGCGCGACCGATCGGTGCAGCAGATGCGCCGCTTCGTCGGCGACGCCAGCCACGAACTGCGCACACCGCTGGTCAGCGTGCGCGGGTATGCGGAGCTGTACCGGATGGGAGCCATCACCGGCGACGAGGACACCGCGCGCGCGATGGACCGGATCGAGAAGGAGGCGCTGCGGATGGGGGTGCTGGTCGAGGATCTGCTGGCCCTCGCCCGCCTCGACGAGCAGCGCGCGCTGACGATCGAACCGCTCGATCTGCGTCCGCTTGCACAGGACGCCGCGCTCGACCTGCGCGCCGCCGCTCCGGAGCGCCCCGTCACGGTGGTGGACATGACCGCGGAGACCCCGGATCCGAGCCCGTCCGCACAGCCCGAGGCGATCCTGCGACCGCAGGCCCCGGTCACGCGCGCCATCGCCGCACGACGGATCCCCGCGATCCTGCGCCGCAGGGTGCGCGAGGGCGCATCCGTGCCGGAGATCGATTTCTCCGAGGCGGTCGTCACGCCCGTGTCGACGCCGCCGATCGTGCTCGGCGAGGAGAACAAGGTGCGTCAGGTGATCGCGAACCTGCTCGGCAACGCGCGCCGGTTCTCCCCCGTTGACTCCCCGATCGAGGTCGTCGTCGGCGCGGACCGGAGCCGGGACGTCGGCTGGTTCTCGATCGTCGACCACGGCGAGGGCGTGCCGGAGCAGATCCGGGACCAGATCTTCCAGCGCTTCTGGCGCGCCGACTCCTCGCGCACCAGGGACACCGGCGGCGCGGGCCTGGGGCTTGCGATCGTCGCGTCGATCGTGCGCGCGCTGAACGGCTCGGTGCAGGTGACCGAGACACCCGGCGGTGGCGCGACGTTCACGGTGTCGCTGCCGCTCGCGCCGTCCAGGGCGACGCCCGAGCATCTGCTGCAGGACACGCAGCCGATCGAGCCGATCGATCTGGGCTGAGTCGGCTCGGTCCGCACAATCGCGCCGCGCCGCGGTTTGTGCACCGGTTGCGCGTCCCCTGCTCCAGCGGTGCCGCCGGATCCCTAGCGTCGAGGCATCACCCCGACGAAAGGAACCCCATGTCCGTCTTCACCGTCGACACCGATGCCGTTCTCACCACGCGGGTCTCGGTGCAGTCCACCGCCGACCGGCTGCAGAGCGATTCCGCGGCCATGATGGCTCAGCTCACGCAGCTGCAGTCGTCGTGGACCGGATCCGCCTCCGTCGCCTGCCAGGCGGCCGCGGAGCAGTGGCGCAGCGCGGCCGCGCACGTCGAGCAGGCGCTCACCGCGATCGGCCACGCGCTGAACGCCGCGGGCCAGCAGTACTCCGACGCCGAGGCGTACTCCACCTCGCTGTTCCGCTGAGCGGCGGCTGCCCCGAGCGGCTGTCCCGCGGGACGCACCGCGGGACGCACCGCGGACACGGGAAGACCCCCGGGACCAAGAGGTCCCGGGGGTCTTCCGGTGAGGGCTGGACTCAGAAGTCCATGCCGCCGGACGGGTCGGCAGGCATGGCCGGAGCCTTCTCCGGCTTGTCGGCGACGACGGCCTCGGTGGTGAGGAACAGGCCGGCGATCGACGCGGCGTTCTGCAGCGCCGAGCGGGTGACCTTGGCCGGGTCGATGATGCCCTGCGCGAACATGTCGCCGTACTCGCCGGTGGCGGCGTTCAGGCCGTGTCCGCCGGGGAGCTCGGAGACCTTGTGCGCCACGACGCCGGCCTCGAGGCCCGCGTTGATCGCGATCTGCTTCAGCGGGGCCTCGATCGCGACGCGCACGATGTTGGCACCGGTCGCCTCGTCGCCCGACAGCTCGAGACCCGCGAGGGCCTTCGCGCCGGACTGGATCAGCGCCACGCCACCGCCGGGGACGATGCCCTCCTCGACGGCCGCCTTCGCGTTGCGGACGGCGTCCTCGATGCGGTGCTTGCGCTCCTTGAGCTCGACCTCGGTGGCCGCGCCCGCCTTGATGACGGCAACGCCGCCCGCGAGCTTGGCGAGGCGCTCCTGCAGCTTCTCGCGGTCGTAGTCGCTGTCGGTGTTCTCGATCTCGCGACGGATCTGGGTCACGCGACCCTCGATCTGCTCGGCCTCGCCGGCGCCCTCGACGATCGTCGTCTCGTCCTTGGTGACGATGACCTTGCGGGCACGGCCCAGGAGGTCGAGGGTGGCGTTCTCGAGCTTGAGACCGACCTCCTCGGTGATCACGGTGCCGCCGGTGAGGATGGCGATGTCCTGCAGCTGCGCCTTGCGGCGGTCGCCGAAGCCCGGAGCCTTGACGGCGACGGACTTGAAGATGCCCTTGAGCTTGTTCAGCACGAGCGTCGCGAGAGCCTCGCCCTCGACGTCCTCGGCGATGATGACGAGCTCCTTGCCGTCCTGGATCACCTTGTCGACGACGGGCAGCAGGTCCTTGATGTTGGAGACCTTCTGGTTCGCGATGAGGATGTACGGGTCCTCGAAGACCGCTTCCTGACGCTCCGGGTCGGTGACGAAGTAGGGGTTCAGGTAGCCCTTGTCGAAGCGCATGCCCTCGGTGAGCTCGAGCTCGGTGCCGAAGGTCTGCGACTCCTCGACGGTGACGACGCCCTCCTTGCCCACCTTGTCGATGGCCTCGGCGATGAGCTCGCCGATCGCCGGGTCGGCGGCGGAGATGGACGCGGTGGCGGCGATCTCCTCCTTCGACTCGATCTCCTTGGCGGAGGCGAGCAGCTCGGCGGTGATGGCGGCGACGGCCTTCTCGATGCCCTTCTTGAGGCTGATCGGGTCGGCACCCGCGGCCACGTTGCGCAGGCCCTCGCGCACGAGCGCCTGGGCGAGCACGGTGGCGGTGGTGGTGCCGTCTCCGGCGACGTCGTCGGTCTTCTTCGCGACCTCCTTGACGAGCTCAGCACCGATCTTCTCGTACGGGTCGTCGAGTTCGATCTCCTTGGCGATGGACACGCCGTCGTTCGTGATGGTGGGGGCGCCCCACTTCTTCTCGAGCACGACGTTGCGGCCGCGCGGGCCGAGGGTCACCTTGACCGCGTCGGCCAGGATGTTCAGGCCGCGCTCGAGACCGCGACGGGCCTCCTCATCGAAAGCGATGATCTTTGCCATGAGTTCTGTCGTCCCTCCTGGACGTAGACATTGGGTTTAGCACTCCTATCAGTCGAGTGCTAAACACCAGTCTGGCACTCGACCCCTGAGAGTGCAAGCCGCGGGAGGGGGCGCGATCAGCCGCCGGAGGTGTCGGACGGAGCGTCGCCGGGGGCGTCCTGCGGCGCCGGCTCGGTGGCCGGCGCGTTCTTGGCCAGGTCGAGTCCGAGCACGACCGTGAGCTGCTTCTGCCCGGGGATGACGTCGTCGCCGTAGGTGTCGCTCAGAACGACCTTGGTCGCGCCGATGAGGTGCGCCAGCGCCTCGGCGCCCGGCTGGTCGGCCGCGGTCTTGTAGTAGACCGTGGTGGTCGGGAAATCCTGGGTGTCGGCGTCGGTGGCGGCGACCGCGCCGGACGCGAAGCCGGCGTTCACGATCGTCTCGCGGGTGGTGGCCGCGAGTCCGTTGGCGGTGGTCGCGTTGAGCACGAGCACCGCGAATCCGGTGTCCAGCGGCGGAACGGTCGGCGTCGCGCTCGGGCTGACCGTGGGCAGGGGCGTGGCCGCGTCGAAGCTGATCTTGCCCATCGCGAGCATTGCGGCGAAGATCCCGACCGCGATGAGCACCGCCGTCGCCACGGCGGCCCAGAGCAGCACGAACCAGCCGTGCATCCCGGGGTTCTCGGCACGGTGGGCGCCGACGCGTCCCTGCGTATGCGGGAGCTCGTCGAATCGGTCGCGCGCGGATTCAGGCATCCCCCGATGTTATCCGCAGCGCGCCGGTCGTTTCCGTGAGCACCCGGTGCCCGGTGCGCGCGGTGGACGAGCGGCGCTCAGCCGGCCGACAGCGTGGTGCGGCCGGCACGGCGGGCCGCCGCGTCGTCGCGGATCCGGCGCAGCCGCCGCACGAGCATCGGATCCGCAACGAGCGCCTGCTCCGAGTCGATCACGCGATCCAGCAGCTGGTAGTAGCGGGCGGGGGTGAGCTGCAGCTCGGCGCGGATCGCCTGCTCCTTCGCGCTCGAGTGCCCCGGCCGCCCGGCCTCGAACGCGAGGATGACACGCTCGCGGTCGCTGAGGAGATCGGTCACCGTCCCAGGGTATGTCGACGGATCCTGCCCGGTGCGCAGGCGCACCGTCCGCGGAGCCGGATCCGCCCCTCCCGTCCCTCCGCGCAGGCGACCGCCCCGCAGACCCCGAGAACGCGCGAGAATGGAACCGACCTCAGGAGGATCCATGTCGAACCCGGTGACCAAGACCGACGCCGAATGGCGTGCCGAGCTGGGCCCGCAGCAGTACGCGGTGCTGCGCGAGGCCGCGACCGAGCGACCGTGGACCGGGGAGCTGCTGGACGAGCACCGCGCCGGGCTGTACGCCTGCGGCGCCTGCGGCGCAGAGCTGTTCCAGAGCGGCACCAAGTTCGACTCCGGCTGCGGCTGGCCGAGCTTCTACGAGTCGGTGCGCCCCGAGGCCGTGAAGCTCATCGAGGACACCACCCTCGGCATGGTGCGCACGGAGGTGCGCTGCGCGAACTGCGGGTCGCACCTCGGTCATGTCTTCCCGGACGGTTTCGGCACGCCCACCGGTGACCGCTACTGCATGAACTCGATCGCGCTGTCGTTCACGCCGGACGAGTCCGCCGAGGCATGAGCGCCCTCGAGGCGGTCAGCCGACGGCAGTCCTGGTCGAAGGTCACCCCCGACGCGCCCACGCGGGAGGAGCTCCTCCCCCTCGTCGCCGCAGCGGGCCGGGTGGCCGATCACTCGGCCCTGCAGCCGTGGCGGCTGATCGAGCTGCGCGGCGAGGACCGGGTGCGCCTGGGAAAGGCGATCTCGGTGGTGCGCGGCGATGTCGAGCCGTCGGCCAAGCCGCTGCGCGCGTCTCTGCTCATCGCGGTCGTCGCGAGTTTCCGGCCGAGTGAGAAGGTGCCGCGCTGGGAGCAGGAGGCCGTCGCATCCGGCGTCGCGCACACGCTCAGCCTGCTGCTCGACGAGGCCGGCTGGGGCGTGATCTGGCGCACCGGCGACTACACCCGCAGCCCCGAGGTGGCCGCCCTGCACGGGCTCGGCCCGGACGAGGCCCTGATGGGCTGGCTCTACGTGGGCGGCAAGCCCAGCCGCTCCCCCGGCAGCCGCAGGGTCGTGGATCCGGCTCCGCTGCTCTCCGCGCTTCCGCGCTGAACCTGGCCGTTCCACGCCCTCCCCCGATCGGAATGCGGGCGGCGTGGTCCGCGGCCTCGCCGGGTCGGTTCAGCGAGCTCGGGAGCCGTGCTCGATCCGCGGCCTTCGATGGATCCGCCACGGCAGCGCGACGAGCACCGAGAGCACGGCGGCGAGCACCATCACCGCGACCTGCCAGGGCGCAGGGCCTGCGGCCGGCGGCCAGATCACGTCGATGAGCACCGACACGACGAGCTGGCCGAGCACGGCGCCGAGGCCCATCAGCAGGACGCCGGTGCGGGCGACGATCACGACGCCGAGCAGGATGTAGACGGCGCCGAGCAGCCCGCCGAGGTACAGCCACACGTCGCCCGACAGCGCGGACGGGAACGGCGCAGGCGGCCCCGTGACCAGGATGCTCGTGCCGGCGCAGAGCGCGAGCACGATCACGCCGCCGATGAAGCTCATGAACGTCGCGCCGAGCGGTGAGGCGATGCGCTGACCCAGCCGGCCGTTCACCGCGGACTGGAACGCGATGCCGGCGCCAGTGAGGAAGGGCAGCACGAGCATCCACAGCGGGGCGCGGGAGAGCACGTCGCCGCTGAGCGAGACGCCCACCGCGACGAGCGCGAACAGCCCGCCGAGGATGCGGCCGGGGGTGATCGCGACCACCCCGGCCGGGCCGATGCCGGTGCGGTCCAACAGGAGCGAATGGAGGGTCTGGCCGGCGACGACGCCGACCGTGAACAGGGCCACCCCGAGGATCCCGGCGACGAGGCCCTGGGTCGATACCGTGAGCGCCCCGCACGCGCCTCCCACGAGCATCCACCACGGCACGTGGCGCGTGCGCACACCCCGCCAGAGCCGCCCGAGAGCCGCGCGGCCGGAGCCGGTCAGCAGCACGGGGAAGCACAGCAGCACGAGACCGACCGCGAACGACACGAAGCCGGCGAGGATGCCGTTGTCCAGCCGCACACCGAGTTGCCCGTTCACCCGCGCCTGGATCGCCGTCATCGCGCCGATCGACACGGCACCGCCCAGAGCGAGCACCGTTGCCCCGCGGGTGGTGCGGGCGGGTTGCGAGGTCACCGGCCCCAGCCTACCTGCGCCCGCCTCGCCCGGCGGCTGCGCCTCGGCGACATCGCACCCGCGCGATGTCCGCACCCGGAGGTACGCTCCAGACATGTGCGCGAGCTACGGTCTGGATCCTCGGTTCAGCGACCAGCAGATGCTGGACGATGCCGATGACGAGCTGATGGAGGGTATCCGCGCGTGGGCGCAGCGGAACGCCGACGAGACGCTGCGGCCCACGGGGCGACTGCTGCGCAACCTCAACCCGATCGTGCTGCCCGGCGAGTCCGCGCCGATGCTCGAGCTCGGCTGGTGGGGCTTCCTGGTCGACGGCAGGCCCTCGCGGTTCCCGTCGATCAACACCCGCTCCGAGCGCCTGCAGGACAAGCCGGGCTCGCTGCGCGGCCGGGCGATCGTGCCGGCCACCGGCTGGTACGAGATGCAGAAGCCGTCGAAGCAGTGGCACGAGTTCGGGCTCGACGCCGCACTGTTCGGCATGGCGGCCGTGACCCAGCGTGGCCGCACCGAGGACGGATCCTGGTTCACCTGCTATTCGATCGTCATGCAGCCGGCCGCACCGCAGCTCGCCGGGGTCCACGACCGGATGCCGGTGGTGCTGCCCGCCTCCTTCGCCAGGGACTGGCTCGACGGCGCTCCGACTCGTGAGCTCATGGACGAGGCGCTGCGGGCGTCCGCCGAGACCGCCGCCCGCGTCGCCGTCACCCCCCGCCTCGACGACAAGGGCACGGATCGGCTGTTCTGAGCGCAGGCGGTTCCAATGGTCGCCTCGCGCGCACTCGTCCGAGCCGCTCCCGGCCTCCGGTCACTCCACCCGCGCGTGCGGCCGCTCCAGCAGGGACTGCACCGGACGGCCAGCGACCAGTGCGCCGCCGCTCACGAATCCCTCGGGCCTGCCGCGGAGGTCGCCGATCAGTCGCGCCCGGCAGGCGACCAGCGCGGCGGAGGCATCCGGATCCGCGGACAGGTCATGCAGCTCCTGCGGATCCGCCAGGAGGTCGAAGAGCTGCTCGTGCCCGTTCTCGCTCAGCCACACGTACTTCCATCGGTCCACCCGGATCCACTGCATCGACTGCCCGAGGGCCGCGTGCTCGCCGTGCAGGTGCGGGTCCTCGGTCCCCGGGGCGGTGCGCGGACCAGACGCGACCGGCGAGGCGTCGGCGCCGCGTGAGGAGGGCGCCGCGCGCCAGGGCGCGGACTCTCGCGTGCCCACGATCTCGCGCAGATCCCGGCCGTCCAGTCCCTCCGGGATCGGCACGCCGGCGCAACCGAGCAGCGTCGGCATGATGTCCCGCAGCTCGACGATGTCGTCGTTGCGCTGCTGCGCGGAGATCGTCGGCCCGGCCAGGATCATCGGAACGCGCGCCGACCCTTCGTACGGGTAGCCCTTGCGCCACATGCCATGGTCGCCGAGCATGTCGCCGTGGTCGGACGTGAAGAGGATGTAGGTGTCATCGGCGACGCCGAACTCACCGAGGATGTCGAGGAACCTGCTGATCTGCTGGTCGATGTGGCTGATGTGCCCGTAGTACCCGGCTCGGGCCCTGTTCATAGTGCGCTGGTCGTACCGGGCGACGTTCGCGTCCGGGAGCCGGTCGTTGCGCCAGTGCGAGAACTCGTCCGCCCAGTCGCCGATCGGCGGCTCATGGTCGCCCTCGTCGAGGTACTGCTCGAAGGCCCAGGCCGGCGGGTCGTACGGGGCGTGCGGACGGTGGAAGGACAGGTAGAGGAAGAACGGACAGGTGGGATCCCGCCGGTACAGCCACTCCTCCGCCTGCGTGACCACCCAGTTCGTCGGATGCAGCCGCTCCTCCTTGTCCCAGCTGCGGGCGACGACGGAGTTGCAGTTCACGCCGTTCTCGATGTAGTCCTCGACGGCACTCACCCCGGCCTGAGCACGCAGCCAGCTGAGGTAGTCGTCGTAGAACCGCGGATCCCGCTCGCGCCGGCGGGAGTGGTGCAGGTAGCCGTCATGCAGGATCACGTCGTCGAACCCGATCCGCACCCGCTCCGGCGCGTAGTGCATCTTGCCGATCGCCTGCGTCTGGTAGCCCTCCTGCGAGAAGGCTCGAGGCAGCGTCTGCGTGATGTCGAAATCGACGCCGTCGGTGTAGCCGGTACGGCGATGGTGCTCCTGGGCGAGGCCGGTCATGAGAGCCATCCGCGCCGGCACGCACGTCGGCGTCGCCGAGTAGGCGTTGCGGAAGCGGACTCCGCGTTCGGCGAGGGCGTCCAGGTAGGGCGTCCGCACGACCGGGTGGCCCTCGGCCGAGAGGCAATCGCCCCGCCACTGGTCGACGCAGATCAGCACCACGTTGGGCTTGGTCATCGCGATGTCCTCCTGCGCGAGGGAGCCGGAGCCTCCTGCCGGACTCGAACCGGCCACCTGCGGTTTACAAGGCCGCTGCTCTACCAGATGAGCTAAGGAGGCGAGCGGCCCGCGTCGCGATGACGGGGCCGGTGACAGCGTAGCAAGGGCGCGCGGACGCGCTGGACACGGTCTACTTCGTCGCGGTCGGGGTGGGAGTCGGCGACAGGGTCGGGCCCGGGGTGCCGTAGTAGGAGTCGCTCGCGACAGACAGCACGAACTGGCTGAATTCGGCGGCGTCGGTGAGCGAACCCGCGTAGATCTGGCCGTTCACGACGATCGTGGGGGCGCCCGTGAGCGAGCCCTTCTTCGCACCGGCGAGCGGGCCGTCCACCGCCTGCTGCGTGGCGTCCTTGACCCAGGAATCGTAGGTGTGGTCGGAGATGCAGCTCTCGATGCGGTCCGCGTCCTTCACCCCGTTGGCTCCGGCGAGCTGGGCGATCTGCTTGTCGGTGCGGCCGTCGGTGTCCTGCTTCGGCTGGTCGACGAGCAGCGCATGGTTGAAGGCGTAGAACGCGCCCGGCTGCACCGTGGCGACGCACGCGGCGGCGCTCGCCGCGCGCAGCGAGTACCTGGTGCCGTTCGAGTTCGCCGTCAGCAGCGCGACCGGGTGGTAGGTGACGGTGGCCGCATCCTGGTCGACCCAGGTCGCGAGCTGGCGGGCGTTGGCGCGCTCGAAGTCGCCGGCGCCCGGCGAGAGATAGTCGACGTACACGTGGATGTCGACCGTCCCGGTCGTGGCCTTCGGCGACGGTTCAGTGCTCGGCGCGGCCGGGGCCGGCTCGCCCGAGGCGGTCGGTGACGGCGTCGGGGTGGCGGCGGCACGCGCGGCGGCGACATCGGACTTGGTGACCGCGACTCCGCCCTCGCGCAGGTCGGACGGGCTCAGCGTGGGCTTCGAGACGGCCGAGCCGACGGCCCAGGCGACGGCGCCCCCTGCGGCGCCGACGACGATCACCGCGACGATCCCGATGATCACGCGTCGCATGATCCGGGCACGGGACTGCTGGGCGTTGACCTGCTGGGCCTTCTCCCGCACGGCCGCACGCGAAGGCGAGGGCGTGGGGACGTTCGGCGTTTCGTCGCTCGACATCGTTCCTCTTGGTTGCTCGGGAGTGCTATCCCCGTGCCTGACCGCCGACGGGACCGGCGCAGGCACGTGTTCGATGCTAGCCAGGCAGGCTGAGAAATGCCCAGACGGGCGCTGGTCGCAACCTGCGAGCCGCTCCCTCTCGTACGCGGCCCACCCCCTGCGCGTGCGCGGCGATCGCGAGCAGGATCCGCGGCACCGACGGCTCCGTCACGGCGCTTCCCCGGCCGTCGCGGGGTACGTCCCGGGAACGGGCTGAAGCGGGAGCACGGCGCGCACGCGGAACCCGCCGTCGCCATCGGGCCCTGCGGCCACCGCACCGCCCAGTGCCGCTACGCGCTCACGCAGGCCGGCCAGCCCCCGGGAGGCGCCCGGCATCCCACCCTCGCGCCCGCCCGGAGCGTTGCCGACCTCGATCGTCAGAGACTCCGCTGCGACCAGGACGTCGACCGTCGTCGCGACGGGGCCGGCGTGCTTGAGCACGTTCGTGAGCCCCTCCTGCGCCACACGGTAGGCGGTCAGCTGCAACGCGGCGGCAGGACGCGCGAGGTCGCCGTCGACGCGCAACTCGACCGGCAGCCCGAGCGTGCGCATCGTCGCGCACAGTTCATCGAGGTCGCCGAGCCCCGGCTGCGGAGCCCTGTCCACTTCAGCGCCGTCGTGGCTGCCGAGCACATCGAGCAGCGCCCGCAGCTCCGTGAGCGATTCCCTGCCCAGCCCCTCGATCCGGCTCAGCGCGGCCACAGCGGCCCGAGGATCGGCGGCGGACGCCATCCGCGCTCCCCCGGCCTGCATCACGATCACGGTGATCGTGTGCGCGATGACGTCGTGCAGCTCGCGGGCGATGCGGGTGCGCTCGAGCACCGCCGCACGCTCCTCGGCGTGCAGCCGCTCGAACTCCAGCCGCACGGTGCGATCCCGGTACCCCGACCAGCTCGCGGCCAGCCGACCGATCGCCCAGAGGCCGAGCAGGATCGCGACGTTGAACATCACACTGTCCGGATCCCGCATCGCCGGATAGGACACGAGCAGAAGCACATAGGCGCCGAGCGAGATCGGGATCGCCCAGAGTCCGCGACGCCAGGGCAGGTGCCGGCCGGCGGAGTACATCCCGACCAGCCACGGCACGAACTGCCCCCAGTACGTCAGCAGCACCGGCGTCAGCACCGCGAGCAGGGCGACACCGACGGGCATCACGGCGAGGGTGAGCAACGGCCGGCGGCGACGCAGCAGCAGCGCGAGACAGGCGACGACGACCGGTGCGATCGCCGTCCAGCGCGGCGCCTGTCCGTACGGCGGGGACAGGCCGAGGGCGACATCCAGCAGCCCCGCGGTCAGGAGCACGATCACGGGTGCGACATCGAACAGGACGTCGCGCCAGGACCACATCGTGCGGCGCATGCGCCCACAGTAGTCCGAGCGCTCCGCGGCCGGATCTGTCGTGAGCCCGATCCCCCGTGCGACTTTCGGCCGATGCACTCCGGCCCGATGTCGGATGCGGTGCGGCGCAGGGCGGTGGCACCGTCGGAGGCGGTGGGCGGAACGGCCGTCCAAGAAGGAGTCGATCATGGGACACCAGGAACCCGTGCGCATGCTGCTCATCCGGATCGGGCTCGTCCTCGGTCCGGTGCTGGTCATCTCGTCCCTGCTGATCGGGCTGGGGCCCGAGCCCGCGTCGATGCGGGCCGGCTTCGACGCGATGGCGGCGCACCCCACGATCATCGTCATCCAGGATGTGCTGGAGACCGTGGGCTTCGCGATGATGCTGGCCGCGCTCGCCGCCGCCGCGTGGATGCTGCCCGCGCGGGGCCGGATGTTCGGGGCCGTCGGCGCCGTGCTCGCGGTGCTGGGGATCGCGGGTTTCGGCCTCTCCAACGGCGCCGGCCTCGCGGTGGTGGCACTCGCGCAGCAGCCTGATCGCGACACCGCGTTCCAGGTGGCCTCCACGATCAGTGCGGACGGCCCGCTGGCTACCGCCTCGACGATTTCCTGGGTGCTGGAGATCGTCGCGCAGCTGGGCATCCTGCTCGTGCTGGTGGCGCTGTGGCGGGCGGGCCTGACGCCGATCTGGCCGCTGCTACTGTGCGTGCTCGGGGTTCTCGTCAACGCGGTGCTGGGCACGATGGTGGCCACCCTCATCGCGGATGTGCTGCTGCTCGTGGTCGGCGTGTGGGTGGTCCTGGGGCTGTCGAGGACCACCCACACAGTGCCGTCGAGCGCCCCCGCGGAGCTCGCGCGCTGAGCCGCGGTCACAGGCCCCGCTGCGTCGCCGTGGACACAGCGGGGCTCGCCGATGCCACGACCGGCGCCGCGGGCCGGCGTCCCTCCCCCGCCCTGGCCACCGCGACCACGATCGCCCCCCAGGCCGCGACCAGACAGACCAGCTGCACCACGCCGGCGATCGGGCCGCCGAACAGATTCGCGCCGGCGGTGAGGATGGCGGCGATCGGAACCCAGACCGCGACGCGGCGAGCGATCCGCAGGCCGACCGTCAGCAGGATCGGTCCGAGCGAGTACGCCACGAGGAACAGCACGAGCAGCATGTTCCCGAGCGGCTCGCGATCGGCTGCCGCCTCGACGGACCCGATCGACGCCGGATCCAGACCGCTCAGGGCCGTCGTGCCGAAGAGCCCGAAGAACAGCGCCAGGTGGCCGATCGCGGCGCTCAGGCCGACTCCGGTGACCAGCGCGCCGATGCGGGTGAGAACGAGGCCGCGCCCAACGGCGAGGGCACCGGCCGCGGGCAACCCGCCGAGCCAGACCAGCGGGCCGAGCACCGACAGCAGCCCGACCGCCATCCAGGCGGTGGGGAACTGCTGCGCCACCGCGGTGGTCGTGGGATCCGGCCCGGTGGGCTGCAGGGTCCATTGCACGATGCTCGTGACGACGAGCGTGAGCGGGCCGACGACGAGGGCGACCAGAGCACCGATCCTGGTGAGTCGAGCGAACATGGGAGAGTCCCTTCTGGGATGGATGATGCGCCCATCGTGGGCGCCGCCACCGTTCTCGCGCGTCGGCCCGGCAGCCGAACCGCGTCCGTCGCCCGGACGAACGATGTAGCCCGCACGGCGGACGCGCTGCCGCCGCAGCCTGGCTAGCATGTGGGCATGCGGGCCGCGCTGGATCGCTTCCGTCGACGCGTGCTGTGGGGCTTCTTCCCCCTGCCGGACGTCGTGCTGGCCTGCGCGCTGTGCGTGATCGCCGTGGCCAGCGTGCTGACCGGGAACCCCGCCGAGGGCCCGCTGCCGATCGTGCTCCCCGTCGCCGTCGCCAGTACCCTCTCCCTGAGCGCGCGACGGCGGGCACCGGTCGTCGCGATCGCCGTGATCGCCGCTGCCGGGCTGGCACAGACGATGCTGGCGCAGACCCCCGGGTCGCTCTGGTCGCTGGTGGTGCACGCCATCGCGATGTACTCGCTCGCCGCCTGGTCGACGGAGTTGGTCGCGGCCATCGCCGGTGCGCTCTTCGTGGCCGCGCTGCTGCTCGAGGAGCGCATCGCCGCCGGTGTCGACTACGTGTTCATCCTGCTGCTCTTCGGCGGGGTGTGGTTGCTGGGGCGCGCGAGCCGCTCATGGCGGGGCCGGATCCGTCAGGCCGAGAAGAGGGAGCGCGACGCGACGCGCCTCGCCACGGCCGAGGAGCGGCTGCGCATCGCGCGCGAGCTGCACGACGTGGTCGCGCACAGCCTGGGCGCCATCGCGGTGCAGGCGGATGCCGCCGAGGCCGCTCTGCGCTCGGCGCCCGAGCGCGCGCTCGGCCCCGTGCAGGCGATCTCACGCACGGCGCGCGAGGCTCTCACCGAGATCCGCGATGTGCTCGACGTGCTGCGCGGCGACGAGGCGCCTCCCGGATCCCCGCACCGCACGGAGCCGCAGCAGACGGACGGCGACAGTCCAGGGCTGCCGGGAATCCGCCGATTGGTGAAGTCCGCGAGGGAGTCGGGCCTGCGGGTGCGGCTGGACATGAGGCTGGTCGAGGCGCAGATCCCGAGTGGCGTCGCGCGCGCCTGCTACCGCATCGTGCAGGAGTCGCTCAGCAACATCCGCGCCCATGCACCCGGTGCTGCCGCGGACGTCACGATCGTGCAGGAGCCGCGCCGGCTCGTGCTGCGGGTCTCGGACGACGCCGGCCCCGCGGCGCCCTCCGCGCTCTCCGCGCTCTCCACGCGGGAACGCGCCGGTTACGGCATCCGTGGCATGCAGGAGCGTGTCGATGCGCTCGGCGGCCGACTCCACGCGGGGCGGACCTCCCGCGGTTTCGAGGTGACCGCGACGCTGCCGTTGCCGCCCGACACCGGCCCCCTCCCCGATCCTGCGGGCCGCACCGGGGAGGATGCGCCGTGATCCGCGTGCTGATCGCCGACGACCAGATGCTGGTGCGCACCGGATTCCGTCTCATCCTCGACCTCGAGGACGGCATCGAGGTCGTCGGGGAGGCCGCCGACGGCGCGGAGTGCGTGCGGCTCGCGACCCGTCTGGTTCCGGATGTCGTGCTGATGGACGTGCGCATGCCCGGTCTCGACGGCATCACCGCGACGGAACGCCTGACGGCGGCGGGTGTGTCGTCCCGGGTGCTCGTGCTGACGACGTTCGATCTCGACGAGTACGTGTTCCGCGCCCTGCGCGCGGGCGCCGCGGGCTTCCTGTTGAAGGATGCCCCGCGGGAGCAGCTGATCTCGGCGATCCGTCAGGTCATGGCGGGCGACGCGCTGCTCGCGCCGTCGATCACCCGGCGGCTGATCGAACGGTTCGCCGGCGTCGGGGCGTCGAACGACGACGCCCGGTTCGCGCTGCTCAGCCCCCGTGAGGGCGAGGTGCTGCACCTCCTCGCCCGCGGCATGTCCAACGGCGAGATCGCCCGTGCGCTGTTCCTCGGCGACGCGACCGTGAAGACCCACGTCGCCCGGCTGCTGGCGAAGCTCGGCGCTCGAGACCGCATCCAGGCGATCGTGCTCGCCTATGAATCGGGGTTCATCCGTCCCGAGCGCACCTGACGGACACCCCTGGGAAAGCGCTTCATCGCGCTGAATGGACTCTTCGCCGCGGCGCATGTCATACTGATCGCGGCCCGATGGCGGGCCACGGCGGGTTCACCCTCGTCGCTTTTTCACTACGGATCGTCCGGCACGTACCTGCCGGTGAAGGAGAAGACAATGGCAACTGTGACCTTCGATGAGGCCACCCGGCTCTACCCGGGCGGCACCCGCCCCGCGGTCGACAAGCTGAACATCGACATCGCCGACGGCGAGTTCCTCGTTCTCGTCGGCCCCTCCGGTTGCGGAAAGTCCACCTCCCTGCGCATGCTCGCGGGTCTCGAGGAGGTCAACGCGGGCCGGATCCTGATCGGCGACCGCGACGTCACCGACGTTCCGCCGAAGGACCGCGACATCGCGATGGTGTTCCAGAACTACGCCCTGTACCCGCACATGACGGTCGCGGAGAACATGGGCTTCGCGCTCAAGATCGCCGGCATCGGCAAGGAGGAGCGTGCGGCGCGCGTGCTCGAGGCCGCCAAGCTGCTCGACCTGGAGCAGTACCTGACCCGTAAGCCGAAGGCGCTCTCCGGTGGTCAGCGTCAGCGCGTCGCCATGGGCCGCGCGATCGTGCGTCAGCCGCAGGTGTTCCTCATGGACGAGCCGCTGTCGAACCTCGACGCCAAGCTGCGCGTGCAGACCCGTACCCAGATCGCGTCGCTGCAGCGTCGTCTCGGCGTCACCACGGTGTACGTGACCCACGACCAGACCGAGGCGCTCACCATGGGCGACCGGATCGCGGTGCTCAAGGACGGCCTGCTGCAGCAGGTCGGCTCTCCGCGCGACCTGTACGAGAACCCGGCCAACGTGTTCGTGGCCGGCTTCATCGGCTCGCCCGCGATGAACCTGTTCACGTCCGACCTCGCCGACGGCGGCGTGCGCTTCGGCACCGAGGTCGTCCCGCTCGAGCGTTCGACGGTGGGCGGCGCGAGCGGCAGCCAGATCACGGTGGGCGTGCGCCCCGAGGACATCACGGTGGGACCGGCCGACGGCAAGGGCCTGTCGGTCACGGTCGACCTCGTCGAGGAGCTCGGCGCGGACGGCTACCTGTACGGCCACACCGACCTCGACGGCAAGCGCATCGATCTCGTCGCGCGCGTCGACGGCCGCAACCACCCGAACGCGGGCGACACGGTCACCCTGGCCGCCAACCCGGGCCACGTGCACGCCTTCGACCTCGAGTCGGGCGAGCGCCTGAACTCGGCTCCGATCGCCGCCTCCTGATCGGCCGGCACTGAACGCGCGACGCGGCGCGGGGGTTCTCCCCCGCGCCGCGTCGTCGTCTGCGGATCCGAGCCCCATTCACCTCGAGGAGAGCCCATGAAGGATGCACTGACCATCACGGCGAGCGCCGTGGACCCGGGCCTGCTGTCGCTTCCGTGGTCCCAGCCGCTGTCGAAGTGGCCGTCCGACGTGATCGTCTCGCTGCCGAAGGGCCTCTCCCGGCATCTGGTGCGCTTCGCGGACCTGTCCGGATCCGTCGTCGCGGTCAAGGAGACCACCGCCCAGATGGCGACCAGGGAGTACGAGATGCTCGGCAGCCTCGCGCGCCTCGACGTGCCGTGCGTCTCCCGCGTCGCCGTGATCGCCGGCCGCATGGACGAGCGCGGCCATGCACTGCCGGCCGCGCTGGTCACCTCGCACCTGCGCTTCTCCATGCCGTACCGCGCGCTGTTCACGCGCGTGCTGCGCCCCGACACGGCCACCCGGCTCGTGGATGCACTGGCGCTCCTGCTTGTGCGACTGCACAACGTCGGCTTCTACTGGGGCGACGTGTCGCTGTCGAACGCGCTGTTCCGCCGTGACGCGGGAGCGTTCGCGGCCTATCTCGTGGACGCCGAGACCGGCGAACTGCACGAGAGCGGACTCACGGAGGGTCAGCGTGCATACGACCTCGACCTCGCACGCACGAACATCGCCGGCGAGATCATGGACCTCGCCGCGGGCGGGCGGCTCGAGCGCGGTGTGGACGCCGTCGCGATCGCCGACGGGATCGTCTCGTCGTACCGCGCGCTGTGGGCGGCGCTCACCGAGCACGAATCCTTCGCCGTCGGAGAGGCGTGGCGGATCACCGAGCGCGTGGAGAAGCTGAACGCACTCGGCTTCGACATCGGCGAGATGTCCATCCAGACGACGGCCGACGGCACACGCGTGGAGATCGAGCCGAAGGTGGTCGACGCCGGCCACCACCAGCGTCGCCTGATCCGCCTCACCGGGCTCGATGTGGAGGAGAACCAGGCCCGGCGGCTGCTCAACGATCTGGACGAGTTCCGCGCGCGCTCGGCGACGTCGCGCGCGAACGGTCAGGCGCTCGACGAGGAGATGTCTGCGCACGAATGGCTGACCCGGGTGTTCGAGCCGGTGGTGCGCGCGATCCCGTACGACCTGCGTGCGAAGCTCGAACCCGCCGAGGTGTTCCATCAGGTGCTCGAGCACCGCTGGTACATGTCTCAGGCGCAGGGCCGCTCGGTGCCGCTCGCCGAGGTGCTCACGTCGTACATCAACGACGTGCTGCGCCACCGCCGCGACGAGGCGACCATCATGGGCCCGCCGACCGAGACGATGTCGCTGCCGGTGATCACCGGAGCTCTGTCCCTCGACGACGGCGATCCCGACGTCGACTGGCGCGACTTGGTCTGAGCGCTCCCGGAGCTGCCCCGTCGGGCAGCCCCCGGTGGGTGACCCCGCCCCGTTTGGGTGGCCCCACCCCGTTGGGCGACCCCGCCCGTTTGGTGACCCCATTGACCGCGAGACTCCATCTGCGTGCCGAGACTGCGGCTGTGAGCTGCAGTCTCGCGTCGCAGTTGAAGTCTCGCGGTCAGATCCGGTCCTCCAGGTTGCGGGGTCGGATCCGGTCCTCCGGGTCGCGGGGCCGGATCCGCGCGCGGGTCAGTAGCCGACGGTGAAGCGCTGCCGGCGGTGCGCGCCGCGCTCGATCTCGTCGACGAAGGCCACCGCGTAGTCCGCGCCGCAGATGTACGACTTGCCGTCGGCGTCCTCGACGAACACCTCCCCGCCGTCGCGGTACGCGCCGGTGCGCTCACCGGGGACCCAGGCGCCGAACTCCTTCGGCGGGTGCACGTAGAACCAGTCCAGGTCGTCGGGCGTCTCCTGCAGGATCTCGAGCGAATCCATGCCGAACTTCGCCTCGTGACGGTACTCCTCGGGCACGCCGAGATCCCACAGCCGGGGTCCGCCGGGGGCGCTCAGGCTGCCCATCGCGCCGCCCACCACGCCGAGGCGGGTGGCGGATCCGGTGAGCGCGGTGACGAGTCCGCGCACCACGTCGAGGCCGAGGTCGGTCATGTCGCCACGGGGCGAGATCGCGGAGACCACCACGTCGGCCCCGGAGAAGGTGTCCGCGAGCGACGCCGGGTCGAGCGCATCGCCCTGCGCGTACGTGACGCCCTCGATGCGCTCCGACGGCTCCTTGCGGGACACGGCCACGACGTCGTATCCGCGCGATGCCGCCTCCGCGGCGATATGACCGCCGGCGTAGCCGGTTCCTCCGATGACGATGATGCGAGCCATGTGCTTTCCTTCCGTTCCTGCACTGCGTTCGGAAGGAGAAAGGCTCCCCCGCCGAGCACTATTCCGTCGAGCCGGGATCATGCACAGACGTGCACGCCCAGGCAACGTCATGCGCGGTCGGTCATGCGCCGTCGCTCATGCGCCGATCGCGGCCCGCGCCGGCGACTCCCTGTCGAGTCGCGGCTCAGGCCTTGGCGGCGCGAGTGGTCGACACCTGGTAGAGGGCGACGGACGCCGCGATGCCGGCGTTCAGCGACTCCGTGGATGCGGAGATCGGGATCGAGACGATCTGGTCACAGGTCTCGGTGACCAGGCGGGACAGCCCCTTGCCCTCGGATCCGACGACGATCACGACCGGCCGATCGGCCAGCTCGAGCGCGGGCAGTGAGACGTCGCCGCCGCCATCGAGGCCGAGCACGAACACGCCCTGCTTCTTGAACTCCTTGAGCATCGTCGTGAGGTTCGCCGCCAGTGCGACCGGCACCCGCGCCGCCGCTCCCGCGCTGGTCTTCCACGCCGCCGAGTTCACGCTCGCCGAGCGGCGCTGCGGCAGGATCACACCGTGGCCGCCGAACGCTGCGGTGGAGCGGATGATCGCGCCGAGGTTGCGCGGATCCGTGATGCCGTCGAGCGCGACGAACAGGGGCGTCTCGCCGCGGTCGATGACCTGCTCGAGCAGGTCCTGCGGATGCGCGTACTCGTACGGGGGGACCTTGAGCGCGACACCCTGGTGCACGCCGTCGAAGCCGGCCATCCGGTCGAGCTCCTGCCGGGTGACCTCGAGCACCGGGATCTCGCGGTGCCGGGCGATGGCAAGCATCTCTTTGACGCGGTCGTCCATCTCCACGCGCTGGGCGATGTACATCGTCGTCGCGGGGATCTTCGTGCGCAGCGCCTCGAGCACCGAATTGCGCCCGGTGACCGTCTCCGTGTCGTTCGACGCGGCCGAGCTCGACACCCGGCGATTCGGGTTGGATCCGCCCTGCGGCTTCTGGCCGACCCGGCCCTTGCCGCCCGCGGCGGCGTAACGCTCCTGCGCCGCCTTGCGCTTGCCGGCGACGTGCCAGGACCGGTCCTCGGCCTTGGGCGTGTTGCCGCGGCCCTCGAGCGCCTTGCGGCCGTTGCCGCCGGTGCCCTTGGTGGCGCCCTTCTTCTTGCTGTTGCCCGCTCCGGGACGGCTCGGCTTAGACATCGATGCTCCAATGAGTTCCGTCTGGAGTGTCCTCCAGGGTGATGCCTGCGGCGGCGATCGCATCGCGGATGCGGTCGGCAGCAGGCCAGTCCTTGTCGGCGCGCGCCTGCGCGCGCTGGCCGATCATCGCCTGGACGAGAGCGTCCAGCGCGGCGGTGGTCTTGGTATCGGATCCGGCCGGCGTCCACTCGGGAGCGAGCGGATCCAGCCCGAGTACGGCGGTCATCGCACGCACCTCGATCAGCGCCCGCTCGGCGGCCGGGTCGTCGCCGTCGTCGACGGCCTGGTTGCCGCGGCGCACCGTCTCGTGCAGCACGGCGAGCGCCTGCGGCACGCCGAGATCGTCGTCCATGGCGCGCGCGAAGGCGTCGGGGATCAGCGGGATGTACTCGACGGTATCGCCGGGGGCCTCTCCCGGAGTCGTCGCCCCCGCCTCCTGCAGCGCGCGGCGCCGGGCGTCATTGCGCGCGACGGCGTGCTCCGCCCGCTCCAGGAACGTGCGGATCCGGCCGAGCGCCGACTCCGCCTCGGCCCAGGATGAGTCGGAGAGGTCGAGGCTCGAACGGTAATGCGCGGCGGCGAGTGCGTACCGCACGACGAGCGGGTCATGGGCGCCGCGTGCGTCCGCCGAGAGGCCGCGGATGACGTCGGCGGCGAGGGTGAAGTTGCCGAGCGACTTCGACATCTTCTGGCCGTTCACGGTGACCAGGCCGTTGTGCACCCAGTACCTGGCGAAGCCGTCGCCGGCGGCCGCGGACTGCGCGAGCTCGTTCTCGTGGTGCGGGAAGCGCAGGTCGAGGCCGCCGCCGTGGATGTCGAACTCCGGCCCGAGGTAGCGGCGCGCCATCGCCGAGCACTCGATGTGCCAGCCCGGACGGCCGGCCCCCCAGGGTGACGCCCAGGTCGCATCGGCCGGCTCCCCGACCTTCGCGCCCTTCCACAGTGCGAAGTCCTGCGGGTTGCGCTTGCCGCGCGGATCGGCATCCTCCGCGGCCTCCATCGCGTCGACGGACTGCCGGGTGAGCTCACCGTAGGCGGCCCAGGAGCGCACATCGAAGTACACGTCGCCGGATCCGTCGGCCGCGGGGTACGCGTGCCCGCGCTCGATGAGCCGTTGGATGAGCTCCTGCATCTGCGGGACCGACGCGGTCGCGCGCGGCTCGTACGTCGGCGGGAGGATGCCGACGGCGGCATACGCCGCGGCGAACTCCTGCTCCATGCGATAGGCGAGCGCCCACCACGGATCCGTCTGGGTCGCGTTCGCGAGGATCTTGTCGTCGATGTCGGTGACATTGCGCACGACCGTGACCCTGCCGTACCGGCGTTCGAGCCAGCGGCGCAGCAGATCGAAGCTCAGCGCCGCCCGCACATGCCCGATATGCGGGCCGGACTGCACGGTGGGTCCGCACACGTACATCGTCACGTTCGACTCATCGAGCGGGACGAAGTCGCGCAGCTGCTGCGCGCGCGTGTCATGGAGGCGGATCGTCACCGCTCAAGCCTACCGGGGCGGCCCTCGGAGAATCCCGGGCCCGTTTCCCGTTCGAGTCGGCCTGCCGTGCGGTCCGGAACGGGCGCGGCGGTCGGTCCATCGCGCGGGTGCGGCCCGCGACCCAACTTCGGAGCTGACCCGCGACACGCCGCCAGACACACCCCCAAGCACGGCGTGTCGGGCCCTGGCTCCGAAGTTGGGATCCAGCCGGCGGATCCGGCAGGACGGGTCCCGGCATGCGGATCCCGGCATGGCGGATCCGACAGGAGGGATCCCGGCAGGGCGGATCCCTGCCCGTTCCTGCCCCTCGGAGAACCCAACTTCGGAGCTGACCCGCGACACGCCGCCAGACACACCCCGAAGCACGGCGTGTCGCACCCTGGCTCCGAAGTTGGGCCCCGGCGGGCGGATCCGGTGGGCGGGATCCGCGGCGCAGCCAGATCCGCGGATCCACTCACACGGAGTGCAGCAGCTCGATCACGGCCGCAGCAGGATCTTGCCCTCACGTCCGGCGCTGAGGGTCGCCTGGTTCGCCTCGCCCGCGCGCTCGAACGGCAGCACCGCGGCGACCGGCAGGGTGAGCGCCCCCTCCCTCAGCCGCTGCAGCAGCTCCCTGAACAGGGAGGCGCGCTCCTCGGCCGGCATGGCCGCGGCGACCTTGGAGCCCCAGAACCCGCGCACGGTGAGCTGCTTGAAGATGATGTCGCCCGACGAGATCTGCAGGGTCGGTGAATGCATCGCCCCGAAGATCACCACCTGCCCGCCCTCGGACACCATCGCCGCGATCTGCCCGGCGGCCTGGCCGCCGACGGAGTCGATGCCGGCGCGGATCGGAGCACCGGCGGTGAGTGCCGCGACCCGGTCGGCCCAGTCGTCCGTGTCGGTGGCGACGACGTTGCCGACGCCCTGTGCCGCGAGCTCGGTGATTCCCGCCGTGCGGCGCACCAGGCTCACCGCATGCACGCCGCGCGCTGCCGCGAGCTGGGCGACCATCCGGCCGACCGCGCCGTTCGCCGCATTCTGGATCATCCATTCCCCGGGCTGCAGGGCGAGCGAGTCGAGCACGCTGATGGCGCTGAACGGCATGGATCCGAGCTGTGCGGCCTGCTCGTCGGGGATGTCGTCGGGCACGGCGATGAGGCCCGCGGCTGCGGCGAGCACGTACTCGGCCCACGCGCCGAACGCGCCGCCGACCGTGACGCGACGCCCGATCAGCGCCTCGTCCACACCCGCACCGACCGCGTCGACGATCCCGACCGCCTCGGTGCCGCTGCGGGCGGGAAGTTCCGGCTTGTAACCGTACAGGCCGCCCACCGTGAGCAGGTCGTGGTTGTGCACGGTGGCGAGCAGCACCCTCAGCCGCACCTGCCCAGGCCCGGGCTCGGGCTCGGGCACGTCCTGCACGGAGAGCACCTCGGCCGGATCGCCGAAGGAGGAGTGGATGACTGCGCGCATGAGGGGCCTCTCGACGAAGACGGATCCGCGGACGACGGTGTCCTCAGCGTAGGCATGGATCCGATGTCCCGGATCCGAATCCTGTGCGCCGGGGTCAGCGGCGGTGCACGAGGGCGACGGCCGTGACGGCGATCCCCTCACCGCGGCCCGGGAAGCCCAGCCCGTCGGTCGTCGTGGCCGAGACCGCGACCGGGGCGCCGCCGAGCGCCTCCGACAGCGCACGCTCGGCCTCGGCCCGGCGCGCGCTGAAGCGGGGCCGGTTGCCCTGGAACTGCACCGAGACGTTGCCGATCGCGAAGCCTGCCTCGGCGAGGATCTCGGCGGTGCGGGCGAGGAACACGTCGCCGTGAGCACCGGCGTACTCCGGGTGGGCGGTGCCGAAGTGCTGGCCGATGTCGCCGAGCCCCGCGGCGCCCAGCAGTGCGTCGACGATCGCGTGCGCCACGGCATCGCCGTCGGAGTGCCCCTCGAGCGCGGGTTCCCCCGGCCAGTCGAGCCCCGCGAGGCGCAGCGTGCCGCCCGAGGCGAACGCGTGCACGTCCGTGCCGACGCCGATCCGAGGGACCATCGGCGCCTCGGCCGGGTGCTCCGATCGTCCGGGGGCAGGGACCGAGGACGAGAGGATCATGCGGGCGCGCTCCAGGTCGTGCGGGGTGGTGATCTTGAAGGCGTCGTCGGATCCGGGCACGTGCCGCACCGCCCCGCCGGCTGCGGCGAAGAGCGCCGCATCGTCGGTGTACTCGACTGCATTGTCCGCGGCCTGCCCGTAGGCGGCGACGAGCTCGGCCCGCGGGAAGCCCTGCGGGGTCTGCGCGGCGGCGAGCTCGGCGCGGTCGACCGGAGCCACCACGTTCTCGCCATGCACGCGCTTGAGAGTGTCCACGACGGGCAGCGCGGGAATGACGCCGACACCGGGGCCGACCGCTGCGGCCACCGCCGCGAACTGCGCCGGCGGAGTCAGCGCCCGCGCGGCATCGTGCACGAGCACGGTCTCGATGCCCACGGCGAGCGCCGCGAGACCGGCCGCCACGGAGCGCTGCCGGGTGTCGCCGCCGACGACCACGGTCGCAGCGGGGCGCCTCTCCCCGTTGGCCGGGTGCATCGTGTCCCTCTGCACCCCCGATGACGGCGATGCACGACCAGTGAAGGCCTCCTGCGCTGCATGGAGGCGAGCGCTCGCCTCGTCCTCACGGCCTTCTGGCACGACGAGGATCACCTGTGCCGGCGCCGCGGCGAAGACGCCGTCGAGCGCGTGCTCGAGGATCGTGCGCCGACCGAGCAGCACGAATGCCTTGGGGGCCCCGGCGGCGAGCCGCGTGCCGGAGCCTGCGGCCACGACGATCACCGCGCTGCGCGCGAGGGGTGAGGACGAGGGCTGGTCGGTCACGCTCTCACGTTAGCGCGCGTCGCCTCGCGCCCTTCTGCAGGGAGGCGCTGCCGTTCCGCAGGATCCGCCCATCTCGCCGGGCGCGTCACGTCGCGGAAAGATGCCGAACGCACCCCGCGCCGGCCCCCGTCACCCTGCACAACGACCGAGGCTCCCTGCACAACGACCGAGTCTCCCTGCAGAAAAGTTCTTACCTGCCGTAGTACTTGATCTGATACAGTACTTGACATGAACGAGGACGCCTTCTCCGCGGATCTGCTGCGCGGGCACACCGACACAATCGTGCTCGGCATGCTGCGCACCGGCGACCGCTACGGCTTCGAGATCTACAAGGCCATCCGCGACGCGACCGGCGGGGACCACGAGATCAAGGAGGCCACCCTGTACGCCACCTACCGCCGCCTGGAGAAGGACGGCCTCGCGGAGTCGTACTGGGGGGACGAGACCCAGGGCGGACGCCGCAAGTACTACCGGATCACCGACGCGGGCCGCGCGGTGTACCGGCGCAACGTCACGGCCTGGGTCGCCACTCGCCGCGTGATCGACACGCTTCTGGAAGCGAAGGACTGAAACTCATGAACACCGACATCCACCGCCTCCTGGATGAGGCCTTCGCCGGCATCGAGATGACGCCGGCCGCACAGGATCTGAAGGAGGAGGTCCGCGCGAACCTCGCCGCACGGGTCGACGAGCTGGTCGCCGCGGGCGCGTCGCCCGCCGACGCCGCACAGAGCGCGATCGCCGAACTCGGCGACGTGCGCGCGCTGCTCGACGACGATCCTTCCGCCGGCGCCTCTCCCGCACCGGGCTGGGAGGCGCTCACCGCCCGCAACCGGGTGCGGCCGAAGCCCGGCTTCGTTGTGCGCACCGTGCTGCTGAGCCTCGTGGCGGCGGCCGCCCTCGTCGGAATCCTCCTCGTGGTGCTGCTCGTGCAGCCGCCCGCGCCGCTCGCCGTCGCCGGACTCGGCGCCGTCGTCGCCATCGCGCTCGGCATCGTCACGGCGGACGCGCTGCTGCAGGAGACCACCACGAACCATCCCCTGCCGGCCGGCCGAGCGGTCGGCTTCGGCCTGGCCACCGGCGGCACCCTGCTCGCGCTCGGGCTCGGCGGCGCGTTCGCGCTCGCCCTCGACCAGCTCTGGCTCGTGATCCTCGCGGCCGTGCTCCTGGTCGGATCCATCGCGCTGTTCTCCTATCTCGGCGCGACGCAGACCAACCGGCATAAGGCCTGGACCCGCGGCGCGATGACCCAGATGCCACCGAACCGCTTCGAGACGGACCCGGAATCCGCCGCCCGCTTCGGGATCTACACGGCCGCGATCTGGTTCCTCACCCTCGCCCTGATCGTCGTGCTCGTCTTCACGGTGGGCTGGTGGTGGGCGCCCGTGGCGTTCGTCGGCGGCCTCGTCGCGATGATGCTGCTTCTGGCACGCATGCTGTACGCACCGCGCGGCGGCGACCGCCGCTGACCGGTCCGGCGGATCCGGCGACCGCGCCGCGGTGAGACCGGATCCGCCCTCCCCACAACGCAGAGAACCCTCAGAACGGAAGGGATGTTCGTCATGCCCGCACACCAGCGCATTGACGGCGACGCCATCGTCGCCGAGGAGCTCGTCAAGGAGTACCGTGGCCGCGGCCGCCGCCCCGCCGTCCGCGCCCTGGACGGCCTGAGCTTCACCGTTCCGGCCGGACGCGTCTTCGGACTGCTCGGCCCGAACGGTGCCGGCAAGTCCACCACCACCAAGATCCTCACCACGCTCTCCCGCCCCACCGCGGGCCGTGCTCACGTGGCCGGGCATGACGTGACCGACGCCCCCGGCGACGTGCGCGCGGCGATCGGCTACGTCTCCCAGGGCACCGGAACGGATCCGAACCTCACGGCGACCGAGAACCTCGAGATCGCCGGGCGCATGCGCGGCCTCGGCGGCCCAGACGCCAGGGCTCGCACCGCGCGACTGCTGACCGAGTTCGGGCTCGCGGACGCCACCCGGCGGCCGGTGCGCACGTTCTCCGGCGGCATGCGGCGCCGCCTCGACGTCGCCGCCGCCCTGGTGCACAGCCCGCAGGTGCTCTTCCTCGACGAGCCCACCACGGGGCTGGACCCCGAGGCCCGTGCGGCCATGTGGGCCGAGATCCGGCGCCTGGCCAGTGAGGAGGCCCTCACCGTGGTGCTCACCACGCACGACATGGACGAAGCCGACCGCCTCGCCGACGAGCTGCTGCTGGTGAACCGCGGTCGGGCCGTCGCCCAGGGCACCCCGGACCAGCTCAAGGCCGCACTGCACGGGGACGCGGTCCGCGTGACGCTCATCGAGCCGGATCCGGTCGCCGTGCGCGCCGCGGTCTCGTCCCTGCCCGGGCTGCGCGACGTGCTCGTCGAGACGGCGGGCGTCGACGGGCTGCTCGTGGCCCGCACCGACGACGCCGGCTCCGCGGTCGGCGCGGTCATCGCCGCGCTCGACGGCGCCGGGATCCGCTACGGCCAGGTCGCGGCGTCCCACCCCACCCTCGACGACGTGTACCTGCACTTCGTCGGCCACACCTTCGGCGACGCGCCCGCGTCCGCCCTCACGGAAGAAGTCGCCGCATGAGCGCGATCACCCTCTCCCCCGCCGTCGGCGCCCCCGCGCGTCCCGGCTGGTTCACGCAGACCGGGCAGGTGCTGCGGCGCTGGTCGATCGTCTCGATCCGTCAGGCCTGGGGCCCTGTGATGAGCCTCATCCAGCCGGTGATCTGGATCCTGCTGTTCGGGCAGGTGTTCCGCACTCTCGGCGCCCTCCCGCAGTTCGGCGGTCACGGCTACATCGACTACCTGGTCCCCGGGATCCTGATGATGACGGTGCTGTACTCCGGCGCCTGGGCCGGCACGGGCTACATCGACGACATCGCATCCGGAGTCATGGACCAGTACCTCACCTCGCCCCTGCGGCGCTCGGCGATCATCGCGGGGCAGCTGCTGCAGCAGCTCGTCGTCAACGTGCTGCAGTCGCTCGTGGTGCTCGGGATCGGCTGGCTCGGCGGCGCACGCTATCCGGGCGGCGTCGGCGGGATGCTCCTGGCGCTCGGGATCGCGACGCTGCTCGCGACGATCTTCTGCTGCGCCTCCACGGCGGTCGCGCTCACCTCGCGCAGTCAGATCGCGCTCATCAGCCTGTCCCAGCTGATCGTGCTGCCCGCGACGTTCCTGTCGACGACGATGATGCCCGCGACGGCGATGCCGGAATGGGTGCAGAACGTGTCGCGGTGGAATCCGATGACCTGGGCCGTGGAGCTCGGCCGCGGCGGCCTCGCCGGAGCGCTCCCGGCCGAGGGATGGTGGCAGGCGAGCGGCCTGGCGCTGCTGGCCGCGCTGTCCTTCGCATGGGCGCTGCGTGCGATCCGCAGTTACCAGCGCTCGATCTGATCGCGACCGTATCCGATCACGCAGCCGACACCGCGGCGCGGACACGACGAAGGGGCGGATGCCGATCGACCGGCATCCGCCCCTTCGTGAGAGCGTGTCAGGAGGCGAGGACCTCGTCGAGCAGCGTCCCGGCCTTCTCCTCGTCGATCTTCTCGGCGAGCGCCAGCTCGGACGTGAGGATCTGACGGGCCTTGGCCAGCATGCGCTTCTCGCCGGCGGAGAGCCCGCGGTCCTGATCGCGGCGCCACAGGTCGCGGACGACCTCACTCACCTTGATCACGTCACCCGAAGCCAGCTTCTCCAGGTTCGCCTTGTACCGGCGCGACCAGTTGGTCGGCTCCTCGGTGAACGGGGCGCGCAGCACCTCGAACACCCGATCCAGGCCCTCCTGGCCGATCACATCGCGGACGCCGACCAGGTCGACGTTCTCCGCAGGCACCTCGATGATGAGGTCTCCCTGCGTGACGTTCAGCTTCAGGTACTTCTTGGTCTCCCCCTTGATCACACGGTCCTTGACCTCGATGATCGTCGCGGCGCCGTGGTGCGGATAGACCACGGTCTCACCAACCTCAAAAAGCATAAAGTCGTGTCCTTTCGGCAACCTCCAGGATACCACAGCGGGAATGCGCTAAGGTGCGCACCCCCTTCAGACGCGCGCCCGCACGCGCACGTGAGCACGAAGCCATGCGCGAGCGGTGCGTGCCCCTAGAATGGTCTCGGATCATCACGTGAATTTTCCAGGAGGACCCGTGAAATCGCGCCTTGCAGCGTCCATCGCCCTCAGCGCACTCGTCGTCGTCGGCACCGCCGGCTGCGCCGCGATCACTCCGCAGGCGACCACCATCGAGTACTCGGCCTCCGACGGCGCGAACGTGCCGAAGAGCGGTCCGATCGAGGTGCGCAACGCGTTCCTCGTGGTCGACGAGAAGGGCGATCTCGGAAACCTCGTCGCGGGCCTGGTCAACACGACCTCCGACGCGCAGACCATCCACATCTCGATCGGCGACGGCCCGGATCAGAGCGTCCGCGTCCCCGGCGGCAAGGTCGTGAGCCTGGGCGGCGACGACGCGGATCCGCTGCGCTTCGAGGGCCTGGACGCCAAGGCCGGCACCACGGTCAAGGTGTACTTCCAGTCCGGCGACGCCGAGGGCATCACCTACGCGATCCCGGTGCTCGACGGCACCCTCCCCTACTACTCGCACCTCGTCCCGACGGCGGCACCGGCTCCGGTTCCGACCTCGGGCTCGGTCGCCCCGGCCGTCGAGCCGACCCCGACCCCCAGCGAGACCCCCGTCGGCTGAGTCCCGCATCGCTTCGCAGAGAACCCCGGATCCGCACGGATCCGGGGTTCTCTCGTGTGCGCCGGGTGCTCAGCCCTCGAAGCGGTAGCCGAGCCCGCGCACGGTGACGAGCATGACCGGCTCCGAGGGGTTCTCCTCGATGCGGGAGCGGATCCGCTTGATGTGCACATCGAGCGTCTTGGTGTCGCCGAAGTAGTCGCTGCCCCACACTCTGTCGATGAGCTGTCCGCGCGTGAGCACGCGACCGGAGTTGCGCATGAGCACCTCCAGCAGTTCGAATTCCTTGAGCGGCATATTGATGACCTCGCCGTCGACGGCCACGGTGTGCCGGTCGATGTCGACCGTCACCCGACCGCCCTCGAGCATGCGCTCGTCGATGTCCTCCTCCGCCTGCACGACGCGGCGCAGCACGGCACGCATCCGGGCGAGCAGTTCGCGTGACGAGTACGGCTTGGTGATGTAGTCGTCCGCCCCGAGCTCGAGCCCCACGACGATGTCCACCTCGGAGTCCTTCGCGGTGAGCATGATGATCGGGACGGCCGACGTGGCGCGGATCTGACGGCACACCTCGGTGCCCGGCATCCCGGGCAGCATGAGGTCGAGGAGCACGATGTCTGCACCGCCCTCGCGGAACAGCGCCAGCGCGGTGCGGCCGTCCTCGGCGATCTCGACCTCGTACCCCTCTTTGCGCAGCAGGTACGCCAGCGGGTCGGCGAGGTCGGGCTCGTCTTCGACGAGGAGGATTCGGGTCATGCGCTGTCTCCGGATTCGGTGCGGATCTTCTCCGCGGTCATCGCCTGCGCCGCCGCCGGGCCGGCCGGCTTCCGCGTCGCACGCTTCTTCTTGCTCTTGCTGTTCTTGTCCTTGGGCTTCTTCTGCCGCGCGGCGGGCTCGATGTCCCCCTCGGGCGCCTCGATCTGCGGCAGGCGCATGGTGAAGGTCGACCCTCGGCCGGGGCGCGACCACAACCGCACCTCCCCGCCGTGGCGCTGGGTGGCGTGCTTGACGATCGACAGCCCGAGACCCGTGCCGCCGGTACGGCGCGAGCGGGCCTCGTCGGCACGGTAGAAGCGTTCGAAGATCCGATCCCGGTCCGCCTCCTCGATCCCGATGCCCTGGTCGGAGACGGAGATCTCGACGACTCCGCCCTCGACGCGCACGCCGACGCCGACGCGCGAGCCACGCGGCGAGTACACGATCGCGTTGGCGATGAGGTTGCCGACGGCCTCGACGAGGATCTGCGCGTCGCCCTGCACCCATGCGCCACGGTCGCCGCCGCGGGCGAGCTCGACACCGGCCGCGGACGCCTGCACCGCATGCGACTCGACGCTGTTCGCGATGACCTCGTCGATCGCGACGGATCCGAACTCGCCGAGGCCGTCCGCGGACTGCAGCCGCGACAGGCTCATGATCCGGCCGGTGAGCCGGCCCAGACGAGCCGCCTCGGCCTGGATCCTGGTCGCGAAGGCGCGCACCTGATCGGGATCGTCGGCGGCCGACTCGATCGCCTCGGCGAGCAGGCTGACGGCGCCGACCGGGGTCTTCAGCTCGTGGCTCGTGTTCGCGACGAAGTCGGTGCGCATCTGCTCCAGCCGCTCCTGCTCCGTCACGTCGCGGATGATCAGCAGGGCCAGCCGCGGCGCGATCCAGCTGGCGCGCGCCGAGACCAGGCGCGGGTCGAGGTTGCGGCCGCCGCGGGCGAGGCGCAGCGTGGCCCGCTCCGAGCCGCCTTCGCGCACGGACCGCACGAGCTGACGCAGCTCGGCATTCTCCAGGGTGGCGTCCGCGACGATGCCGAACCGGGATGAGGCGCTGCTCGCGGCCAGCACCAGGGCCGACGAGTCCACCGCGCACGCGGCGTCGTCCATCGCGGCCAGCACGTCGCGCAGCCCGTCCGGCAGCTCACTGGACGCCTGGTGCGCCGCGTACGAGCGCGCCCGCAGCGCCGCGACGATGAGCACGCTCACCCCGGCGCCGATCGCGATCCCGAGCCCGAGTGCGAGCAGGGCGAGCACAGTGCTGTCCATGCTCTCCAGAGTAGGGGCGTTCACCCGGGCGGAATGCGGGTGAACGGCCGTATCGGGGCTCGTGCGACTACTGTTCACGACAACGGCACCAGCCGTTAACCTTCGACCAACACAATCGGCACATGCGTGTCGCGACCTGTGGCAGGCATCGAATCGTGCCCGCCCTGCGGGACGCCGTGCGACCGGGGCCTTCGCCCTCAGGGTCACAGAATGAAAGGTGCGCAGCCGTGCGCGAACTCTTCCACCAGTCCCTCGAGGAGCTGCAGCGCCAGCTCGTCGAGATCGCCGACCTCGTGTCCGTGTCGATCGAGAAGGCCACCCGCTCGTTCGCGACCAGCGACGTGTCCCTGGCCGAAGAGGTCATCGCCGACGACGCGCACATCGATGAGCTCACCGTCGCCCTCGACGAGCAGGCGATCCAGATCCTGGCCCGCGAGCAGCCGGTCGCCCGCGACCTGCGCATCGTCATCACCGCGCTGCGGGTGAGCGCGTCGCTGGAGCGCATGGGCGACATGTCCGAGCACATCGCGCAGCTCGCCCGGCTGCGCTTCCCCGAGCGGGCGATCCCGAAGGGTCTCAAGGGCACCTTCACCAAGATGGGCGAGCGGGATGTGACGATCGCGCGCACACTCGCCGACCTCCTGCGCACACAGGACCTGCGCTTCGCGGACGAGATCCGCAACCTCGACGACGACGTGGACGAGCTGCACGCCAGCGTCTTCGCGAAGGTGCTCAGCGACAACTGGAAGGGTGAGGCCGGCGCGACCGTCGACGCCACCCTGGCCAGCCGCTATCACGAGCGGTTCGCCGATCACGCCGTCGCCGTCGCCAAGAAGGTCGTCTACCTCGCGACCGGCGACTGGGCCGTCGACGACGAGGCGATCTCCCAGGCCGTCGAGGCGCAGGCCGAGGCGGAGGCCGGATCCGGGCTCGCCTGAGCATCATTGCGCACAGCACGAGGCCCCTGCACCAACGGTGCGGGGGCCTCGTGCTGCTGACGTGCGGGTTACTTCTTGCCCTGGCTCGCGACGGCGGCGGCTCCCGCTGCGGCGGCCTCGGGGTCGAGATAGCGCGCCGGGGCGACAGGTCGGTTCTCGTCGTCGAGCTCGTAGACGAGCGGGATCCCGGTGGGGATGTTGAGCTCGGCGATGTCGGCGTCGCTGATCCCGTCGAGGTGCTTCACCAGCGCGCGCAGTGAATTGCCGTGCGCGGTGACGAGCACCGTCTTGCCGGCATCGAGGTCGGGCACGATCGCCGAGGACCAGTACGGCAGCAGGCGGTCGATGACGAGCTTGAGCGACTCGGTGCGGGGAAGCTCGCCGTCGATGCCGGCGTAGCGCGCATCGCCGACCTGGCTGAACTCGCTCGCGTCGTCCAGCGGCGGCGGCGGCACGTCGAACGAGCGGCGCCACAGCTGGAACTGCTCGGGACCGAACTCCTCGAGCGTCTGCGCCTTGTCCTTGCCCTGCAGTGCGCCGTAGTGGCGCTCGTTGAGACGCCACGAACGCGTCACCGGGATCCACAGTCGGTCGGCGGCGTCGAGCGCGATGTTCGCGGTCTGGATCGCCCGGCTCAGCAGCGAGGTGTGCAGCACGTCGGGCAGGATCCCCGACTCGGCCAGCAGCTCGCCGCCGCGGCGCGCCTCGTCCTGGCCCTGCGCGGTCAGACGGACGTCCACCCAGCCGGTGAACAGGTTCAGCTCATTCCATTCGCTCTGGCCGTGGCGGAGCAGGATCAGGGTGCGGGTCATGGCTCCAGCCTATGGCGTGCCGGCCACCGCCTCGAAGCGCGCGTCCGCGCATGACGCGGAGGACTTAGGCGGCGCATAGCGTCCGCACAGGCCGAGGTGCGCCGCGGTCGAGAGGATCCTTCTGCCGCCCCACGAGAGGATCCGATCATGAGCACCTTCCCCGACCCGACCCGCACGCCGCAGGGCCCCGCCTACGAGGGCCGTCTGCTCGATCGCCCGGAAGAGGAGGTCGTGGATCAGGGCGCCCCGTTCGACATCCGCACCCTGATGTCCCGCCGCATGGTGCTGAGCCTGGTCGGGCTCAGTGCGGGCGGTGCGGTGCTCGCCGCATGCGCACCGCTCGCGTCGAACGCGGCATCCACCGCGACGCCGACGGCCACGACCGCCGCACCGAGCCCAGCGGCCACGGCGAGCACGACGCCGGGTGCGTCCGTGCCCGCCGCCGAGATCCCCGACGAGACCGCGGGCCCGTACCCCGGCGACGGCTCGAACGGACCGGACGCACTGACGGACTCCGGCATCGTGCGCCAGGACATCCGCTCGTCGATCGGCGGCGGCACGACTGCGGCGGGCGTGCCGCTGACGTTCTCGCTGAACGTGCTCGACATGGCCAACGGCGATGCCCCGTTCGCGGGTGTCGCCGTGTACGCCTGGCACTGCAACGCCGCCGGGGGCTACTCGATGTACTCCTCGGGCATCGAGAACGAGAACTACCTGCGCGGCGTGCAGGTCGCCGACGCGGACGGGAGGGTTTCGTTCACCTCCGTCTTCCCCGGCTGCTACTCCGGCCGCTGGCCGCACATCCATTTCGAGGTGTATCCGAGCGCGGCTGACGTCACCGATTCCGCCAACGCCATCGCCACCTCGCAGATCGCCCTGCCGCAGGCCGCCTGCGAGGCGGTCTACGCCAGCAGCGGGTACGACGGCTCCACGCGGAACCTGTCGCAGATCTCCCTCACCTCGGACAACGTCTTCGGCGACGACGGCGGCGCACTGCAGCTGGCGGCCGTGAGCGGCGACGTGTCGAAGGGCTACTCCGCGACCCTGACGGTGCGCGTCGACACCCGCACCGCGCCCACCGGAGGATCGATGGGCCCCGGTCCGCGCTGATCACGAGACGGGCCGCCGGGTCCGGCAGGATGGATGCATGGCGTCCACTCCGCTCGGCCGGCCCACCCGGGGCACCACCGGCACGAACCGGCTGCGTCGCAACGACCGATGGATCGCGGCCTCCGCGGCGTTCCGGCGCGCGGCGGATCCGCTCGTCGTCGACCTCGGCTTCGGCGCCAGCGGCGTGACCGCGTTCGAACTCGCGACCCGGCTCGTGCGGGTGCGCGCCGACGCGCAGGTGCTCGGCCTCGAGCTGGATCCGCAGCGCGTCGCCACCGCGCAGGCGCAGCTCGCCGAACTGCGCGCCGGCACCGGCCACTTCCCCGCCGACCTGCCGGTGTCGTTCGCCCGCGGCGGGTTCGAGGTGCCGCTGCCCGATCACCATCGGCCCGCCGTGATCCGTGCCATGAACGTGCTGCGGCAGTACGACGAGAGGGATGTGCCGGACGCCTGGGCACGGATGGCGTCGCGGCTCGCCCCGGGCGGGCTGCTCGTCGAGGGCACCTGCGATGAGATCGGCCGGATCGCGAGCTTCATCGACGTCGACGGGAACGGATCCCCGGTGCGGTTCACGGTCTCGCTCCGGCTCGCCGATCTCGACCGCCCGTCGATCGTCGCCGAGCGCCTGCCCAAGGCGCTCATCCATCACAACGTGCCGGGCGAACGGATCCACACGCTGCTCGTCGACCTCGACCGCGAGTGGGAGCGGGCCGCCGGCCTGTCGACGTTCGGCGCGACGCAGCGCTTCCTCGCCGCCGTCACGGCACTGCGCGACGCCGGACACCCTGTGCTCGGCACGCGCACACGCTGGCGGCTGGGTGAGCTGACCGTTCCCTGGAGCGCCGTCGCGCCGGGCTGAGCGGCGTCAGCCCTGGGGGAAGGCGGCTCCGGTCAGCCGCAGCAGCGGCCGAGCCTTGACGACGGTCTCGGTGTACTCGTCGTCGGGATCGGAGAGCGCGACGATCGCGCCCCCCACACCGTAGTCGGCGCCGCCGTCATGCAGCACCAGGGTGCGGATGATGACGCTGAGGTCGACGGCGCCGTCGAACGAGAAGACCCCCAGCGCACCGCTGTACAGCCCACGCGGGCCGCCCTCGAGCCGGTCCAGGATCGACATCGTGCGCAGCTTCGGCGCCCCGGTCATCGAGCCCGGCGGAAACGCGGCGCGCACGCAGGCGACGGGGCTGGCGGCGAGCGTCGAGCGCACGGTGCTCACCAACTGGTGCACCGTGGCATAGCTCTCCACGCGGAACAGTCCGTCCACGTGCACGGAGCCGAGCTGCGCGGTGCGACCGAGATCGTGACGCACGAGGTCGACGATCATGAGGTTCTCGGACCGGTCCTTCTCACTGGCGGCGAGCTCCGCACGGATCCGCTCGTCCTCCTCGGCGGTCGCTCCCCGGGGCCTGGTGCCCTTGATCGGGCTGGACTCGACCGCGCCGTCGGACGTGATCCGCAGGAAGCGCTCGGGCGAGGTGCTCAGCACCGTCACGCCCGCGATGCGCAGGAACGCCCCGAACGGCGCAGGATTCTGCGCACGCAGGGCGAGGTAGGCGGCGAGCGGATCCCCGGCGGCGAGCCCGGTGGCGAGCGGATCCGCGGCAGCGAGCGGATCCGCGGCGGCGAGCGGCGCATACGTGAGCGGATCCGCGTCCGCGAGCGGATCCGCGGCAGCGAGCGGATCCGCGGCAGCGAGCGGATCCGCGGCGGCGAGCGGCGCGTGCAGCAGATTCGTCAGGCACGCCTCGTACGTCTCCCCCGCCGCGATCTGCTCCTGCGCGTCGGCGATCAGTGCCAGGTAGTGCTCACGCGAGTGCCGTGCGGTGAGTGCGCCGGCGAGCAGCCCGGTGCGGGCCGAGCCGGCCGCGGCTAGCGCGCCAGCCGTGCCTGCCGCGTCGGCCGGAGGGGAGAGCGTGCGGATCCTCTCGGCCATCTCGTCGACCCAGGCGTCGTCGTCGAGCGCGAGCAGGTGGATCCGCCCCTGCACGTTGTCGATCACGAGGGCGCGATCGAGGCGCACGAGCAGGGCGTCGGGCGTCGGGGCGGCCCGGTCGTGCACGGATCCGCACTCCGCGCGAAGCTCATAGCCCAGCGCGCCGACCCAGCCGAGCGCGAACGGCAGCCCGGAGTCCGCTGTGCGGGTCGCGGCGAGCGCCCGCTCGAGCCAGTCGAAGAAGCCGGTGCGCTCGACGTGCTCGTCGGCACCGGCGCGCACGGTCACGGTGCCCACCTGCACGTCGGCGGTCGCGGTCACCAGATCGTCGCCACCACCCATGATCGAGTACCGGGCGCGCAGGTCACCGGGCCGGTTCCCGTCCAGCCACACCGCCTGTGCGGCGTCGCCGTACAGCCCGGCGAACAGGTCGGCCGGATCCGCTTGGAGGGGCACGACCCTCCGCACGACGGCACGCGGTCCAGGCCCCGTCTCGGCCTCTGTCCCCAACCCAACTTCGGAGCTGGCCGCCGACACGCCGCCGGATCCGTGATCCACCCGGCGTGTCGCGCCCGTGCTCCGAAGTTGGGACGGGAACGGGGCGGATCCGGGCACGCCAGGGTCGGATCCGTGCACACCCCGGTCGGATCCACGCGCGGGCCCACCCTCGGCCGCTGTCCCCAACCCAACTTCGGAGCTGGCAGTCGACACGCCGCCGAATCCCAGCTCCACCCGGCGTGTCGCGCCCGTGCTCCGAAGTTGGGGCGGGAACGGGGCGGATTGGGGCGGGAACGGGTCGGATCCGGGCACACCCGGGTCGGATCCGGGCACGCCAGGGTCGGATCCGGGCAGAGGCACGGCCCCCTGCCGAAAAGCACGCACCATCGCGAAGAAGGAGTCCATCATGGCGGCGCCGTCGCGGGTGCCGATCGACTCCGGATGGAACTGCACGCCCCACAGCGGCAGGTCGCGATGCCGGATCCCCATGATCACGCCGTCGTCGGACCGCGCCGTCACGACGAGCTCGTCGGGCGCATCCTCGATCATGAGCGAGTGATAGCGGATCACCTGCACCGGCGACGGCAGGCCTCGGAACGGCCCGGTCCCGTCGTGGAAGACGGGCGAGGGCCGTCCGTGCCGCGGCTCGGGCGCGCGCAGCACCCGGGCGCCGTAGGCGAGGCCCAGGCCCTGATGGCCGAGGCAGACGCCGAACAGCGGGATGCGCCGAGCGGCGCACTCGCGGATCGCCTCGGCGCAGATGCCGAAGTCCGCAGGAACACTCGGATCGCCGGGGCCGGGCGAGAGGACCACCGCGTCGAATCCGTCGAGCACCGCCGGATCCCACGCCGCCCAGTCGTTGGGCACGACCGTCGGCGCCTCCCCCGCGGCGGCCGCGATCTGATGCACCAGGTTGTACGTGAACGAGTCGTAGTTGTCGATCAGCAGCGTGCGTAGCCCGCGCACGGGAGCGGACGAAGACGCCGCGTCGACGGCGCCCCGGGCTTCTCGCTCCACGGCCTCAGCCGACGTCGCGCGGATCCGGTGCGGACGGGCGCCGCGACAGCCGGGTCAGCCGCGGCACGTCGGCGGTCGCACCGGCGTCGGCAGGGACGATGACCTCCTGTGCCGCCGCGATGTCGCCCTCCGGGGTGCGCACGACGAGGTCGCCGACGGGCGCGCGCCGGGACAGGATCGCGAGCGCGATCGGGCCGAGCTCATGGTGCCGGGCGGCCGAGGTCACATGCCCGACCTCGTCCTCGGCGCCGTCCGCGCCGCGGACCAGCACCGGCGCCCCGGTCGCGGGCAGCAGGCTCTCGCTGCCGTCCAGATGCAGTGCGGCGAGGCGGCGCGGCGGATGACCGAGATTGTGCACCTTCGCGACGGTCTCCTGTCCGCGGTAGCAGCCCTTGTTGAGGTGCACCGCGCTGCGGATCCAGTCGGTCTCGTGCGGCAGCGAGCGCTCGTCGACCTCGGCCGTCCAGCGCGGCCGCCAGGCGGCGATGCGCAGCGCCTCCGCGGCGAGCGTCCCGGCCCAGCTCGTGCCGGGATCGGCGTCGGCGGCGGCGATCAGCGCCGCCGCACCCGCCTCGTCGAGCACGGCGGTGCGCCAGTGGTAGGCGGCGCCGGGGTGGGCGCCCTCGTGGTACTGATGGCCGCCGGGCTGCACCTCGGGCCACGGGTCGGTCCAGATCTCCGGGATGCCGTGCGGGGCGAGGGCCGCCGCCTCGGCGAGACGCTCGGCGGGACCGCCGGCGAAGAACCCGACGACCTCCAGCTCGTCGCGCACGGTCACCGTCACGTCGGCCCGGAAGACCATCCGCTTCAGCCAGGTGGCCAGCGGATCCGCGTCGGCCCCATCGGCGATGAGCACGGTCGTGACGCCGTCGTCGAACACGGCGGCGACATGCTCCACCCTGCCCTGCGGGTCGAGCACGAGCAGCTCGGTGCTCTGCCCGGGCTGCAGGTGGGCAACCGACTGCGAGGTGATGGAGTCGAGCCAGGTGAGTCGTTCGGATCCAGTCAGCTCGATGACGGTGCGGTCGCCGAGCGGGACGAGCGCGCTGCCGCGCTCGAGCGCGCGTTGCTCGCGGATCGGCTCCCCGAAGTGCAGCAGCACGCCGTCCGTGGCACCCTGTTCGGCGTCGAGGCGCGACACCGCCCCGGTCAGCGTGGAGAAGCCGGCCATGCTCAGACCCTCGACAGACGTGCAGAGGCGTGTGAGTCGAGTGCGGATCCGAGCGC
>JAFDWM010000069.1 GCA_018268455.1 Actinomycetota bacterium | reverse complement strand
ATCAGGTCGGCGAGATCAGCCGGGCCGCGCTCTTCCCGAAGCACCGCGGCGACGTGCTGCACACCGCGATCGTGACCGAGCGCATGCTCGCCGGGCAGATCGAGGCGATCAGCGTGCCACGCAACCCGCTGGACATCCTCGCGCAGCAGACCGTCGCCGCGTGCGCACTGGATCCGATCGACGTCGAGGAGTGGTTCGACACGGTGCGACGCAGCGCGCCGTTCGCCGCTCTCCCCCGCTCGGCGTACGAGGCGACGCTGGATCTGCTGGCCGGGCGGTTCCCGTCCGACGAGTTCGCCGAGCTGCGCCCGCGCCTGGTCTGGGACCGCGACGCCGGCACCCTCACCGGACGCCCCGGCGCGCAGCGGATCGCGGTCACGAGCGGCGGCACGATCCCCGACCGGGGTCTGTTCGGCGTCTTCGTCGCCGGCGAGACCACGGGCGCCCGGGTCGGCGAGCTCGACGAGGAGATGGTCTACGAGTCCCGGGTCGGCGACGTGTTCACGCTCGGCACCACGAGCTGGCGGATCGCCGAGATCACCCACGACCGGGTCAACGTGATCCCCGCCTACGGGCAACCGGGCAAGGTGCCGTTCTGGCACGGAGACGGCCTCGGCCGGCCGTTCGAGCTCGGCGAGGCCCTCGGCGTCTTCAACCGCGAGGTGCACGGCGCTGCGCCCGAGAAGGCCAGGGAGCGGCTCCGCGCGGCCGGGCTCGACGAGCGCGCGCAGGCCAACCTCCTCGCGCACCTGAACGAGCAGAAGGAGTCGACGGGCACGCTGCCCACCGACCGCACGCTGACGGTCGAACGCAGCCGCGACGAGATCGGCGACTGGCGCGTGATCCTGCACTCCCCGTACGGGCAGATGGTGCACGCGCCGTGGGCCCTCGCGGTGAACGCGCGCATCCGCGAGCGTCTCGGCGTGGAGGGCTCGGCGGTCGCGAGCGATGACGGCATCATCGTGCGCGTGCCGGACGCTGACGCGGAGCCGCCCGGCGCCGAGCTGTTCGTCTTCGAGCCGGAGGAGCTCGAGCGGATCGTGACCGACGAGGTGGGCGGATCCGCGCTGTTCGCCTCGCGCTTCCGGGAATGTGCGGCGCGCGCGCTGCTGATGCCGCGGATGAACCCCAACCGCCGCACCCCGCTGTGGCAGCAGCGGCAGCGCTCGGCGCAGCTGCTCGAGGTCGCCCGCAAGCACCCGACGTTCCCGATCATCCTGGAGACGCTGCGCGAGGTGCTGCAGGACGTCTACGACCTCCCTTCGCTGAGACGTCTCGCGACCGGCATCGCCGAGCGCCGCATCCGGCTCGTCGAGGTGCAGACCGCCCAGCCGTCGCCCTTCGCCCGCGACCTGCTGTTCGGCTACGTCGGCGCGTTCATGTACGAGGGCGACTCCCCGCTCGCCGAGCGGCGCGCGGCCGCGCTGTCGGTGGACCCGGCCCTGCTGGGGGAACTCCTCGGCACGGTCGAACTGCGCGAGCTGCTGGACCCCGGGGTGATCGCGCAGTTCGAACAGGAGGCGCAGCGGCTCGATCCCGAACGCCGGGCCCGCGGCGTCGAGGGCGTTGCGGATCTGCTGCGCATCCTGGGCCCGCTCGACGCGGAGGAGGTGGCGGCCCGGCTGGCGGATCCGGACGCGGGATCCGCCGCGCCGACGAGCGAGGCCTTCGCCCATCTCGCCGCCCTGGTCGACGCGCGCCGTGCGATCGAGGTCGCGATCGGCGGCGTGCGCCGGTTCTCGGCGATCGAGGATGCGGGAAGACTGCGCGATGCGCTCGGGGTGCCGCTGCCGGTCGGCATCCCGGTCGCGTTCCTGGAGCCGGTCGCGGATCCGCTCGGCGACCTCGTCGCCCGGCATGCCCGCACGCACGGGCCGTTCGTCGGGTCGGCGATCGCCGACCGGTTCGGGCTCGGTCCGGCGATCGTGCGGCAGACGCTGCAGCGGCTCGAGGCCGACGGGCGGGTCACGAGCGGGTTCTTCCTGCCCGGCCCGCCGCCGGGTGCACCGCCGGGTGCGCGGGCCTCGGCGACCTCCGCCGGCGCCGACGAGACCGAGTGGTGCGACACCGAGGTGCTGCGCCGGCTGCGGATGCGCTCACTCGCGGCGATCCGCGGGAGCGTGGAGCCGGTGCCGCCGGCCGCGTTCGCCCGGTTCCTTCCGGAGTGGCAGCACCTGGCACGCCCGCTGGAGGGCATCGACGGCGTCGCCGCCGTGATCGAGCAGCTCGCCGGGGTGCCGATCCCGGCCAGCGCGTGGGAGTCGCTGATCCTCCCGCAGCGGGTGCGCGACTACTCCCCCGCGATGCTCGACGAGCTCACCAGCACCGGCGAGGTGGTCTGGGCCGGTCACGACGCGCTGCCCGGCCGCGACGGCTGGGTATCGCTGCACCCCGCCGACCTGGCACCGTTCACCGCGCCGATCGCCGAGGAGCAGCCCGAAGCTGGATCCCTGGAGGCGCAGCTGCTCGCCGCGCTCGCCTCCGGCGGCGCCTACTTCGCCGGCCAGCTGAAGGACGCGACCGGCGCCGAGAACGAGGCCTCGGTGGTCGAGGCGCTGTGGAACCTCGCCTGGGCCGGTCATGTCACGAACGACACGTTCGCGCCGATCCGGGCCCTGCTGAGCGGCGGCAGCCAGGCGCACAAGGTGGCCCGCCGCGCACCGCGCACCCGCACCTTCCGCGGGATGTCTCTCGCGCGTCCCACCGCGACGCCGAGGCCGCTGTCGGTCGGCGGCCGCTGGTCGCAGCTGCCCGAGCCGGAGACGGATCCGGCACGCCGGGCGACCGTCTCGGCGGGGCTCCTGCTCGACCGCTACGGCGTCGTCACGCGCGGATCGGTGCAGTCCGAGGGCCTGCCTGGCGGCTTCGCACAGGCCTACCGGGTGCTCGCCGGGTTCGAGGAGGCCGGGCACTGCCGCCGCGGCTACGTGATCGAGCGGCTCGGCGCCGCGCAGTTCGCCGCGTCCGGCACCATCGACCGGCTGCGCACCTTCGCGGGGCTCGCCGATCCGCCGCCGCGCACGGCGCGCACACTCGCCGCGACCGACCCGGCCAACCCCTACGGCGCGGCCCTCGGCTGGCCGCGGCTCGACGCCGTGTCGCACCGTCCCGGACGCAAGGCCGGTGCGCTGGTGGTGCTGGTCGACGGCGCGCTCACGCTCTACCTCGAGCGCGGCGGCCGCACCGTACTGGCCTTCACCGACGACGAGGAGGAGCTGCGCGCGGCCACGGCCGATCTCGCGGCCACGGCCCGCAGCCGACGACTCGAGACGCTCACGGTCGAGAAGGTGAACGGCGACGCGGTGCACGGCACCGAACGCGGCGCCCTCTTCCGGCGGCTGCTGCAGGAGGCGGGATTCGTCGCGACCCCGCGCGGCGTCACACTCCGCAAGGCGCTGTGAGCGGCGTCACGGCCATCCCCGCCCGTGCGCGAACAGACCGGGCGCGAACAGAACGGGCGGTGGCGGCATATGCCTGAGGGCGACACCGTCTACCGCGCCGCGCAGCACCTCGACCGAGCGCTGCACGGCGGTGTCCTCACCCGCTTCGACCTGCGGGTGCCCGAGCTCGCGACCGCCGACCTCACCGGATCCCTCGTGCACGAGGTCGTCCCGCGCGGCAAGCACATCCTGATGCGCATCGGCGATCAGACCTTCCGGTCGCACCTGCGCATGGACGGGGCCTGGCACGTGTACCGGCCGGGCGAACGCTGGAGGGCGCCCGCGCACACCGCCCGCGCGGTCGTGACGACCGCCGAGGCCGAGGCCGTCGGGTTCGACGTGTCGATGCTCGCGCTCGTGCCCACCGTCCGCGAGGACGAGCTCGTCGGCCATCTCGGACCGGATCCGCTCGGTCCCGACTGGGATCTCGCCGAAGCGGCGCGGCGCGTGGGCTCGGATCCGCGTCCCGTCCACGTCGCACTGCTCGATCAGCGCAACGTCGCCGGGTTCGGCAACGAGTATGCGGCGGAGCTGCTGTTCCTGCGCGGGCTGCTGCCGACGCGTCCCGCGACCGAGGTCGATGCGGCAGCGCTGCTCGAACTCGGTGCGCGTACCATCCGCGCCAATCGCGACCGCGCCGAACGCACCTTCACCGGCGTCGCCCTGCGCGGCCGCACGACGTGGGTCTACGGGCGGGCGCGACGGCCCTGTCGCCGATGCGGTGCGCTCATCCGGTCCGGCGAGCTCGGCGCGGATCCGACCCGGCAGCGGCAGACGTTCTGGTGCCCTGGCTGCCAGCGCTGAGCCCGTGCAGACGCGAAGACGCGCACCCCTGCGGAGTGCGCGTCCTTGTCGCATGACGGCGACGGGTGTGCTCAGGCGGCGAGCCAGAGACCCTTGCGGTCCGTGTCCAGGTTCATCCCGGCGGCGACGGTCTCGTCGTCGCCGATCTTCGCGCCGCGCGCGATGTGCGCGCCGGGCCCGATCTCGGTGCGCACGCCGACCGTGGCGCCGTCCCCGATCACCGCGCCCTGCCCGATGTGCGCATGGGCCTCGATCCGGGCGTTCACGCCCACGATCGCCTCGGGTTCGATCCAGGCGCCGCGCGCGACGTACGCGCCCGCGCCCACCTTCGCCCCCGGTTCGACATAGGCGCCGGCCTCCACGACCGCTTGCGGGTGCACCTTGGCACCGTGCGCGATCAGGCCACGGCCGTTGGCGTGCTTGCGATACCGCAGCGTGCCACCGTGACCGTCCTCGATGTCGACGTAGTTCTTACCCACGAAAACCTCCCGTGCCCGGGGCTTTCCCCGGATACATCAACAACCTCCGCAGAGCCCGTTCTATTCCCGTGCACGCATTTCGCGTGTTCTTAATTACGATTTCTCTCAAACTAGAACGCACCCACTCTAAAATCAACCTTTTCGTCAGTTAGAGTGGAAGCATGGACAGGTCGGAGCAGGCGGCGGGGATCGGCGCGCTCGCGGATCCCACACGCAGCGCTCTGTACGAGTACGTGAGCGGGCACGCAGACGCGGTGACGCGCGAAGCGGCGGCGGACGCCATCGGGGTGCCGCCGCATGTCGCCCGGTTCCAGCTCGACCGGCTCGTCGAGCTGGGCCTGCTCGAGGTCGAGTTCCGTCGCCTCACCGGTCGCAGCGGCCCCGGCGCGGGGCGCCCGTCCAAGCTGTACCGCCGGGCGGAGCAGACGATCGCGGTCTCGCTGCCCGAGCGCCGGTTCGACCTCGCCGGACACCTGCTCGCCCGCGCGATCGAGCAGGCCGCCTGTGGCACCCCGATCGATGCCGCCGTGCGTGAAGCAGCTCGCGCCGAGGGCGACGCGTACGGCGCGGGGATCCGTGCGGCGGCGGCTCCCTCCGGCGCCGACCGGTCCGGCGCCGAGGTGTCCGGGCCCGCGCGCACCGTCGGATCCGCCTCGAGCACGGCATCCGCCGACGCCGAGCTCGACCGCCTGCGCGCGGCGCTCGCGCCGCAGGGGTACGAGCCGCGCTCAGGCGACGAGGGCCTGGTGCTCGCCAACTGCCCGTTCCACGACCTTGCGCAGACGCACCGCGACCTCATCTGCGGCATGAACCACGCCTACGTCGAAGGTGTCGCCGAGGGTCTCGGCTGCCGGCACGTCGATCCGCAGCTGCGCCCGGAGGCCGGGCGGTGCTGCGTCGTGATCCGCGCGGAGGGCGCCGGTACCCTGGAGGCATGAGCAGGCGAGGCGGATCCGGTGCACGCAAGCCCGCGGTGCGCTCCGCCAAGGGCGGTGCGCGCAGCACGGCCGCCGGCCGCACCGCGAGCGGCGGGAAGGGTTCCGCGAAGGGCGAGCGCGCGGCGTCCGCCGCGAAGTCGAAGAAGTCCGCCAAGGCGAAGACCGCGGAGAAGGTCGTCTTCGACGCGCCCGCAGCGGCCGAGGAGGAGCCCCGCACGCTGCGCCTCGGCGCGGTGCCCGGCGCCACCCCGGGACGGTGGATCGACACCTGGAAGGACCGGATGCCGCTGGTGACGCTCGAGCTCGTGCCGATCCCGTTCGCGGGTCAGCGCGCGGCGCTCCTGGACGGCGACGTCGACCTCGCGCTCGTGCGCGCTCCGTTCGAGCGGGACGGCATGAATGCCATCCCGCTCTACGAGGAGCTGCCTGTGGTGATCGCCTCGACCGAGTCGCACCTGCTCGCCGCCGACGAGCTGTCCCCGGCCGACCTCGAGGACGAGACGCTGCTCAGCACCGCCGAGGACGTGCTCGGACCGCTCGATCTGCCGACGGTGCCTGCACGATCCGGCCGGCTCGCCACCGTCGAGGAGGCGGTGCAGACGGTCGCGACGGGGATCGGGATCCTGGTCGCGCCGATGTCGCTGGCGCGCCTGCATCATCGCAAGGACGTCGAGTACCGGATCCTCCGCGACGGGCCGGTCTCCCCGGTGCTCCTGGCGTGGCCGAGCGCCGCGACGACCCCCGACATCGAGGCCTTCGTCGGGGTCGTGCGCGGTCGCACGGCGAACTCGTCCCGCTGACCCCGGGCCAGATCCGGGCCGCCGAATGCGGTCCCGAAGAGCTACGCCGCCCGCGCCAGATCCGCCGAGGCTGTGACCACGAGCTCGTCACCCACGGCGTCGACCCTCACCCGGCCGCCGTCACCGAGCGCCCCGGAGACGAAGAGATCCGCGATCCGGTCGTCCACCTCGCGCTGGATCAGACGGCGCAGCGGACGCGCACCGTACTCGGGCTCGTAGCCGTGCTCGCCGAGCCAGGCCACGGCCGCATCCGTCACGTCGAGCGTGACCTCACGGCCGCCCAGGCGCCGAGACGTCGCCTGCAGCAGAAGCCGCACGATCTCGCCGATCTCCGCCCGGGAGAGCTTCTGGAACAGCACGATCTCGTCGATGCGGTTCAGGAACTCCGGCCGCATCGCCTCACGCAGCTTGCCCATCACCCTGGCGCGCAGATCCGCCTGCGAGGCGAAGCCGTTCGCCGATGCGTCCTGCGACGACACGAAGCCGAGTGCACCCGACCGCGACGCGAGGAACTCGGATCCGATGTTCGAGGTCATCACCACGACCGTGTTGCGGAAGTCGACCGTGCGGCCCTGTCCGTCGGTGAGGTGGCCGTCATCGAGCACCTGCAGCAGCAGGTTGAACACGTCCGGGTGCGCCTTCTCGATCTCGTCGAACAGCACGATCGAGTACGGGTTGCGCCGCACGCGCTCGGTGAGCTGCCCCGCCTCGTCGTAGCCGACGTATCCCGGAGGGGCGCCGATCAGACGCGACACCGTGTGCCGCTCACCGAACTCGCTCATGTCGAAGCGGATCACGGCGGTCTCGTCGTCGAACAGGCGGTCGGCGAGCGCCTTGGCCAGCTCGGTCTTGCCGACGCCGGTGGGACCCAGGAACAGGAAGGATCCGACCGGCCGACGCGCATCGCCCATGCCGGTGCGGCTGCGGCGCACGGCGCGCGCCACCGCGGCGACGGCGTCGTCCTGGCCGATCACCCTGGCGTGCAGGTCGCTCTCCAGCTCGGCCAGGCGCGTGCGCTCGGTCTCGGTGAGCCGGCTCACCGGGATCCCGGTGGCGCGCGAGATCACCGCGGCGATCTGCGCCTCGTCGACGACCGCATCGGCCGAAGCCGCGCTCGCGCCCGCCTCGTCGATCCGGCCCTGCACCGCGGCGATCTCGTCGCGGATCCGCGAGGCCTCCTCGTAGTGCTCCGCCCCGACGGCGGCGTTCTTGCGCGCCTCCAGGTCGGCGAGCTCGGCGAACAGCGCCTCGGTGTCGGCGGTCACGCCGAGCCGCAGGCGCAGCCGGGCGCCGGCCTGATCGATGAGGTCGATCGCCTTGTCCGGCAGCACGCGGTCGGGAAGGTACCGGGCGCCGAGTTCGACGGCGGCGCGCAGGGCCTCGTCCGTGTAGGTCACCGCGTGGTGCTGCTCGTAGGCGGGCTTGAGACCCTCGAGGATCCGCACCGCGTCCTCGATCGACGGCTCGGCCACCTTCACCGGCTGGAACCGACGCTCCAGGGCCGGATCCTTCTCGATGCGGCGATACTCGGCGAGCGTGGTCGCGCCCACCAGATGCAGGTCGCCACGGGCCAGGCGCGGCTTCAGGATGTTGCCGGCGTCCATGCCGCCGCCCTCACCGGATCCACCCGCGCCGACGACGGTGTGCACCTCATCGATGAACACGATGATCTCGCCCTTGTGCGCGGCGATCTCGTCCATGGTCTTGGTGAGGCGCTCCTCGAAGTCGCCGCGGTACCGGGTGCCGGCCAGCATCGCCGGCAGGTCGAGCGCCACGACGCGACGGTCCTCGAGTTGCGCGGGCACGGCACCGGACACGATCGCGCGGGCCAGTCCCTCCACGATCGCGGTCTTGCCGACGCCGGCCTCGCCGATCAGCACCGGGTTGTTCTTGGTGCGGCGACTGAGGATCTCGATGGTCTGCTCGATCTCGCTCGTGCGACCGATCACCGGATCCAGTTCGCCGGAGCGCGCGAGAGCGGTGAGGTCAAGGCCGAACTGATCGAGCATCGGCGTGTCCGACGCGGTGGGCTCCGGCGCCTGCGCCGTCTCCACACTCGCCGGCACCGGCTCGCGCAGGCTCTGCGTGAGCGCCTCGGCCGTCACGCCCGCGTGGGCGAGAATCTGCCCGGCGGGCACGTCCTGGCCGAGCACGAGCGCGAAGAACACGTGCTCGGGCTCGATGTAGGTCGCACCCGACGAGCGTGCCACCTGGTAGGCGTGGAACAGCACCCGGCTGGCACCGGGTGTGATGGTGGCAGCGTCCACATCGCTCGGCACGGACGCGACCGGCAGGCGCGCCTCCACGGCGTCGACGATCGACGGCGCCGTGACGCCGATGCGCTGGATCGCCTGGGCGACCGCATCGTCCTCGACGATGATGCGCAGGATGTGCAGCGCATCGAGCTCGGTCTGTCCGCGTTCGAGCGCGAACCGTCCGGCCCGCTGCAGGATGCGCTGGGTGCGCATGGTGAGGAACCGGCTGAGGTCGATCGACCGGCTCTGCCGGGCCTGCTCACCCGCCAGGTAGCGGGCGAGGAACTCGTCGAACGAGCCCGAACCCGCGTCGGTGAAGTCGTTGGGCATCTCGT
>JAFDWM010000068.1 GCA_018268455.1 Actinomycetota bacterium | reverse complement strand
GCGATCGTGAGCGACCGCATCTACGAGCCCTTCACTCACGGCGACCTGTCTTTCCCGCACGGCTACACCTTCGGCGGCCACCCTGTGTCGGCCGCGGTGGCGCTGGAGAACCTGAACATCTTCGAGGAGGAGAAGCTCAACGAGCGGGTGCGCGAGAACTCGCCGCTGTTCCGCGCCGAGCTCGAGACCCTGCTCGACCTGCCGCTCGTAGGTGACGTGCGCGGAGACGGCTACTTCTTCGGGATCGAACTGGTGAAGGACAAGACGACGCGGGAGACGTTCGACGACGACGAGTCGGAGCGCCTGCTGCGCGGGTTCCTCTCCGGTGCGCTCTACGAGGCAGGCCTGTACTGCCGCGCCGACGATCGTGGCGACCCCGTGATCCAGCTCGCCCCGCCGCTCACGATCGGGCCCGCGGAGTTCCGCGAGATCACCGGGATCCTGCGAGGCGTGCTGAAAGAGGCCGAGTCGGTTCTCTAGCCACTGGGGACGCACGACGAAACGCGGTCACCTTCGAGGGTGACCGCGTTTCGTGCTTCGACGCGCCACGCTCGTGCCGACGTCGACGGCGTCTCAGTGTGAGGGCGTCGCGATCACCAGGCTGGTCGGGCCGACCTGCTCGACGCTGACGATGTCGAGCGCCGCGCCGTCCGGGAACAGCCGCCGACCGGCTCCGGTCGCGGTCGGGAAGACACGCAGCCGGTACTCGTCGATCGCGTCGGCGCGCACGAACGGGTCCACGACGGATCCGCTGCCGATCAGGATCACATCGCGGTCCACCGCAGTCTCGCGGGCCCACTCGATCGGATCCGCCTGCACCCGCTGCGAGTTCTGCCAGCGCCCGAGATCGACCTCTCCCCCGGTGACCACCGCCTTGTCCGCCGCGTTCAGCGCACGGGCGAACGGATCGGTCGCATCCCGCGGTGGCCACAGTGCCGAGAACGCCTCCCAGGTGCGCCGGCCGAACAGGAAGATCCCGGTCTGCAGCATCGACCCGTAGTGAAACTTGTCTCCGGCGATCGCCTCCATGCCATGCCGGAAGCACCAGCCGCCGAAAGGCGTCCCGTCCGATCCGTCCGGATCCTCCACAACGCCGTCCAGGGTGATGAACTGCGCAGCGATGATGCGTCCCATGTCGTGCTCCTCGTCCTGCCCGGTGCGGTTCGTCCGCGGAGGGCGTCACAAGGGTCTACGCACGAGCGCGTCAGAACTCATCGGTCGCCGGAGAATTCTTCCCTGCGACGTTCAGACCTCGAGGATGCCGTCACGCTCGAACAGGGCGAACAGCGCCTCGTCGCGGTACACCAGCACGTGGCCGATCCGCGTGCCCGACGCATCGGACTCGAACAGCTGCACCGTGTGCGGCTGGGGGCCCTCGTCGGTGACGATCAGCAGCAGGATCCCGTACTGGCCGTTCGCCGAGATGAGCCGCGTCTGCCACTGCGTGCCCTGCCACTCGAACAGGAACGCCATGAACTCGGCATACGTCTCTCGCCCGATCGACCAGCGCGGCACCGGCGGCATCTCGAACAGCACGTCGTCGGCGACGAGAGCGGCGAGCGCCGAGACATCGGCCTGCTCGATCGCCCGCGCGTACCGCTCCACGGTCTCCCGACGCAACGGCGCAGGGCGCGCGGACCGCTCCGCCACCGCGGCTTTCGCACGCTGCAGCGCCGAGTTCACCGACGGCACGCTGGTCTCCAGGATCTCCGCGGTCTCGGCCGCCGAATGCCCGAGCACCTCGCGCAGGATGAACACCCCGCGCTGCCGCGGCGGCAGCGCCTGAAGCACGAGCGTCACCGCGAGCCGCACCCCGGACGCCTCGGCGACCGCGCGCTCGGGCTCCGAGTCCGCCCACCAGCGAGTCGGCGCGGGCACCAGCCACGGCACATCCAGGGCGGGCACCAGCGGCGCTCCGACGTCGATGCCCGGATCCGAGAGGTCGCGGGGCAGCGGACGCCGCGGCGACTCGCGGAGCCGGTCGAGGCACACGTTCCGCGCGATGCGGTACACCCACGTCGACAGCGCCGCCTTGGCCGGGTCGTACGACGCCCGGCTGCGCCAGGCCCGCTCCAGGGCATCCTGCGCAGCATCCTCCGCATCGAACGGCGAGCCCAGCATCTGGTAGCAGAAGGCGAGCAGGCCGCCGCGCAGCGCGGCGACGTCGGAGGCGTCCACGGCGCTCAGCGTAGCGGCCGGTTCAGCCCCCGGCCATCGTCCGCGCGATGTCGGCGGCCGAGTCGCCGGCTCGCTTCAGCACGACAGCCACCAGTGCGAGAGCGCCCAGCGTGAGCACGAGCATGATCGTCGACACCGCGGCGATCTCCGGACGCAGGCCGCTGCGCAACGCGCTCAGCACGTACACCGGCCACGGCGTGGTACCAGAGACCTGCACGAACGCGGAGACAATCGTGTTGTCCAGACCCAGCGTGAACGAGAGCAGGAAGCCCGCGAGCACGGCGGGCATCGCCAGCGGCAGCGTGACACGGAAGAACGTCGTGAGCGGCTTCGCGTAGAGATCCGCGGAGGCCTCCTCGAGCTTCGCATCCAGGCCGACCAGGCGCGCCCGCACGATGTACGAAACGATCGCGATCGAGAACAGTGACTGGCCGATCACCAGGCGCACAGTGCCGTCGTTGAAGATCGACAGCCCCAGATCCTGACCGAGGAAGACGACCCAGGGCAGCAGCGCCACGGCGTCGACGATCTCCGGGGTCACCGAGATGAGCAGCAGCAGCCCGAGGAACCACGGCACCCACTTGCCGGGGGTGCGCGCCATCGCGATGCCGGCGAGCGTTCCCAGCGCCGTCGCGAGCACCGCGGCGATCAGGCCGGTGCGCAGCGAAACGAGCACCGCGTCACGCACAGCGGGCTTGGTGACGATCGCGGCGAACGAGTCGAAGCCGAAGTGATCCCAGGAGATCAGCAGCCGGCCGACGTTGAACGAGTACACGATCACCACGGCGATCGGCAGGAACAGGAAGACGAACACGAGCGTCGCCCACAGTGGCAGCAGCCACCGGCTGACGTTGCGCGGCGCGCGGTTGCGTGCACCGTCCGCGATCGGGCGGGACGGCGACGGATCCGCCTGCTCGGCGGGGCGTTCTGCGACGACGGTCATCATGCCTCCTCGAGGGCGAGCCGGTAGCTGCGACGGAGCGGGATCGTGACGAGCCAGCCGATCGCCGCCGCGACGGCGACCGACAGCGCGATGGTCAGGATGAGCAGCACTGCCATCGCGGATCCGAGAGCCCAGTTCTGCGCGGTCTGGAACTGGCTGGCGACGATCTGGCCGACCATGTTGCCCTTCGCGCCACCCAGCACGGTGGCCGTGATGTAGTCACCCATCAGCGGGATGTAGACCAGCAGCACACCGGCGATGATGCCGGGCTGCGCGAGCGGCACCGTCACGCGGAAGAACGTCTTCCAGCTGCCGGCGCCGAGATCCTTGCTGGCCTCGCGCAGCGGGCCGCTGACCCGGTCGAACGCCACGAAGAGCGGCAGGATCATCAGCGGCAGGTAGTTGTAGACGACGCCGAGCAGCACCGCCCCGCGGGTGTTCAGGATCCCCAGCGGCCCAGGGATCACGCCGAGGAACTGCAGCGCCTGCGAGAGCCACCCCTCGGGAGCGAGGATGATCTGCCACCCGATCGTGCGCACCAGGAAGTTGGTCCAGAACGGCACCATCACCAGTGCGAGGAACATGCCCCGGCGGCTCGGTGCGCACTTCACGGCGATCCAGTACGCGACCGGAGCGCCGATCACCAGGCACAGCACCGTGCCGGCGATGCCCACCCACAGCGTGTTCTGGAACGTCGCGAAGAAGGTGGGTGAGAGCGCCTCGAAGTACCGGTCGAACGACAGCTTGTCGTTCGCGTTGGTCGCGAAGATGCTCGGCTTGTAGCCGAAGCTGTACCAGACCACGACGCCGATCGGCACGACGAAGAAGATGAGCAGCCAGACCCAGGCGGGCAGGGCGAGGCCGAAGCGGATCCTGCCCTTACGCACCGGCGGCCGCCTTCGTCGCGTTCCAGATCGACACGATGCGCTCCTGCGCGCTCGTGAACTTCTGCTCATGCATGGTCTGCACCTGCGCGTCGTCGAAGTACACCATGTCGAGACGCTCCAATCCGGCCTCCTCGGCCTCCTGCTGCGTGCCCTGCACCCCGGTGTCGTAGCCGATGTAGTCGACCTGGGCGAGCTGCACGTCCGGTGCGATGACGTAGTTGATGAACGCGTGTGCGGCCTCCGGGTGCGGTGCGCCCTTCGCGATCGCCCAGTTGTCCATCCACAGCTCGGTCGTCGGCGCGCCGAGCACCCACCGCCAGCGCTCCGGATCCTTCGACTCGGACATGCCGGTGCGCGCGTCGCCGCTGTACGACTGCACGAGCGCCGCCGTGGCCTGCGGGATGACCTGCCCGCCGGGAGCCGAGTCGAAGGTGGTGATGTGCGGCGCCAGCTCCTTGGTCATGAACGCCTCGCACGCGTCGAGATGCTTCTTGTCGGTGGTGTTCCAGTCGATGTCGTGCGACCAGAAGTAGATGCCGCACAGGGGCGCCGGGTCGTCCAGCACCGCGGTCCTGCCCGAAGCCTCGTGCTGCGCCGCGTCGATGAAATCGGCCCAGCTGGTCAGCTCCCTCTTGATCACGGTCGTGTCGTAGACGAAGCCTGTCGTGCCCCAGGCCTTGCAGATCGAGTACTCGTTCTTCGGATCGAACGACCGGTGGATGAAGTTCGGGTTCATGGTGGCGAAGTTCGGGATCAGCTCGAGATTGAGCTTCTCCAGCAGTCCGTTCTCCGCCATCGGCGTGATGAACAGGCCGCTCGGCACGACGATGTCGTACCCGGAGGTGCCACGCGCCGCGACGAGCTTCGCGATCAGCTCCTCGTTGGAGTTGAACGCGTCGACGACGATCTTCGGTCCCTTCTTCTTCGTGAAGGCCGTCAGCACCTCGGGATCGTCGTAGTCACTCCAGGTGTAGATGGAGAGCTTGTCCTCCAGCGGACCGCCGTGCGCGTCCGACGCTGCGGACGCCGCCTTGGGCGAGCACGCCGTGAACAGCACCGCACCTGACGCGGCGAGCGCGGTGGCCAGGAATCCGCGCCGCGTGAGCTCGCTGCCGATCTTTCGCGCCGACGCCCGGTTCGCGAGAACGCGGACCGGCGGTGCGTCGAAGGGTCCGGACGGCATCACGCGGCTTCCCTGGGGAGGGCGATCACGTGGGTCGCGGTCTCGGGCATCCCGTCGGCGGCGAAGATGCGCACGTCGATCGAGTCCCACGTGCAGCGCACCGCGTCGCCGACCGCGACGCTCGGGGCACCCGGTGCCGGGATCCGCACCAGGAAGGTCTGCTCGCGCCCCACATCGACGGCGACCTGCAGCGTCTCGCCGAGATGCGAGACGCCGAGGACCGTGCCGTCGAGGCCGGCGCCGTCGCCGCCCGCCGGCGCGAGGCGCACGAACTCGGGCCGGATCGCCGCGACGGCCGCGGATCCCGCCTGACCCTGGGCCCCGCCCCAGCGGCCGTGCACGGTGCCGGCGAACGTGTCCACGGCGCCGGCGCCGACAACGGTGCCGTGCAGGAAGTTCTGCTGGCCGATGAACGATGCGACGTACGCCGACGCCGGCTCCGCGTAGATGTCGGCGGGCGCGGCGAGCTGCTCGATGCGCCCGGCGCGCATGACCGCGATCCGGTCGCTCATCGACAGCGCCTCGGACTGGTCGTGCGTGACGAAGACGAAGGTGGTGCCGAGCCGCGACTGCAGCAGCTTGAGCTCGAGCTGCATCTCCTCGCGCAGCTGACGATCGAGCGCGGCGAGCGGCTCGTCCAGCAGCAGCACGGACGGACGATTGATGAGAGCCCGGGACAGGGCGATCCGCTGCTGCTGCCCGCCGCTGAGCTGCGTGGGCTTGCGGTCGGCGAACCGGCGCAGCTGCACCATGTCGAGCGCCTCGGCGACGCGCTCGCGCTGCTCCGCCTTGGGCACCTTCCGCTGCTGAAGCCCGTACGCCACGTTCTCCGCGACGGTCATGTGCGGGAACAGTGCGTACGCCTGGAAGACGGTGTTCACCTCGCGCTTGTGCGGCGGAAGGCCCAGCACGCTGCGCCCGCTCAGGCGGATGTCACCGGCGTCGGGGTGCTCGAAGCCGGCGATCATGCGCAACGTCGTGGTCTTGCCGCAGCCCGACGGCCCCAGCAGGGAGAGGAACTCCCCCGGGCGGATCGACAACGACAGCTGGTCGACCGCGGTCGCCTCGCCGTAGTACTTGGTGACGCCAGAGAGCTCGACGCCACCGGTGGGCGCGTCGGTCGTGCTCTGGGCAGGCACGGACAGGGGACCGCTCATGGAACCTCCACATCGAGTCGTTCGCTGCAGAGAGTCTGGCACAGGATCCGATGTCCGTACAGCCGAAAACGAAGATTCTTCGGAGTTCGACGACGATATTCGTTGCGATGTCAGCGTTCGTCAACGAAATTGACAGTGCTGGGATCCGTCTCGGATCCTCATCTCCCCTGGAAGTCGAACGCCTTCAGGAGCTCCTCGATCGCCTGCTCGCGCTGGTCGCCGCCCTCGTCGAACATGTGCGCGACATGGGTGCGCAGGTGGTTCTCGAGCAGCAGCCTGTTCAGCGACTCGAGGGAACGCTGGATCGCACGCGACTGCGTGATGATGTCCATGCAGTAGTCCTCGTTCTCGATCATCTTCGCGACGCCGCGGAGCTGCCCTTCGAGGATGCTGGTGCGGTGCAGCGCGCGCTTCTTGATGTCTTCGATCACGAGGTCGAGGCTACCGGGCGCGACCTGCCTGCGGAGCGCCGGTCAGGGGCGGGGATGGCCGGTGGCAGGATGGGCGCATGGTCCGCGCCCGAGAAGCACTGCTGTCCCCCGCGGATGCGGAGCGCCTTCGCGCCCTCCGCCGGATGAAGGCCGTCGCCCTCGCCGCGCTCGGGGTGATGGCGATCGCCTTCATCGTCGCTTTCTGGCTGCAGGGGCGCTACCCCTGGCTCGGGTATGTGCGCGCGGCCGCCGAGGGCGGCATGGTCGGTGCGCTCGCGGACTGGTTCGCCGTCACGGCGCTGTTCCGCCGCCCGCTGGGACTGCCCATCCCGCACACCGCGATCATCCCCAACCGCAAGGACGAGATCGGGCGCACCCTCGGCGAGTTCGTGGAGACCAACTTCCTCTCCGCCGACGTCGTGCGCACCAAGCTCGGCGGGACCTCGATCGCACGCCGGCTCGGCGAGTGGCTGCGGCCGGGGGGGCCGATCACGGCCGCGATCGCGATTCCCCGGCACGGCTCGACGGCGGCGAGCGGATCCGCTGTCGCCCCGGCGTCGCCGACCGCGCATGCCGAGCGGGTGGTCCAGGAGGGATCCCTGATCGCGGCCGCGGTGCTGCGCGCACTCAGCGATGACGACGTGCGCGAGCTCATCGCCGACCTCGCGCGCGAGCACCTCATCGAGCCCGAGTGGGGCTCTCCCGCCGGCGCCTGGCTGCAGCGGATCGTGCAGGCCGACGCGCATCGCGGGGCCGTCGATCTGGCGGTGGACAGCATCGCGACCTGGCTGAACGGCAACGCCACGGCCTTCCGCGGTCTGCTCTCCCGACGGCTTCCCGGTTGGGTGCCCAGGCTCGCGCACCGGTTCGTCGACGAGGCCGCGTACAACGAGGCGGTGCGCTTCGTGCACGCCGTTCAGGTGGATCCGCGCCACCCCGCCCGCCTCGCACTCGACGGCTACCTCGCCCGCCTCGCGGAGAACCTGCAGCGCGACCCGTCAACGCGAGCCCGCCTCGAGCACGCGAAGGCGGCGGTGTTCGACAGCCCGCGGGTGGGCGCGCTGGCGGCGGAGGCCTGGAACACCGCGAAGACCGGGCTGCTCGCCGCCCTGGCCGACCCCGAGAGCGGTCTGCGCCGGCGCGCCGTGGCCGCCGTGGTCGACATCGGCGACCGTCTCGCGACCGAGGAGGCGCTGCAGCGCCGCGTGGACGGCTGGCTCACCGACGCCGCGGTCTTCCTCGTCGATCGCTACCGGCACGACATCGCGTCCATCATCACCGACACCGTGGAGCGCTGGGATCCCGCGGAGACCACGGAGAAGATCGAGCTGATGGTGGGCCGCGACCTGCAGTACATCCGGCTCAACGGCACCGTGGTCGGCGCGCTCGCGGGGCTCGCGATCTTCACGGTCGCGAACGCCCTCATCCCGGGGTAGGCCCGCGGCCGTGCACGTGCGGGTGCGCCCGGGGTGCTGTGACGATCTGCACACGATGTCACGATCAGCACACGGATCCGCCCGTCTCCTGTGCTGATCGTGACAAGGTGTGCAGATCGTGACGGGCGCATCGTCCTCCACAGCACGGCAGCACCGCGAGTTCTGCACGGATCCCGTCGCCCGGGCGAGAAGGGGTGAGGATCCCGGTCAGGCTGTCGGCATGCTCTCCCTGATCGACACCATCCGACGGCACGACGGCATCGCCCGCGGCAAGGATCTGCAAGGCTTCGGCTTCACTCGCACGGCGATCGCGCGCGTCGTGAGAACCGGCGAGATCGATCGGCTGCGAGACGGCGTGTTCGCCGTCGGCCCGATCGATCCCGATGTCCGCGCCGCCGTCGCGCACGGAGGCGCGCTCACCTGCGCGAGCGTGCTGAAGCAGCTCGGGGTCTGGGTGCTGCCCGTTGTCACCGCACCGCATGTCTGGCTGGGGGCGGGACGGCACGGCCTTGCACATCCGCGCTGCGACTGCGTTCCGCACTATTTCCGGGGTGCGCCGCCGCTCGGCTCGACCGATCTCGAGACCGCGCTCCTGCACCTTCGTCTCTGCGCCGGAGACGAGGCGTTCTTCGCCGCCTTCGAATCCGCATGGAGACAGCGGCTGCTGTCCGCCACCGCGCGACGAAGGATCCGCGAGGCGCTGCCAGACTCGGCACGCTGGCTCGTCGATCTCGCCCGACACGACGCCGACAGCGGACTGGAGTCTCTGCTGCGTCTGCGGCTGCACGCGATCGGTCTCGACCTCGAGCGCCAGGTGCACATCGACGGGGTGGGCCGCGTCGACTTCGTCGTGGGGCGGTTGATCATCGAGGTGGACGGGCGGCAGAACCACGACGGGGAGAGCATGCGCCACAAGGATCTCGTGCGCGATGCCGCGGCGGCCGCGCGCGGATACCGCACGCTTCGGTTCGATCACGCGCAGGTCGTGCACGACTGGCCGTCGGTGCAGGCCGCGATCCTCTCCGCGCTCCGTGGGCTGTGACGATCTGCACACGATGTCACGATCAGCACACGGATCCGCCCGTCTCCTGTGCTGATCGTGACAAGGTGTGCAGATCGTGAC
>JAFDWM010000067.1 GCA_018268455.1 Actinomycetota bacterium | reverse complement strand
GTGATGACGGACGCCGCGGAGGCGATCCTCGAGGTGCGGTGGCCCGACGGCGCGGTGAGCGCGGTGCGGATCGGCTGAGGCCGGCCGAGCGTGGCCGGGCCGAGCCGGCGACCGTCGGCACCGCTCACGAGCGCAGGGCGGCCTCCCAGCGGGTGCCGGTGCGCAGCAGGCGGGGGAGCCCGGCGACGAGGCCGCGCCGCGGGAGTGCGTTCAGGAGGCCGCTCTCGGCGGGCAGGCGATGCTGCTCGCCGCGGCTGAGTCGCCCGAGCGCGTGCAGCAGGGCGAGCGGGTGCGACTCGAGCGCGCTGTGCCCGTTCTCGATCTCGACGAGCACCGCGTCGGGCACGGTCCGCGCGAGACGTCGCGCGATCGCGGCGGGGGTGCGCAGGTCGCGGGATCCGGTCAGCAGCACGAGCGGCCAGTCGAATCCCGTGGCCGCGGCCGGGAGGTCGAAGGGCTCGCCGGCGAACGCCGGGAAGCGGTCGGCGACCGGCGCGTACGACAGTGACGGATCCAGCGCCTCGCCGTCGGGATCCGGTCCGAAGCCGAGTTCGCGGAACGCGATCTCGCCGACCAGGTCGAACTCGTAGTAGCCGGGCACGTGCGCCTCCGACTCGGCGCGGTCCACGTACGTCTCGAGTGCTCCCCACACCGGGGAATGCGAATGCCCCGCCCGCGAGCGCCGGCCGCCGCCGTGCGCATCGTGCAGGCGCTGGCGCAGCAGCGGCTCGAGCAGCTCCTCGCCGCCCAGCTCGTACGCGGCCCGCACGACGCCGAGCAGGATGCGCGGATCCTCGCCGTCGTGCAGCAGCTCCTGCACCGCGGCGGCGATACGGGTGTCGGCGTCGACGAACAGCCGGCGGATCAGGGCGCGCTCGACCTCGCGGTCGGCCGCCGACTGCAGGGTGGAGTCGAGGAGCATCCCGGCCACGCGGTCCGGATGACGCACGCCGAAGCCGGCGGCGACGTAGCTGCCGTACGAGGATCCGGCGATGATCGCCCGTTCGATGCCCTCCCGGTCGAGCACCGCGGCGAGGTCGTCGATCACATCGACCAGACGCATGGCGGACAGCGGGAGGCTGCGCCCGGCGCGGTCGGCGCGGGACAGTCCGATGCCGCGGTGCTCCATCATGATCACGTCGAGCCCGCGCGCGGCCGCGTCGCGGCGGAACCGCCGGTAGGGGAGCACCGATCCGAGCCCTGGGCCTCCGGGGATCATCACAATCGGGGATCCGGAGTCACGCGTCTGCGGATCGCGACGCACGTAGGCGAGGTCGAACTCCGGTGACGACGCGGTGGCCGGGCGTGCAACCCGGCGCACACCCTTCACCGGGGCCGCCAGCAGTCGCGGCAGCGCGCTCGGCGGCCGGGGTGCGTCCCCCGCCGTGCCGCGTGCTGCGCCTGCCATGTGTCGATTATGGGCGCGTCTGCGTAGGCGGGGGCTAGCGGAAACCTATCAAGCGGCCATGGACGCGACCGGCCGCGCCTCGCGGGCTCAGCGCGCGGGCCGGGCCATGTTCTCCACGGCGTCGTCGGCCTCGGCGACGATGGCCGACATGGCGCTCGCCGCCGTCTCGGGGTCGCGGGCGGTGATCGCGGCGGCGACGTCCTGGTGCAGCCGCAGCGCCGTCTGATCCGCGGCCTTGGGCATCAGTGCGTGCGAGGTGCGTCCGTGCAGGAGCGCGGCGACGACGTCGGCGAGCCCGGCGAGATACGGGTTGCCGGATCCGCGCAGCACCGCGGTGTGGAAGTCGACGTCGTGCTGCAGATAGACGGGCTCGTCCGCACGGTCGCCGTGCTCGACCATGCCGAGCACGGCCCGCACCAGCGCCGCGCGCTGCTCGCTGTCGGCCTGGACGGCCGCGAGGCGGGCGGCGAGCGGCTCCACCGCGGAGCGCAGCTGGCTCAGCTCGTGCAGGGTCTGCAGACGATCGGATCCGTCCAGCCGCCAGCGGATGACCTCCGGCGCGTACGGGCTCCAGCGCTCGGATGCCAGCACCTCGACCCCGGCCCGTCGGCGCACGTCGACCATGCCCATGGTCTCGAGCACGCGCACGACCTCACGCATGGCCGAGCGGGACGCGCCCAGCTCGTCGGCGAGATCGGCGGTGAGCAGCCGAGATCCGGCCGGCAGCGCGCCCTCGACGATGCGCATGCCGATCGAGTCGAGCAGGCGCCGATGCTGCGCGGACGCCGCCTCCCGCGTGACTTCTGCCATGGCCCCATTATGGCGACGATGGCGACGATTTCGGATCCGACCCCCAAGCAAGCAGGACGTATCTAAAGTTGGTGCTTGATTAAGTAGGACATATCGAATACTCTCGACCTCAGCGCCCGCGAGATCGAGCCGTCCTCACCTCTCGGGTCCCATTCGCCAGACCAAGGAAGCTCAGCGCATGTCAACGAACCTTCTCGCCGCCCTCCCGGTGCACGGCGCCCTCGCCCGCACGGCCGACGCGCTCCCGCCCACCACGACCGCCCCCGAGTGGGTGCTCATCCTCGCCGCCCTCATCGGCATCGCGACGATCGTCATACTCATCACCTGGGTGAAGCTGCACCCGTTCCTCTCGCTCGTGATCGGCGCGATCGTCACCGGCCTCGTCGCCGGCATGTCGGCGACGCAGACCGTGACGAGCTTCACCAACGGATTCGGATCCACCGCCGGCGGTGTCGGCGTGCTGATCGCCCTCGGGGCGATCTACGGCAAGCTCCTCGCCGACTCCGGCGGCGCCGACCGCGTCGTGGACACCCTCATCTCCCGGGCCAGCACCGCGGCGCTGCCGTGGGTGATGGGCCTGGTCGGCGCGCTCATCGGCCTGCCGATGTTCTTCGAGGTCGGGCTGGTGCTGCTGGTGCCCGTGATCATCCTCGTCGCCCGTCGCTCCGGCGTGTCCCTGATCAAGATCGCCATCCCCACGCTGGCCGGCCTTTCCGCCATGCACGGTCTCGTGCCGCCGCACCCCGGTCCGCTCGCCGCGATCAGCCTCATCGGCGCGAACATCGGCATCACCCTCGCCTTCGGCGTGCTGATCGCCATCCCGACCGTGATCATCTCCGGCCCGCTGTTCGGCAGGCTCGCTGCGCGCTGGGTGAACGTGCCGGTGCCCGCACTGTTCCAGACGGCGGAGGACACCGCCGCACCCGGCGAGACGGCCGCGGTCCAGGCGCGCAAGCGCCCGAGCTTCGGCGCCACGCTGTTCAGCATCCTGCTGCCGGTCGTGCTCATGCTGCTCTCCGCGATCGTCGACGTCGTCGCCCCGAACGACACCTCCGTCATCAAGGGCGTCATCGACTTCCTCGGCAAGCCGATGATCGCGCTGCTGATCGCCGTGCTCGTCGGCATGGTCGTGCTCGGCCGCGGGGGCGCGATGAGCGCCAGGCAGGTGGGCGAGTCGGTCTCGTCGTCGCTGCCCGCGATCGCCGCGATCCTGCTCATCGTGGGCGCCGGCGGCGGGTTCAAGCAGGTGCTCGTCGACTCCACCATCGGCACCGTCATCGCGCACGCCATCTCCGGCATCGGCGGCGCGCTCCCGATCGTGCTGTTCTTCGCCTGGCTGGTCGCGGTGCTGATCCGCATCGCCACCGGATCCGCGACGGTCGCCACGATCACCGCAGCCGGCATCCTGCAGCCGCTCGTGCACGACCTCGGGCTGTCGCCCGCCGCCTCGTCGCTGCTGGTGCTCGCGATCGGCGCCGGATCCGTCTTCCTCTCGCACGTCAACGACGCCGGGTTCTGGCTGATCAAGGAGTACTTCGGCCTCAGCATCCCGCAGACGCTGAAGACCTGGTCGGTGATGGAGTGCCTGATCTCCGTGGTGGGCCTGGCCGGAGTCCTGGTGATCAGCCTGTTCGTGGGCTGACCCGGGGACAGCGAGCGGAGTACATCATGACCGCGCACAGCGAGCAGCCCACGATCCTCGTCGTGATGGGCGTCTCCGGATCCGGCAAGAGCACGCTCGCCGGCGTGCTCTCCGGCCGGCTCGGCTGGGATCTGAAGGAGGGCGACGACCTGCACCCCGCCGCCAACGTGCACAAGATGGAATCGGGCATCCCGCTGACCGACGACGACCGGTGGCCGTGGCTGGAACGGATCCGCAGCTGGATCGCGGCCGAGCTCGAGGCGGGACGGCCCGGTGTGGTCACCTGCTCGGCGCTCAAGCGCAGCTACCGCGACGTGCTGGCGATGCCCGGTGTGCGGTTCGTGCACCTGGCGGGCACGCGCGGCGAGCTGGCAGAACGGCTGGGCCGGCGACTCGGGCACTTCATGCCGGCGTCGCTGCTCGACTCCCAGCTGGAGACCCTCGAGCCGCTGGGTGAGGACGAGGACGGCATCGTCGTCGACGCGGCACTTCCCGTGCAGGAGGCGGCGGACGAGGTCGTGGCCTGGGTCGAGCGGGGGCCGGAGGGCCGGTAGCGGTCTGCGGCGCTTTCGTTCCTGTACGGGGTGCAAGAGGTCGCAGACGCCGGGAGCGGTGCCACAATGTCGACATGGGCAACGGCGCGAGCGTGGAGCTGGAGTCGGCCAGGGTGGCCCGCATCCTGCGCGACTCGATCGTGACCGGGCAGCGTCGCCCCGGCGACCGCCTGATCGAGCGGGACATCGCCGACGAACTGGAGGTCAGCCGCCTGCCCGTGCGGGAGGCGATCCGTCAGCTGCTGAGCGAAGGGCTGCTCATCGCCCGGCCGCGCTCCTGGGCCGTGGTGCGGCAGTTCACCGAGGACGACGTGCGCGACATCGCCGAGGTGCGCGACGCGATGGAGGTGCTCGTCTTCGAGATCGCGGCGCAGCGGCATACCGAGGCGGGGCTGGCGCGGGTGCAGGACGCCCTCGACCGCCAGTTCGCGGCGGCACGCGCGGGCGATGCGCTCAGGGCACACGCCGCGAGCGCCGAGTTCCACCTGCTGATGGCCGAGCTCTCCGGGAACGCGACGGTGAGTGAGATCCTGCGCATGATGCGCGGGCGCCTGCTGCTGCTGTTCCGGGAGCACGACGACCTGCTCGCCATGGCGGAGGACCACGCGCGCATCCTCGAGTCGTTCGCAGCCCGCGATGTGGCGACGCTGCGGCTGCGCGTGCAGCGGCATCTGCGGGCAGGCACCGCGACCGCGCTGCGCAAGCTCGCGGAGTTCAACGAGGAGACCGCCGCGATCCGCGCCAGGGCGTCCGCCGAGCGCGCCGGAACTCCGACAGCCGGGGAGTGACGAGTCGCTCAGCGCGGCGACATCGGCGTGGTCGTGTCGATCGCCTCGCGCATCGGCCGACGCATCGGACCCCAGTACTTCACCGGCATCAGGCGCACCAGGGCGTCGACCAGGAGCGTCTCCTTGCCGATGAGCGTGCGCGGGCGGCGCTGCAGGGTGGCGCGCACGATGCGCTCCGCGGCCTCGGAAGGCTCCATGTGGTACATCGCAGCCTGCGCCGCCGCCGCCCGCCCCGCCACGCCCGGTTCGATCGCCGCCGCATAGCGTCCGTGCAGGATGATGCCCGTGCGCACGCCGGCCGGGTAGATCGCGCCGACCGTGACCGTGGATCCCTCGAGCTCGTGCGAGAGAGCCTCGGAGAATGCGCGCACCGCGAACTTCGACATCGCGTACGGGATCCGGCCGCCGGGCGAGGCCAGTGCGTAGATGCTCGCCATGTGGGTGATGTGCGCGCCGGGGGAGCGCTGCAGCGCGGGCAGCAGCGCCTTCGTGATCGACACCGTGCCCCACAGGTTGACGTCCATCAGCCAGCGCATCTCCTCCATCGTGAGCTGCTCGAGGGAGCCGAGCATCGACGCGCCCGCGCAGGTGATCAGCGTCTGCAGCTGCGGATGCGCCTGCTGGATCTCGGTGGCGACCGCCGTGACCGCGTTGTCGTCGCGGAGATCCACGGGATGCACGGTGACCGTCGCACCGGCCGCGTGCAACTCGTCGGCGAGGGCGGTCAGGCCTGCGCGGTCGCGATCGATGAGCGCCACGTGCCCGCCACGGCGCGCGAGAGCTCTCGCCGTGTCGGCGCCGATGCCGTTGGCGGCACCGGTGATCGCATGGCTGCGACCTGAGGGGTCGAGAACGGGCAACGGTCCTCCTCTGCTGCGCCTTCGTCCGCTTCATCGCGGCCGTCGGGTCGGCGCAGACACTTCTCCCATCTTGCCGCATGCGGTCGTGCCGCGGGAGCGGATGCTGACGTGCCGCGGGAGCGGACGCGGGCGGGATAGGCACGGCGCGAGCCCTGCGCGGCGTCGGCGGGAACCGGTACGCTCGAATCCGGGAGGTCGGAGTGGGAAAGAGCGCGGACGCGATCACCGAGGGCGTGTCGATCGCCACGTCTGCCGCCCGTCTTGCGGTCAAGAACCACATCCTCGTCGGGACGATCGCGCAGGGCGGATCCTTCGACGTCGCCAAGTACATGAACGACGCCCGTGAAGAGCTCCTCGCCCTCGCCGCAGAGTCCGAGGAGGCGGCGGAGTTCGCGAACGCGCAGCGCAAGCGCGCGCACGGCCGATACTCCGATCCGCATGGCACCCACGACTACCGCGACCGCGACGTGCGCAACCTGCGCAAGCGGGCCAAGCAGTCCGACGCGGTTGCCGATCGCCTGCGCGAGATGGCCGACGACCCCGAGACGCTGCGCTTCCTCGTCGAGGCGGCGCGGGCCGCCGCGTGGGGCGACGTCGCCGGCAATCTGCAGACTCGTCTGCGGGTCGAGGCGATGCGTCCGGACGAGGATCCCGATTACGAGGTCATGCGCGAGGCGCGCATGCAGGCGCTGAGGCTCGTCGACCTGCAGGCGCTCGCCTCGGACCAGCGTGTGCGCCGCAAGAACCGGGAGAAGGCCGACAAGGCCGCCGACAAGGCCGACAAGGCCGCGGCGAAGGCGGCCGAGCGCGAGGAGAAGCGCGCCGCACGACACGCGCGGTGAGCGCGCGCGGTGCGGCCCGATTCGCGTTCCGCCCGGTCTCTGGGGTATTGTTTACAAGGCCCGCGAGAGCGGGCGGTCTTGTGAAAGACCGGATGCGCCTGTAGCTCAATGGATAGAGCATCTGACTACGGATCAGAAGGTTGGGGGTTCGAGTCCCTCCAGGCGCACGAGATCGACAGCCCGTCCAGCAACTGCTGGGCGGGCTGTTTCGTTGCCTGAGCCCAGAGCAGGAACTGAGTTACGCTCGGCTCGCCGATGCCACGCTCCCACTTCGCGACCGTCGCATAAGAGACGCCGATCATGGGGGCGATCTGGCGCGTCGTTAGCTGAGCCACTGCGCGCGTTGCCTTCAGCACGGCAGGAACCGTGTCCGCCTGAATCTGAATCGTTGTCATGCCCGTCAGTCTAACCTGACACGGCAGATAAGAAAACGACACGCCGAGGCGAATACGACTCACTGACCAAAATCGCGTCCATTGTCTATCTCATGAGTCGTAAACGACACGGACGAGTCGGTAAGGTGCAGCCTTACCGCATCGCCGCGCGCGCCGCGTCGTCAAACTCCCAGAGCGCGTCCCGAACCTCTTCGGGTAGCTCGTGGATTCGGTCAGTGTCCGTGGAATCGACCCATTGCCCGCGTATCGCTGGCCCCTCGTATCCCGTGAGCTTCGCCTTCCCGACGTACCGGGATCGGTCTAACCGCCCCGTTAGCTCGTCGGCCTCCCACGCGCGCATGTCGATTGCCGTGGCGTCGTCGGGATCGTGCTCGACGCGATACACGATCACGGGGCGCCGTCTGGCAAGGCTTCTTCGTCTCGTCATCCCATCAGGGTATCGAGCGCGGGCGAACCGGATCCGGGACGCGTAGCGATGGGCCGGAGGAACACGCGCGCAGCAGGCGCGCACCGAGCGCTATAGACCGTCGGGACGACAGGACTAGCTCAACCCTCCAGCCGCACACCGTGCGAGGCGAGAGGGAGACACGCGGGCAGGAGACCGCGACAACAACACCCTGTCCCGAGCGCAACGGGAATCGCGGTCAAGGCATGACCGGGCGCGATCCAATCCTCACCATCCGACCCCCGCTGCGCATATCCCGTCCGTGACGCGCTAACACCGCGTGCCAAGCCGACCGGCCCCAGGCTCCGCCCTGGCTCCGTCGAGCAGCAGCCCCTCCGAATCCTGCGCAAAGCAGGAGTAGGGGGGCCACACCTCCCAAACCCCTCACCTTCCCTTCACCATCGAGCAGGCCGAAGACATGGAACACGAGCCGACCACATCCGGATGGTGTCAATGCGGACACCACAGGGACGACGGACGCAACGAACGCGACAGCATCACCCGCCCGACAGTCGCCCAGATCCGGCACACCCTCGCCCAGCACGGCCCCGCCTACGAACCGAAAGACCGAACATGACCCGCCGCATCCTGCAATACCTCGCATTCATCGCCCTGAGTGTCGGCGCGTTCGTCGTCGGCGCTGTCGTCCTGCCCGGCCTGTTCGCGTCCGGATGGGCGTTCCTCGTCGGCTGGGTCGCATCCGGTATCTGGCTGGCCGTGCTCTCACGCCGCTGGACCACGACCAACCATGCCCGCCGAGTAGCGACGATGCACGCCCTCAACGCCCAGAGCATGATGCTCGCCGGTGAATGCGCCCAGCCCTGGGAAGACAACACGGGCGCGCACCTATGCGTTCGGCCCTACTCGCACACCGGCCCTCACTCGTGCGGCATCTGCGAGGAGATCACCCGATGACCACCACGACAGAAGCACGCCGGATGCGGCACTCGGCGAACATGCTCAGCGCGCTCCTCGACGCCGCCCGCAACCTGAACGCCGAGGCCGACCGGCTCGGCATGGTCGCCACCGGGCGAGCGCTCCGCAGCATCACCGCGACCCTCGACGGCGCACGATGCCAACTCCTCGAAGACGGCCCCGCCTACCTCGACGCCGCAGCCGCCTTCATCCGCGCCGCATCCGACCATCTCGCCGTGCACGCCGCTGTCATCGGGAGGAGCCAGCACCCGTGAGCGCCAAGCACCAGACAGCCGAGTACCGACGCAACGCCCGCATCGTGCGGCAACGTGTCGCGAGCGCACACCGCGCCGGTCGGCCTGTCTCGTGCTGGCGATGCAACCGCCCCATCCAACCCGGCCAACCCTACGATGTCGGCCACCTACCCGGCGCTATCGGATCCAGCCCCACCGAACTCGCACCCGAACACCGACACCGCACCGGCCAATGCGTCGGCAACCGAGCAGCCGGAGCCAAGCTCGGCGCCGCGATCACCAACGCCCGCCACACACCAACCATCCCGACAAAGAACACGACAACATGGCGACTCTGACCGAAGAAACGTGCGAAACACGCGAGGCTGACTCTTTGAGTGAGGCCACCACAACTGCCGCCTCCGCTAGCGATATCCCCCCCCTGGAGTGGGCAGGAGCAACGCTACCCGAAGACGTGTTCGATCATCCGCTTCTCGACGCCGCCGCGTGGGAAGCCAAGCGCGACGAGGGCCGACGCCCGCTAGACGAATCGGCCCTCGTCGGCAACTACCAGGCGCGCGCGGAATTCCTCGTCGGCGCCTGGATCATCAACGAAATCGTGCCG
>JAFDWM010000066.1 GCA_018268455.1 Actinomycetota bacterium | reverse complement strand
CCAATGCCGCAGCCACGGCATCGGGAGTCACCCGAGCCGCCGGCGGCGAGATCCATCGCGGTGCCAGGCGCCCGGACGACGCTGCGGCCGCCGCACGCGCGAGGGTGATCGTCACGCTCGGGAACTCGGCGCCGGCCGCGATGACCTCACCGTCGATCCCGGCCAGTGCCTGCTGCAGAGCGTGCGTGGACGACGGGTGCAGGGTCACCTCCTCCGGATCCGCGCCGAGCAGCGCGGCCACCGCATTCTGCGCCCCCGTGGCGAGGTCGGTCGCCGCGGCGACGTCGGCAGCACGACCGGTGCTGAGCGTCGCGGCCGCCTCGTGCAGGGCGGTGCGGGCGACGGGAGACATCGGCCCGTACGCCGCCCAGTTCAGATACCCCGGTTCTTCGGCGAACGTCGCCGCGTACTCATCGATCGCCGTCATCCCGCCAGTCTGGCATCGATGCGATCACCGGCCGAAGCGGCGATCCCGGTCGGCGTAGTCGCGCACGGCGCGGAGGAAGTCGACCAGACGCAGATCGGGCCCGAGCGCCTCGACGAAGTAGAACTCGCTGTGCGCGCTCTGCCAGAGCAGGAAGTCGCTGAGGCGCTGCTCACCGCTGGTGCGGATCACGAGATCCGGATCCGGCTGGCCGCCGGTGTACAGATGCTCGCCGATCATCTCCGGGGTCAGGTGCGCCGCGAGCTCCTCGAGGGTGCCTCCGGAGGCCTCATGCTGCGCGATGATCGAACGCACCGCGTCCACGATCTCGTTGCGCCCTCCGTAGCCCACGGCGAGGTTCACGTGCAGGCCGGTGTTCTGCCGGGTGCGCTCCTCCGCCTCTGCGAGCACGCGGGCGAGCTCGGGCGGCAGGATCTCGGCTCGGCCGACCTGCTTCACCCGCCAGTTGCCCTCGCGGGACAGGCGGTCGGCGAGCTCCCCGATGATCTCGATGAGATCGGTGAGCTCGGCCGAGTCGCGCTTGCGCAGGTTGTCGGCCGAGAGCAGGTACAGCGAGACGACCTGCACGCCGAGCTCATCGCACCAGCCGAGGAACTCGCGCATCTTCGCCGCTCCGGCTCGGTGCCCGTGCGCCGGTGTGGCGTAGCCGAGCTGGCGTGCCCAGCGGCGGTTGCCGTCGATCATCATCGCGATGTGATTCGGCACCGTCGCCGGATCCAGCCGGCGTCGCAGCCTCCGGGTGTACAGCCGATAGAGGGGACCGCTCCCTGGCTGATCGGACCGTGCGCTCACCTCCCTAAACTACCGCGAGCGCACGCACCCGCGCGTCGCCGTCATCGCCGGGCGTCCAGGATATGTGCCGTTGCGGGAATGCCGTGCGCCCTAGAGTGCAAGCATGCGCAGAGCGACCCGAACCGCTGGCCCCGACGTCCCCCAGCTGCCTCTGCTCGACGCCGCGGCGCTCGACGCGACGGTGGAGATCAAGCCCACCTGGCGTGGCTGGATCCATGCGGGCACGTTGCCCGTCGCGATCGCCGCCGGCATCGTGCTGATCGTGCTCGCGCACGGAACTCCGGGCAAGTGGGCGGCGGCCGTGTTCATGGTGACCTCGCTGCTGCTGTTCGGAAACTCCGCGCTCTACCACCGCTTCGACTGGAAGCCGAAGACGAAGGTGGTGCTCAAGCGCATCGACCACGCCAACATCCTGCTGCTGATCGCCGGCACGTACACGCCGCTCGCGACCCTGGCGCTGCCGCCCGCGAAGGGCACGCTGCTGCTGGTGCTGGTCTGGTCGGGCGCGCTGCTCGGGATCCTGTTCCGGGTGTTCTGGATCAACGCCCCACGCTGGCTCTACGTCGCCCTCTACCTGCTGCTGGGCTGGGTGGCGATGATGTACATCGTCGACCTGGTGCAGGCGAACGTCGCCATGATGGTGCTCGTGTGCGTCGGCGGGCTGCTCTACACGGCCGGCGCGATCGTGTACGCGATGAAGAAGCCCAACCCGTGGCCCGGCAGGTTCGGCTTCCACGAGATCTTCCACGTGTGCACGGTGCTCGCGTTCCTCTGCCACTGGACCGCGTGCCTGCTCATCTCCCTGGCGCCGCTGCAGCCGTCCCTCGGCCTGCCCGGCTGACGGATCCGGCCTGTCTGGCAGAGGCTCAGCCCTTCGCCGGGCCCTCCCCCGCGTCCGGCTCGCCGTCGGCGGACGCGGCCGCCGCCTCCTCGGCATCGAGTTCGGCGCGCACCTCCTCGCGATACCGCACCCGGCGGATCCGTCGCTGCATGTCCCAGATGAGGAGCGCCGCGAACACGACCAGCACGGCGACGATCACGAAGCCCACCGGCCCCGGCGTGACGAGGTTCGGGTCGACCGTCGGGGTCGGAGTGGGAGTCGCCGTCGCAGCAGCAAGGATCGCCTGGATCATCACTCCGCCTTTCAGATCTCAGCCTTCCAGCCGCGGGGCCCTTCGGGTGTCCGGCCCGTGCGGGCCGCAGGCCCGCCACGGGATAACCTGGAACCACCAGCCTAACGATCGGATGAACACCGCCGTGACGACCCCCGCCCAGCTCGACGAGCGCTACGGTCGCGGACCCCGCCGCCGGCTGCCCGCCATCCTCGGAATCGCCGCCGCCGCCCTCGTCGTCGGCGTGTTCGGCTGGTGGACGTGGCAGGGCTCGGCCGACGCCGTGGACGTCGCCGGAACCGGCTTCGAACTCGTCGACCAGCACAGTGTGACGGTCAGGTTCCAGATCACCGCTCCGGCCGACCGGCCCGTGCACTGCATCGTCGAAGCGCAGGACGAGGAGTTCGGGATCGTCGGCTGGCGCGTCGTGACGCTGCCCGCCTCCAGCCAGCGCACCGCGCGTGCGTTCGTGGAGAGCGTGCCGATCGTCTCGGCGGCGACGACCGGTTTGGTGAACTCCTGCTGGGTGTCTTAGGCTCGTGCTGTTGAGCGACGCCCCGGCAGGTGCCGGGGCGTCTTGGTATATCCGGGAGGTGCTCCCGGATCCGATTCAAGGAGTTCACCGTGTCCAATGACGCACAGGTCCCCTTCCTCACGCAGGAGGCCTACGACCGTCTTGCCGCGGAGCTGGCGAACCTCTCCACGGTCGGTCGCGAGGAGATCGCCAAGCGCATCGAGATCGCGCGCGAGGAGGGCGACCTCAAGGAGAACGGCGGCTACCACGCCGCCAAGGACGAGCAGGGCAAGATCGAGGCGCGCATCCGCACCCTCGAGACGCTGCTGAAGACCGCCAAGGTGAGCGAGGCTCCGGCCAGCCGCGGCATCGTCGAGCCCGGCACCGTCGTGACCGCCACCGTCGCGGGCGGCGAGGAGGTCTTCCTGCTCGGCAGCCGAGAGATCGCCGGTGGCACCGACCTCGACGTGTACAGCGAGGCGAGCCCGCTGGGATCCGCGATCCAGGGTCTCAAGGTCGGCGACAAGACCTCGTACGAGGCGCCCAACGGGCGCTCGATCGCGGTCGAGATCCTCAAGGTCGAGACCTTCGCGGGCTGAGTCCGGCCGCTGACGACGAACCCGCCGTGCCCCAAGGGGCCGGCGGGTTCGTCGTCTGCACGGAGCGCGGTCAGTCCTGCACCACGATCGGGTCGAACCCGGCCGCGCGCAGCGTGTCGATCGTGAGCTCGGAGTGCTCCGGCCCGCGCGTCTCGACGCTGAGCTCGAGGATCACGTCGCTGATCTGCAGCCCGTGGCCGTGTCGCGTGTGCATGGCCTCGATGACGTTCGCGCCCGCGTGCGCGATGAGCTCAGAGACCCGCGCGAGCTGGCCCGGGCGATCCGGCAGTGGGATCCGCAGCGTCATGTAGCGGCCGGAGGCGGCGAGTCCGTGCGACACGACGCGCTGCAGCAGCAGCGGGTCGATGTTGCCGCCGGACAGCACGGCGAGCGTGTTCCCGGTGGCCTGCACCTTGCCCGCGAGGATCGCGGCGACGCCGACGGCTCCGGCCGGTTCGACGACGACCTTGGCCTGCTCGAGCAGGAGCAGCAGCGCCCGCGCGATGTCGTCGTCGCTGACGGTGACGACCTCGTCGACGAGTTCGCGGATCATCGCGAACGGCACGTCGCCGGGGCGGGCGACGAGGATGCCGTCCGCGATCGTCGGGTGGGTGACGATCTCGACGGGATGACCGGCCTCGAGCGACGGGCCCATGGCCGCGGCGTTCTCCGCCTGCACCCCGATCACCCGCACGGTGCGGCCCAGCTCGGCGGCACGCTGCTTGACCGCCGCGGCGACGCCGGCGATGAGCCCGCCGCCGCCGATGCCGACGAGGATCGTGTCGACGTCCGGCACGTCCTCCATGAGCTCCAGGCCGAGGGTGGCCTGGCCGGTCACGATGTCACGATGATCGAACGGCGGGATGAGCACGGCACCGGTGCGCTCGGCGTGCTCCGCGGCGAGCCGCAGCGAGGTGGCGACGGTCTCCCCCTCCAGCACGACCTCGGCGCCGTATCCGCGCGTCGCCAGGAGCTTGGGCACCGGAACGCCCATGGGCATGAAGATCGTCGCGCTGACCCCCAGCGCCTGCGCGGCCAGTGCCACGCCCTGGGCGTGGTTGCCGGCCGACGCGGCGACGACCCCGCGGCTGCGCTCCTCGGCGGTGAGCGTGGAGAGCCGGTGCACGGCGCCGCGGATCTTGAAGGATCCGGTGCGCTGCAGGTTCTCCATCTTGAGCGACACCGCCGAGCCCAGCACCTTGGTCAGCGCGACCGAGGGCAGCGTGGGCGTTCGCACGATCACACCGTCCAGGCCATCTGCTGCCCGCTGGATCTCGGCCAGCGTGGGGAGGTGGGCGGCGGGTGTCGCGTCGTCGGTCATCGTGTGCTCCTTCTCCGCGCCCGCGGCACGGTCTGCCAGATGTAGTCGCCGTCGGGTTCGGCGCCGGTGCGCCAGGCACCGGAGTTGATGGTCACGGCCACGACGTTCACGAAGGCGGCGAGCGGCACGGCGAACAGCGCGCCGGGGATCCCGGCGATGAGGGCGCCGCCGGCCACCACGAGCACCACTGCGAGCGGGTGCACCTTCACGGCGGATCCCATCAGGATCGGCTGCAGCACGTGACCTTCCAGCTGCTGCACCCCGATCAGCACGACGAGCATCCAGAGTGCGATCCACGGACCGTTGTAGACGAGCGCGAGGAAGACCGCCAGCGTGCCGGTGACGACGGCGCCGACGATCGGGATGAAGGATCCGAGGAACACCAGCACCGCCACAGGAACCGCCAGGGGCACGCCGAGCAGGAAGGCGCCGAGCCCGATGCCGATCGCGTCGATGAACGCCACCAGCATCTGTGTGCGCGCGTAGTTGATGACGGTCGCCCAGCCGTTGCGGGCGGCGGCGTCGACCGCGGGACGCGCCGCGCGCGGGAACAGCTTGACCGTCCAGTTCCAGATGCCTCCGCCGTCTGCCAGCAGGCACAGCAGGATGAACACCGTCAGCACGGCGCCGGTCGCGACGTGCCCGAAGGTCGTGCCGATCGCGAGTGCCCCGGATCGCAGCAGCGCACCCTGCTCGCCGAGGAAGGCGATGGCCTGCTCGAGGGCGTCGCCGAGCTGCTTCTCGGTGAGGTGCAGCGGCCCGTCGATGAGGAACTGCTGCAGCTGGCCCCAGGCCGCGACCGTGCGTGTCTGCACCTGGTCCCACTGCTGCGTGATCTGCCAGACCGCCAGCGTCAGCAGCCCGCCGACGATCGCCAGGGTCGCCAGCAGCGACACCACGATCGCGAGCCAGCGCGGCCAGCGCGCACGGAGCATGCGCTCGAACACCGGCCAGAGCAGGGCGGTGATGAGGATCGCGACGAGCAGCGGGACGACGATGATGTTGAACTGGATCACCAGCCACACCAGCACTCCGATCGCGGCGGCGATCACGAGCAGCCGCCACGCGTACGCCGTGGCGATGCGCAATCCGTTCGGCACCGTCTTCTGCACGTCGCCCTGCACGTCGATCCGGCCCGTGACCGTGCGCTGGCGGATGAGATCGCGCAGCCGTGGGGTGCGGTCGTCACTCATCGGCCCAGTCTACGGGTGCAGCGAAGGGCTCCCGTGCAGGGCGTCGGAGGCGGTCGTTACGCTGGCCGGGTGACCGGACCCTCGACCCCATCGCCCGCATCGACGCTCAGCGCCGCGGAGGCACGGCGCATCGCGCTGGCCGCTCAGGGGCTCTCCCGCCGCCGCCCCGCCGCACCGTCGCCCCGGCATCTGCATGCGGCGATGGCGCGCATGGGCGTGCTGCAGATCGACTCCGTGAACGTGTTCGCGCGCTCGCACTACCTGCCGATGTTCTCGCGCCTCGGCGCCTACGATCCGGGGATGCTCGACCGGGCGTTCCTGTCCCGGCCGTCCGCCGCGAAGTCACACCGCTACACCGAGTACATCGCGCACGAGGCGACGTTCCTCCCGGTCGAGGACTGGCCGCTGTGGGGGTTCCGGCGGGAGGCGTTCCGGCGTCGGAACGGCGAGTTCTGGGGGCAGAGCTCGTCGATCCGCACCCTCGATCGGATCCGCGCGGAACTGCGCGAGCGCGGACCGTCCCGTCCCGCCGAGATCCGCGGGGAGGGCGCCGGCGGACGCGGCGGCTGGTGGGAGTGGGACGAGATCAAGCACGGCCTCGAATACCTGTGGCGCATCGGCGAGGTGGCGATCGCCGGCCGGGACGGGTTCGAGCGCCGCTACGCCCTCGCCGAGGACGTGATCCCGGAGTCGTTCCTCGGCCGCGACCTGGATGCGGCGGTGGCGGTCGGCGAGCTGATGCGGCGCGCTTCACGTGCGCACGGCGTGGCGACGGCCGCCGATCTCGCCGACTATTACCGCGTCAAGGATCGTCCGCTCGTCGTCTCCGCCATCGCGGAGCTCGTCGAGCGCGGTGAGCTCGAACCCGTGCAGGTGCGCGGCTGGGAGCGCGCGGGACGACCGGTCCCCGCCTGGCGGCACGTCGACGCGGCGCTGCCGCGCGGCCTCGACCGCGCAGTGATCCTCACCCCGTTCGATCCCGTGGTGTGGTTCCGCGACCGGGCGCTGCGCGCGTTCGAGCTCGACTACCGGATCGAGATCTACACCCCCGCGGCCCGGCGCCGATACGGCTATTACTCGCTGCCGGTGCTCGTCGGCGACCGGATCAGCGCACGGGTGGATCTGAAGGCCGACCGCGCCGCGCACACCCTGCGCGTGCAGTCGGCATGGTGGGAGCCGCAGGCCCGCCCCGCAGAGGACGGGGAGCGGATCGCCGCGGAGCTGCGCACGGCCGCCGCCTGGCAGGGACTCGAGCACGTGTCGGTGTCGGACTGGGGCGATGCCGCCGGCGCCCTGGCGGACGTGCTCGACGCACACCCGCAGCGGGTGCTCCGGCACGAGCATCCGCAGGCCGGTCGCTGAGCGATCCTCGGAACACGGAACGCCGCCATCCGAGAGGATGACGGCGTTCCGGTGCGGGCGTCCTCGCCGCGCAGGGTGTCAGAACTGCACGCGGGGCGGCTCGGCGATCGCGGCCCCGTCGGCCACCTCGAAGAACTCGCGCTCGGTGAATCCGAGGTTGCGGGCGAACAGGTTGTTCGGGAACACCTTGATCTTGGTGTTCAGCTCACGCACGCCGCCGTTGTAGAACCGGCGCGACGCCTGGATCTTGTCCTCGGTGTCGACGAGGGCGGACTGCAGCTGCAGGAAGTTCTGGCTGGCCTGCAGCTGCGGATACGCCTCAGCAACCGCGAACAGGCTCTTCAGCGCCTGCTGCAGGTGCCCCTCGGCCGCTCCGGCTTCTCCGGGCGTGCCGGCGGAGAGCGTCTCGGCACGCGCGCGCGTGACGTTCTCGAACACCGCCTTCTCGTGTGCGGCATAGCCCTTCACCGTGTCGATCAGGTTCGGAATCAGATCGGCCCGGCGCTTGAGCTGGACGGTGATGTCACTCCAGGCCTCATCCACACGGACCCCGAGCTGCACGAGCGAGTTGTACGTCGCCCACAGATAGATGCCGACAGCGGCGATCAGGACGACGATCACTCCGATGACGACGAGCACAGGAACGAGAACATCCACGGACGACGACCCCCTTCAGAACGCGGTTTCGGCAATCTTATCCCGGCATCCTCCGTGTTCACCGGGGTCCCGGCGAACGATCAGGAGCCCAGGATCCGCTCCAGGTACGGGTTGCCGAACCGCCGCTCCGGATCGAGCCGGTCGCGCAACGCGGTGAACTCGTCGAAGCGCGGGTATCGCTCGCTCAGCGCTGCCGCGTCGAGCGTGTGCAGCTTGCCCCAGTGCGGCCGTCCGCCGTGCGCGAGGCAGATGCGCTCCACGGCGTCGAAGTACTCGCGCGGGTCGTGCCGCCAGTACCGGTGCACGGCGATGTAGGCCGAATCCCGCTCGTGTGCGGTGGACAGCCAGCGGTCGTCCGCCTGGGCGAAGCGCACCTCGACGGGGAACTCGATCCGCCAGCCGTGGCGCCGGACGAGCTCGCGGATCTCCCGGAAGGCGAGCACCACCTGAGCCTGCGGGAGCGCGTACTCCATCTCCCGGAACCGCACGGTGCGGCTCTGCGTGAGCACCCGGTGCGACAGGTCGGTGTACTCGCGATCACCGGTGAGCTTCACGGCCAGCCGGCTGAACGGCGGGGTGATCGCGGGCACCGCGACGCCCGCCGCGCACACGACCCGGTACACGCCGTTGGAGAGCAGCGTCTCGTCGATCCACTTCCCGACCTTCGGCAGCGGGTGGCGCACCGCCGACTCCGGCAGGCGCTCGGTGGTCTTGGTGAGCGCGACCTCGGAGTGCGGGAACCAGTAGAACTCAAAGTGGTCGGCGGCCGCGACGCGCTCGTGCACGGATTCGAGGACCTCTTCGAGCGGCGCGGGAGCGTCGACGGCGTGCATCACGAAGGCGGGCACGCACTGCAGGGTGACCTCGACGAGGATCCCGAGTGCGCCCAGTCCGAGTGCGACGGCGGGCAGCAACTCGCTGTTCTGCGTCTCATCCACGCGCAGGAACTCGCCGGCGGCCGTGATCAGGGTGACACCCACCACCTGCGCCGCGATCCCGCGGAACCCGGCGCCGGTGCCGTGCGTGCCGGTCGAGATGGCGCCCGAGATCGACTGCCGGTCGATGTCGCCGAGATTCTCCATCGCCAGCGCGTGCGGCGCGAGCAGCCCGGGGATGCGGTGCAGCCGGGTGCCTGCCAGGAGCGTCACACGTCCCCGCTGCCGATCCACCGAGACCAGTCCCTGCAGGTCATCGAGCTCGAGCAGCACGTCGGGGGCGACCGCGATGCCGGTGAAGCTGTGCCCTGCTCCGACCGCCTTGACCCGCAGACCATGCGCCGCGGCCGCGAGGACCGCACGCTGCACGCCCTCGGGCGTGCGCGGTCGCTCGACGCGTAGCGGCCGGACGGACGCGGAACGGCCCCAGTTCTGCCAGATTCCGCCCGGGCGGGTCATCGTGGACTCCGTCGTGTCACAGGAACGCCTTTCCCTCACCGCGGTACGTGGGCAGCTCGTCGACGACGCGGTCGCCGTCGACGAGGTGGTAGCTGAGGATCCGCTCGGCCGGCTCGCCGCTCTTCGCGTGCCGCAGCCAGACCCGGTCGCCGACGCGCAGGGGGCGAGCGGACTCGCCACGCAGCGGCGTCTGCACCTCGCCGGCCGCCTCCCGGGGCGCCGTGGAGAGTCCCTGCGGCCAGACCGGCAGGGGCTGACGGGAGGCGACGGCCGGCCCGGAGGCGATCCAGCCGCCGCCGAGGATGGTCGCGATGTCGTGCGCCGGCCGGCGCAC
>JAFDWM010000065.1 GCA_018268455.1 Actinomycetota bacterium | reverse complement strand
CGTCCTGCGCCGCGGAGACGATCGCGCGGACCGATTCCTCATCGATCGCGAGCGGCTTCTCCACGAAGACGTGCTTTCCGGCGCGGAGCCCCGCGAGCGCCGGATCCGCGTGCAGATGGTTCGGGGTCGCGACGACCACGAGATCGACGTCGGGATCCGCGGCGAGGTCGGCGGCGGATCCGTGCACCCGCGCGCCGTGCGGCTCGGCGAGACGCTGAGCCGCCTCGGGTGCGATGTCGGTGACGGCGACGACCGTGAAGGCGTCGTGCGCGGCGCAGGCCGAGGTGATCATGGCGCCGAAGAAGCCGGCACCCACGACGCCGACGCGGATGGGGGAGGTCATGCGGCGCCTCCGATCCCCGCCGCGACGGGCGCGGGGGTGAGCGGGTGGTAGCAGCGTGCGGTGTGCAGCGGCAGCTCCTGGAACCGGCTCACCGGCGGCATCTCCGTCGCGCACTGCTCGGTGGCCTTCCAGCAGCGGGTGCGGAACGGGCAGCCGGAGGGCGGGCGCACGGCCGACGGCACAGGACCCTCGAGGGTGATCGGCGTGATCTCCTCGACGAGGCTCGGCGTCGCCGACAGCAGCGCCTCGGTGTACGGGTGGCGCACCCGGTCGGGCACGGCGCTCGCGGGGGCCTCCTCGATGATGCGGCCGAGATACATCGTGACGATGCGGTCGCTCATGCGCTTCACGGTCTGGATGTCGTGCGAGATGAACACCATCGCGAGGTCAAGCTCCGCCTTCAGCTCGAGCAGCAGATTGAGGATCTGCGCGCGCACCGAGACGTCGAGGGCGCTGGTCGGCTCATCGGCGATCAGCACGGCCGGCTGCAGCGCCAGCGCCCGGGCGATCGCGACACGCTGACGCTGACCGCCGGAGAGCTGCGTGGGCAGCGCGTCGGCGGCGCTCGTGGGCAGCCCGACCAGATCCATCAGCTCGGCCACCCGCGCGGTGCGCGCGGCCGCGTCGCCGACGCCGTGCACCGTGAGCGGGTCGCGCAGGATGTTCTTCACCGGCATGCGCCGGTTCAGCGCGGTGGACGGATCCTGGAACACCATGCCGACGTTGCGGCCGAACTGCGTGCGGCGGTTCGCGGTCGACATCTTCCACAGCGACTCGCCGCGGAACAGGACCTCGCCCATCGTCGGGCGCTGCAGTCCGACGATGGTCTTCGCGAGCGTGGACTTGCCGCATCCGGACTCGCCGACCACGCCGACCGTCTCCCCCGCATGCAGGTCGAGATCGGCGCCGGTCAGCGCGTAGACGGTGTCCTTCGCGAAGAGCTTGTCCGAGTTGATCCGGTGCTGGACGTGCACGTCCCGCAGCGAGATGACCGGTTCGGTCATGCCGGGACCTCCGTTCGTTCCTGCGCGACCTCGCGCGCGGGGTGATGACAGGCGACTTCGTGCACGAGGGGGGTTCCGAGCAGAACCGGATCCTCGCGCCGGCAGACCGCGGTCGCGGCCGGGCAGCGGTCCGAGAACCGGCAGCCGGCGGGGAACGCGGCCGGTGACGGCACGACGCCCTTGATCTGGGTGAGCTCGGCGTCGCCGGACTCGAGCGAGAGCACGGCCGACAGCAGTCCGCGCGTGTAGTGGTGCGCGGGAGCTCCGACGACGTCGGCGATCCCGCCGGTCTCGGCGACCTCGCCGCCGTACATCACGACCACGCGGTCGACGATGTCCGACACCAGGGCCAGGTCGTGCGAGACGAGGATCAGGGCGAACCCGAGCTCCTCCTGCAGGCTCAGCAGCAGTTTCATGACCTGCGCCTGCACGGTCACGTCGAGCGCGGTCGTCGGCTCGTCGGCGACGATCAGCTTCGGATCGCGCGAGAGCGCCATGGCGATGAGCACGCGCTGGCGCTGTCCGCCGGACAGCTCGTGCGGGTAGGCCTTGAGCGTGCGGGCCGGATCCAGGTTCACCAGCTCCAGCAGCTCCTCCGGCGTGCGGCGCCCGCCGCGGCGGGTGAGCTGGGTGAGCTGCTGCCGGATCGTCATCGCCGGGTTCAGCGAGCTCAGCGCATCCTGATAGATCATCGACATGCCGCGCCCCATGAGCGATCGGCGGTCCTTGGCCCGCATGCCGACGAGCTCGGCGCCGTCGAAGACCATGCTGCCGCCGATCTGCGCGCCGCGCGGCTCGAGGCCCATCACGGCGAGGCTCGTCAGCGACTTGCCGCAGCCGGACTCGCCGATGAGGCCGAGGACCTCGCCGGGACGCACCTCGAAGGAGACGCCGTTGACCACGTTGACGCCGTTGTGGCGGTCGGGGAACGCGATCGTCAGGCTGTCGACCGACAGCACGGGCGCGACATCCGCGATCGGCTGGATCCGTCGCCGGATCCGTGCGCCCGCCTCGCGCAGGCCCGCGATCTCGGGGACGGCCTCGGCGCCGCGGTCGACGTCCTCCGCCTCCTCGGTCACGGCCTGCGCGGCCGCCTTCGACGACTTCGCGGACGGAGCCGCGATCGCGTCGGTGAGGCCCTCGGCGAGGATGTTCAGGCAGAGCACCGTGGCGAAGATGACGAGGCCCGGGAACAGCGTCGCCCACCAGCCGCCCGTGAGCAGCAGGTTCTTGCCGTCCGAGATCACGCTTCCCCAGGACGGGTTCGGCGGCTGCACGCCGGCGCCGATGAACGACAGCGACGCCTCGAACACGATGGCATCGGCGACCATGACGGTGCAGAACACCAGGATCGGGGCGGCGATGTTGACCGCGACGTGCCGGGTCACGATGAAGAACCGCCGGGCGCCGATGATCTGCTCCGCGGCGATGTAGTCCTCCCCGTACTGCGCCTGCACGTTGGCGCGCACGATCCGCGCGATCGACGGCATGTACAGGAACCCGATGGCGAGGATCAGCACGAACACGTCCCGGCCGAACACGGCGACGAGCACGGCGGCCAGGGCGATGCCGGGGAACGCCATGATGATGTCGAGGAGCCGCATCACGGTCTCGTCGATGACGCGGCGGCTGGTCGCGGCGAACGCGCCGACCAGCGCGCCGGCCACGAGCGCGAGGGCGGTGGCGCCGAGGCCGATCGCCAGCGACCAGCGACCGCCATACAGCAGGCGGCTGAGGATGTCGCGGCCCTGGCTGTCCAGGCCCAGCAGGTGCGCGGCGCTGGGCGCCTTGTCGATCGCGGCCGTCTGCATGTTCGGATCGAACGGGGTGAGCAGCGGCGCGAACACCACGGCGAGGACGATGACCGCCAGCACGGCGACGGCGATCCAGGCGCCGAGGGTGAGCCGGCCGAGACGGAAGTTCGGCCCGGGAGAGCTTTGAGGTGAGGTTCTTGCGCATCAGTGGCTCGTTCGCAGTCTCGGGTTGGCGAGCATGGAGAGGATGTCGACGATCAGGTTGATCACGACGAATCCGAGGGCGATCGTGAGCACGACACCCTGCACGATCGCGGGCTCGTTGTTCTTGACGGCCTCGATCATGAGCTGCCCCATACCGGGGAGGTTGAACATCTGCTCGATCACGACCGCGCCGCCGAGGAGGTAGCCGATGCGCAGGCCGAGCACGTTCAGGGGGTTGATGAGGGCGTTGCGCATCACGTTGCGGCCGACCACCACGAACGGGGGAAGACCGCCGCCACGGGCGGTGCGCACGTAGTCGCGGTCGAGCTCCTCCACCATCGAGGTGCGCACGATGCGCGTCATCTGCGCGGCCAGCGGCAGGGCGAGCGCCAGCGAGGGAAGCGTCATCGTCATGAGCCAGCCGTAGATCGAGTCGGCGGGATTCACGTAGCGGGAAGACGGGAAGATCGGGAGGTTGATCGAGAACCACTGCACGAGAAGCAGCGCGACCCAGAACGACGGCGCGGCGACGCCGCCGAGCGTGAGGATGCGGATGATCTGGTCGGGCCAGCGGTCGCGGAACACCGCGGAGATGGTGCCCAGCGTGAAGGAGATGACGATCGCGATGATCAGACCGAGGAAGGTCAGCTGGAGGGTCAGCGGCAGCGCGGTCGAGATGAGCGTCGTCACGTCCTGACCCGTCGCGAGGCTCTTGCCCAGCTGACCGGTGACGATTTGGCCGAGGAATGCGACGTACTTGACGAGGAACGGCTGGTTGAGCCCGTGCTCCTCGCGGAACTGCGCGAGCTGATCGGCGCTCACGGGCGCGTCGGCGAAGACCGCGACCGCGGGGTCGGTCGAGGAGAACTGCATCACGGTGAAGACGAACAGCACGATCCCGAGGAGAAGAGGGATCAGCGTCAGCAGGCGTCTGCCGATCATTCTGAGGACGACGGTCACGATGGCTTCCTAACAGAGGTAGTGCGATCGGGGCGCCCCGCGCGGCGGAGCGCCCCGATCGAGGAGTCAGCCCTTGAGCTGGGCATCCATCATGTAGACACCGGGGATGTTGAGCGCCTTGACGCCGCTCAGCTTCTTGCCGTCCCACGCCGTGAACAGCTGCATGTGCATGACCGGGTAGATGACACCCTCATCGGCGATGGTGTTCAGCGCCTTCGTCATGTCTGCATCCGCGGTCTTCTTCGAGTCCGACTGCTCGGCGGCGGTCAGCTGCGCGTCGAGCGCGGCGTACTCGGGCGTCTCGCCCCACTTGTTCCACTTCATGAACGTGTTCGTGTTGGAGTAGAACCAGCGGACGTTGAGGTCCGCGTCGGTGCCGAACTGGTTCGGGTTGCCGGAGAACGTGAGCACGTCGGCCGGGTCGCCCTGCGCCACCTTGGTGTTGAAGGTCGCGGTCTCGACGACGTCGAGGTTGGTGGTCACGCCCACGGCCTCCCAGTCCTGCTTGATCGCGTTGACCGCGGTCGTGGTCCAGGAGATGTTGGTCGAGAGCAGCGTCAGGTTGAGGTTGGAGACCCCGGCCTCCGCCAGCAGCTTCTTCGCCTCGGTCGGGTTGTAGTCGTACTGCGTGTCGGCCTTGGAGTAGTACGGGCTCGACTCCTGCAGGAAGCTCGTGGCGGGCGTGCCCTTGCCGGCGATCGACACGTCGATGAGCTTCTTCGTGTCGATGGCCATGCGCAGCGCCTGTCGGACGCGCTTGTCGTTGAACGGAGCCTTGCTGGTGTTGAAGGCGAGCCCCAGCATGTTCATGCTGTCGGCGCCGTCGACGGTGAGCCCCTTGCCCTTGAGCGCGTCCACGGTGTCCTGCGGGATGTTGTCGGCGATCTGCACGCCGGACACTCCCGAGGTGAGCAGGCTCGTGCGGGCGGCCGCGTCGACGGACACGTTCCACTGCATCGAGTCGATCTTCGGGTGCAGAGGGCCGTTGTAGTCCTTGTTCAGCACGAACGAGGTGAACGAGGTCGGCTCGGTCGCCTTGATCTCGAACGGACCGGATCCGACCTGGTTCTTCGCGTCGGCGAAGTAGTCGTCGCCCTTTCCATCGAAGATGTGCTTCGGCATGATCTTCAGGATCGAGAACCGGTCGAGCGCGTAGGGGAACGCGTTCTTGAAGTCGATCTTCACGGTGCTGTCATCGACCTTGACGGCGTCCTTCAGCCAGCTGGAGAAGAAGGCGGTCGTGATCACCGGCTTCTCGGTGTTGAGCACGCGGTCCACCGAGTACACGACATCATCCGCGGTGACGGGCTTGCCGTCGCTCCACTTCGCGCCGGAGCGCAGCTTGACGGTCCAGGTGAGTGCCTTGGTGTCCTTCGGCATCTCCGCGGCAAGCGCCGCGTACGGCTTGCGGTCGACGGGAGAGGAATCCCAGAGCGCCTCGTAGATGTGGTTCTCCGCCGACATGGCGAAGGCGGATCCGGTGTTCACCGGATCCCAGGAGCTGTTGTTGTTGTAGCCGATGGCGACCTCGACGTGACCCTTCGCGGCGGCCTGTCCGACCGACGTGCTCGACTGCGGGCCGGAGCACGCGGTGATCAGGGAAACGCTGGCGACGGCGGCGACCAGCCCGGTGAGCGTGGCGAACCTGCGGACTCGGGATCTCTGCAACTTCGTTGTTGATACCACTGCTGTTCCTCTCGGAATGTGTGCGGGGGGAGCAGGTGGACAATCCACATAGGACGTCCCACCTCCTTGATGAGACACCGTAATCAGACTTGTGCCACTTCGTCAAGAAGAGATTCTTCCGGATCCGAGACGGGGCGTTGACGACCGCGGGGGGTCTTTGTCATACTTCAAGCCAACAGGACATCCCACGTCCTATCACCACCCGAGCTGAAGGAACATCGTGACCAACGCGACCACCGCAACGACGCCATCCGCGGACCCGACGAGCCGAGCGCAGGGATACCGGGGCATCATCCCGCCCGTCATCACTCCGCGAACCGCCTCGGGCATCGTCGACGCCGAGGCGCTGCGTCGTGTCGTGGCGCACCAGCTGGCCGGCGGCGTCGACGGGCTCTTCGCGCTCGGCTCCTCCGGCGAGGTCCCCTACCTGACGCAGCAGGAGCGCGAGCTCGTCGTCACGACGATCGTGGATGAGGCGGCCGGGCGCGTGCCCGTGCTCGTCGGTGCGAACGAGCAGACCACGCCCCGGGTCGTCGCCGAGGCCGAGAGGCTCGCCGGGCTCGGCATCGACGGACTCGTCGTCACCAGCCCCTTCTACGCGCTGTCGGACCAGGCCGAGGTCGCCACACACTTCCGAGCCGTGAAAGACCGGATCGGACTGCCCGTCTTCGCCTACGACGTGCCGGTGCGCACGCACCTCAAGCTGGGGCTCGATGTGATCGTGCAGCTGGCCGAGGACGGCGTGATCGCCGGACTCAAGGACTCCTCGGGCGACGACGTCGCCTTCCGTCAGGTGCTGCTGGCCACGGCCCACCTTCCGCAGTTCCGCGTCTTCACCGGCCACGAGGTCGTCGTCGACGGCGCCCTGCTCGGCGGCGCCCACGGCGCCGTGCCCGGGCTCGGCAACGTCGACCCGGCCGGTTACGCGCGCCTGTTCGCGGCCGCGCAGGCCGGGGACTGGACGGCCGCGAAGGCCGAGCAGGACCGGCTGGCGCAGCTGTTCCGGATCGTCGAGGTGACCGAGCCCGGCATCTCCGCCGGCGCCGCGGGCCTGGGCGCGTTCAAGACCGCCCTGCAGCTCCTCGGCATCATCGAGAGCAACAGGATGAGCGAGCCGATGCGGTCGCTGGGAGCAGCGGAGACGGACCGGATCCGCGGCATCCTGCACGGAGCAGACCTGCTGTGACCGCCGCCACCGGCCTGTTCGGCACCCCGGACACCGCGGATGCGCTCACGCATTCGCTGCAGGAGCACAGAACGGTTGACGTGTCGGAGATGCGGACCCCCCGATGAGTGAAGCGCGCACCGCGGTCGGTGTCGACATCGGCGGCACCAAGACCGCGGTCGGGCTGGTGCGCGAAGACGGGACCGTGCTCGCACGAGCCGAGACCCGGACGCCGGCCGCGGCCGGGGCGGATGCCGTGCTGGCCACGGCGCGCGAGCTCGCCGCACAGCTCATCGCAGATGCGGACGAGAAGGTCCACGCCGTCGGCGTCGGCGCCGCGGGCGTGATCGACCCGCAGCAGCGCCTGGTGCTCTCCGCGACCGACACGCTGCCCGGCTGGGCGGGAACGCAGATCGGTGAGCGGCTCGAAGACGCGCTGGCGCTTCCCGTCGCGGTGGACAACGATGTGCGCGCGCACGCCGTCGGCGAAGCCCGCTGCGGCGCGGGCCGGGGACGCGGATCCGCACTCGTCATCGCCGCGGGAACAGGCGTCGGAGGCGCGCTGGTGCTCGACGGCAGGCCCCTGATCGGCGCCACCGGCATCGCAGGCCACTTCGGTCACATCCCGAGCGTCGAGGCCGAGGGGCTGCCCTGCACCTGCGGGAGATCCGGTCACCTGGAGATGATCGCGTCCGGCCCCGCGGTGCTCGCCGCGTACCTGCGCGCGCAAGGCACATCGGCGATCCCCGCCGGTGACCTGGATACCCGTGACGTCTTCGCCCTGGCGCAGCACGGCGATGCCGTCGCCCGTGCCGTGATCGCCACGGCCGGCCGCGCGCTCGGCCGCGCCGTCGGCGGCCTCGTGAACGCCCTGGACCCCGAGATCGTGATCATCGCCGGCGGCCTCTCGCACACCTCGGATCTGTGGTGGGAGCCGCTGCGCGCGGGGTTCCGCCAGGAGGCGATCGACCTCGTCAGCGGATGCCCGCTCACACGGGCCGAGCTCGGCGCCGACGCCGCGATCGTCGGCGCGGCAATGCTCGCCTTCGACACGCTCAGCACCCGCCCCCATCCCGCCTCGACAGGAATCCGCTCATGACGTCCGCAGCCCTTCCCTCCGCTCTTGCGACCCTCGCGGGTGGCCTGGTCGTGTCGTGCCAGGCGTATCCCGGGGAGCCGATGCGCAGCCCGGAGACGATGGTCCAGGTCGCCGCGTCGGCGCTCATCGGCGGCGCCGTCGGGATCCGCGCCCAGGGCCTGCAGGACATCGCCCTCATCCACGAGCGGCTGCGCCTGCCGCTGATCGGACTGTGGAAGGACGGCGACGACGACGTCTTCATCACCCCCACGCTGCAGCACGCACTCGACGTGCACGCCGCCGGCGCCGACATCGTCGCGCTCGACGGCACCCGCCGCCGCCGCCCGGACGGACTCACGCTCGCCGACACGATCCGACGGCTCAAGGACCAGACGGGCGCTCTGGTGATGGCCGACACCGGGTCACTCGATGACGCGCTCGCGGCTGTCGATGCGGGAGCGGACTGCGTCGGCACCACCCTTGCCGGGTACACGCCGGAGCGCCCGAAGACCTCCGGCCCCGACATCGAGCTGATCGGCCTGATCGCCGACGCCGTCGACGTACCGGTGATCGCGGAGGGCCGCATCCATACTCCGGCGCACGCTGCGGAAGCCATGGCGGCGGGCGCGTTCGCCGTCGTCGTCGGCACGGCGATCACGCACCCCGCCTCGATCACGCGCTGGTTCGCCGACGCGATCCACGCATGAGCGTGTTCGTCGGGGCCTATGCGGCCTCCCCCGCCCACGCGCAGTGGGATCCAGCCGCCGAGCGCGCCTTCTTCGAGGGACTCGCCGCGGTCCCCGACGTGCGCGGGCTGGAGCTGCCGTGGACCGGATCCGTCCACCCGCACGATGACGACTGGCTCTACGCGAACTACCCCCGCGGCTTCGACGCCGTGCTGACCTCGATCCCCGACACGATGCGGCGGCTGCAGGGCGAGCCCCGGTTCGGACTCGCGTCGACCGACGCGCAGGGGCGCGCGGACGCCGTGCGGCAGGTGCGCGAGATACGTGACGCGGCGAAGCGACTCGACGACGCCTGCGGGCGCGCGGCCGTCGCCGCCATCGAGGTGCACAGCGCCCCGTCGCTGGCCGGTGCCGAGGGGTCCGCCGATGCGCTCCGCGCGTCTCTCACCGACCTCCTCGAGACCCGCGGCTGGGACGACATGGCGCTGGTGATCGAGCATTGCGATGCCGCCGTCCCCGGCCAGGCGGCGGAGAAGGGCTTCCTCACCCTCGAGGACGAGATCACCGCCGTCGACGCTCTGCCCGACACCGTCGGGCTGTCGATCAACTGGGGCCGATCCGTCATCGAGCTGCGCGACCCCGATCGCGTCGCGGCGCAGGTCGCGCAGGCCGCACAGAGCGGCCGTCTGCACGGGCTGATGTTCTCCGGGGCGTCCGAACGCCCCTCGCCCTTCGGGCCCGCATGGGTGGACGCGCACCACCCTCTCGCCCCCGACGAGGCCGAGTTCCCGGGCGGCGAGCCCTCCTCCCTGCTGACCGTCGCGCGGCTGCGTGCGGCGGTCGCGGCCGCAGGCCCCGTGCGCTGGTCGGGAGTGAAGCTCGGGTGGGCGGATACGACGGCACCGGTCGCACCCCGGGTCGCGATGATCGAG
>JAFDWM010000064.1 GCA_018268455.1 Actinomycetota bacterium | reverse complement strand
TTCGACATCGTGAACAAGACCAAGCACACCCTGACCCTGGTCGGCGTCGATGGCGCAGGGATCCGGGACGACTACCCGCGGAACGGGACGACGGTCGCACCGGGGAAGACGCTGCACTACGAGAAGGTGTACTACTTCGCCCAGCGCGGCGAGACGACGCTGCGGTTCACCTACAGCGAGCCCCTGGACGGCGGTGGCTCTCGGATCTCGGCTTTCGAGGTCAGGGTTGTCGTCGACGCCCTGAGCGCGACCAACATCTTCACCGACGCCGACACCTTCTTCACCGTCGACAAGCACGGCGCCGTCGGCGCCGACACGATCGACCTGCTGGAGAAGGAGGCCTCCGAGATCACGGTACCGAAAGCGGACGCCCAGAAGCAGGCCGAGCTGCTCAACCAGACCTGCGCCTCGGGCCTCGCGGTATGCACGTTCGAACCGACGTCGAAGACGACGGCTTCCCCGCAGCTGAGACTGGTCGCCGGGGGTCCGAACAACACCTCCACCCCGGCCACAGGGTCCTTGACCATCAAGACCGTGGCCACCTCGACCTCATCGGTGGAGACCACCGGATCGGCCAAGCTGACCATCAACGGAATCCTCGAGGCGGGTCTGAGCGAGAAGTACGGCAAGTCGTGGACGAGCACCCGGGAGGTGACCAGGACCGAGCCGTACACCGTGGGTGCCTACATGGATCTCAGCATGTACTCCAAGGTGGTGATGGAGCGGGTGACCGGCAACTTCACGGTCAGGCTCGGCAAGACGACCTGGAACCTGGACGGGGTGTACTTCGACGTCCCGAACCCGGACGCCGATGTCCTCTTCATCCGGGACGAACGCCCGCTGACCGCGCAGGAGAAGGCCAGCCTGCCGCACCACATCGACATCACGCCGTCCAGCTGACGATCTCCGGCACGAGCAGAGCCGCCGTCCACCCGAAAGGGGTGGACGGCGGCTCTGCTCGTGCCGGTCGCTGCCCGTCACCGCAGGTCTCCGGTACTGTCGGGGGCACCGGCGGGATCGTACGCCGCCAGGCAGGAGCACGGATGCGCGTCGTCATCGCCGAGGACGAGTTCCTGCTGCGGGAGGGGATCGCCCGCATCCTCGCGGACGAGGGCCACGAGATCGTCGCGACGGCCGGCGACGCGGACGACCTGCTCGGCAAGGTCGCCGCCTACCGGCCCGAGCTGGTGCTCACCGACATCCGCATGCCGCCGGACTTCTCCGACGATGGGCTGCGCGCCGCCAAGCAGATCCGCCGGGAGCATCCCGCCACCGCCGTGATCGTGCTCTCCCAGTACGTCGACGCCACCGGGGCGATGGAGCTGCTCGCGGACGGCGCGAACGGCATCGGATATCTGCTGAAGCGCCGCATCCTCAATCTCGACGACTTCCTCGACTCCGTGCAGCGGGTCGCCGACGGCGGATCCAGCATCGACTCCGAAGTCATCACCTCGATGGTGCGGCGCGAGGTGCGCAACCATCAGGACGGCGGCATCGCGCAGCTCACACCGAGGCGCCGGGAGGTGCTGCAGCTGATGGCACAGGGCTACAGCAACGCGCGCATCGCGCGCGAACTGTTCGTGACGGAGAAGGCGGTCGCGCGCAGCATCGCCCTCATCTTCACGACCCTCGACCTGCCGCCGGATCCCGACGACCACCGCCGGGTCCTCGCCGTCATGCGCTTCCTGGACCGCTGAGGACTCCTACCCGAGCGGCAGCTCTGCCCGCAGGGTCGTCCCGCCGTGAACGGCCGCCTCGAGCGTCATCGTGCCGCCGAGGGTCTCGACCCGATCCCTCAGGCTGCGCATGCCGAACCCCGGGACTGCTCCGGCCGGTCCCTTGCCGTCATCGCTCACCGCGATCCGCAGGCGGTCGTCCCGCACGGTCAGGCCCACGACGATCTCCTGTGCGCCGGCGTGCTTCACCGCGTTGGTCAGGGCCTCCGCGATCACGAAGTAACCGGTCGACTCGACTTCGGCGTTCATCCGGTCCAGCGCTCCTGAGACCTCGACCCGCACCGGGATCGGAATCTGGTCGGCGAGCGCGGCGACCGCGGCCTCCAGCCCGTGGTCCTTCAACCGGCTCGGCATGAGGCCCTCGACCAGGCTGCGCAGTTCGTCCAGGAGGGATCCGCAGCGCTCGGCGATCTTCGCCGCCTCCGAGCGGACGAGGGCGGCGTCCTCGGCCTGCCGTGCGAGCCGCTGCACGTCGATGCCGACGAGGACGATGCGCTGCTGGGCGCCATCGTGCAGGTCCTGCGCGATGCGGCGGCGCTCGGCGTCGGCGGCCACCACGATCCGACGCCGGGACGCCTGCAGTTCGTCCGCGGCGACGCGGAGCCGCTCGACGGCCGAGCGCAGTTCCACGACCAGGCGCTGCTTCTCCATCGCGAGTCCGAGCGGCGCCGCCACGGCGGCGACCAGGCTCCGGTCGGCGATCAGATCGCGGTCGTAGAGGAGCCCGCCGGTCGGCGCCTCCGGCGGACCGATCGGCAACCAGCCGGCGTCCGGCGGCACGGCCGCGGCGCGTCCGGCGCTGTCGACGAAGCCGTCGGTGACGCTGTCGTCGTGGGCCGCCCTGTCGTCGGTGTCGGCAGCACTTTCGGCGCGGTCGGCCGCCCTGTCGTCGCGCTCGGCCGCCCAGAGGATCCGCGCACGGGGATCCCCGAGCGCCCGCCCCGCGAGGGCGTCGAGCTGCGCCGGATCCACGTCCGCGGCGGAGACGCCCGCGGCCGCCTCCGCGACCTCGCCGGCGTGCCCGAACGCGCCGGCGGTGAGGCCCGCGAGGAAGGCGATGGGCAGGCCGCCGAGCATCACCAGCTGCACGACCGTGGCGGCCGCCTGCACGCCGGGGCGAGGGTCGAGGTGCAGCACCACGACGGTCACGCCGATCACGGCGATGGCGGCGCATCCGTATCCGATGAAGGGGAGCAGCCGGCGGCGCGACGGCGCCGGCATCCGTGCGAGCCGCCGCACCCAGAGCGTCACCGTCGCCGCGAGGGCGACCAGCCCGACGGCGGCCTGCAGCGTCCAGGCGACCTCGGTCGCGGCGGGCTGCAAGACCACGACGACCTGCGGTGCCAGCGAGACGAGGTACGCAATCGTCACGATGGCGCGGGCCGCCCGTCCCGTCAGCCGGCCGGAGGGGAACGCGAGCAGCAGATGCAGGAGCAGCGCGAGCGGGAGACTCGATGTCAGCGTGCCCAGGATGCGCATCGCGGGGATGCTGTCGTCGTACGTTCCGGAGGCCCAGAGCGCCAGCGCCGTGAGCAGCATGAGCCGCCCGATGGCGTTGTGCGGGCGCCGGTGCCAGGCGAGGAGGCCGGTGACCGTGTAAACGCCGACCAGCGCCCCGTCCAGGATCGACCCACCCACGCCGCGCGTCCGCGACGGGATCGCGAGTTCGACCAGGCACAGCGCGGCCATGAGGATCCCGATGCCGATCAGCGCGGCGCGCAGGCTCGGCGTTCCCACCCCCGGGGAGCGCCCACCCGCCGAACCGTTGAGCTGTGTCATGGGTACAGGATCCCAGGACGGGTCGATGGACGGAACGGTCCTGCCCGGAGGGCGCCTGGTCGATCGCCTCGTCCTACCCCGTTTTCGACCGCCGCAGCCGTCCGCGAGCGCGCCGGATCAGGCGATCACGCGGGATCAGGCGGATCCGGATCCTGACGGCCTGATCCGGCGCGATCGCCTGAGCCCGCGTGGCGGCGTGGGCGATCTAGGATCCGACCTGCGGCGTAGAGTCGCCCTGCCGGGCCTCCCACGCGGCGCGCATGAAGCGGCGCACGTCCTCGTCGACGCGGATGTCTCGGGGGCGCAGCGGGCGGGACAGGTACAGGCCGTCGATCGAGGTCAGCCGCGACAGCGCGACGTAGGTCTGCCCGGGAGCGAAAGCGCCGGATCCGAGGTCCACGACGGCGCGGTCGTAGGTCTTGCCCTGCGACTTGTGGATCGTGACCGCCCACGCGAGCCGCAGCGGGAACTGGGTGAACTCCGCCACCACCTCGCGCGAGAGCGTCTTGGTACCGGGGTTGTAGATGTAGCGGTAGCGCTCCCAGACGGCGGGCTCGACGTCGACCTCCTCGCCGTCGACCTCCACACGCACCGTGTCGCCGAGGATGCGCACCACGGTGCCGATCGTGCCGTTCACCCAGCGCGGCGGATCCGGCATCGCGGAGATGTCGTTGCGCAGGAACATCACCTGCGCGCCCTCCTTGAGCTGCAGTTCCTGGTCGGCCGGATAGTTCGCCTCGCCGCGGCCGAAGTCGCCGGAGATGTCGGCCCTGGCCTTCTGCACCTTGCCGGGCAACGCCGCGAGATGGCGGGCGTTGATGCCGTTCACGATGTCATTGCGCGTGGCGAGCGTGATGATCGGGATCCCACCCGGAGCCGGATCCGGAGGGGTCCTCGCGCCGGCGGTGTTCAGCGCCTCGGCGATCTCGGCGGTCACCCGGCCGTAGCGCACCGCATTGAGCATCGCCTTGAACCCGGCGTCGGACTGCCGGTGGATGTGCACGAGCTCGCGCACATGCAGCGTCGCGCCGTGCGTGCCGATGTCGAGCAGGCCGTCGGTGGCCTCGCCCCCCGTCCACACCTTCGCGTCGAAGAACCAGAACGAGCGGTAGTGGTCCTGGATGTAGCGCAGCTCGTCGCCGCGCGGAGGGACGGGCGCCAGCTGATACGGATCCCCGAACATGACGACCTGCACGCCGCCGAAAGCCTCCGCCCGCCGTCCTCGCGCCTGGCGCAGCGACCGGTCGATCGCGTCCATCAGATCCGCGTTGACCATCGACACCTCGTCGATCACGAGCGTGTCGATCGCGTTCAGGATCTTGCGCGTCGCATCGGACTGGTCGATCTCGCTGTCGGCGATGAGGCCGATCGGCAGCCGGAACAGCGAGTGGATCGTCTGCCCCTCGACGTTCAGCGCGGCGACGCCCGTGGGCGCGCACACGGCGATCTGCTTCTGCGTGTTGTAGGCGAAGTGCTGCAGCAGGGTCGACTTGCCGGTGCCGGCGCGGCCGGTGATGAACACGTGCTCGCGGGTGTCCTCGATCAGCCGGAACAGTTCTTCCTGTTCGGCGGAGAGGGTCGGCGTGCTCACGGTCTTCGGATTCTATCCGGGATCGCGCCGGCCCCGCCGGGCTCGGGTCGGGGACCGGCCGGTGGGTGGGTTTCGGGTCGTGGGCTATGGGGGGCCCGGGCCGGGCCGGGCCGGTCCGGTCCGGGCCGGGGAACCCAACTTCGGAGGAGGCCGGCGACACGCCGCCAGCCGGCGCAGATTTACGGCGTGTCGCGGCTCAGCTCCGAAGTTGGGCTGTCTGGGCCAGGGATCCGGGCCAGGGATCCGACGGGCAACGCCAACGGCGTCGGGCGGCCGACCGCGCCGGACCTCGGGCGGGGGATCCACACGGAGGATCCGAACCCCGGGAACCCAACTTCGGAGCACTCGGACGACACGCCGCCAGCCGGCGCAGATCCACGGCGTGGCGTGGCGTAGCTCCGAAGTTGGGCTGTCTGGGCCAGGGATCCGACGGGCCAGGATCCGACGGACGCAGGATCCGACAAGCCAGGATCCGACGGACCCGGGACCCGACGAGCCGCGCGACGGGGCGGGGAACCGACGCGCCGGGCAACCCGGGGTTCGTGCAGGCGGGGCTTCGTAGACTGGCGCACATGGTGCAGTCGGCGGGGGTGCTGGCGCCAGGCGCGGAAACGCGTCGGGTGCGGACCGTCCGCCGCCGCGCCCCGTTGTGGAGCGACCTGACGTTGCTCGCCGTCGTCGGCGTCGTGCTCGTCGCCGCCCTCGTCGCGGGCGGGATCACCGTCTATCGCCAGTTCTACAGCCCTTCGGCGTTCGTCACCCGCTACCTCACGCTCCTCTCCGAGGGTCGCGCCGCCGACGCCCTGCGCCTGCCCGGCGTCGCGATCGAGCACGGCGAGCTCGACTCCGACACCTTCCGCAGCGCCTCCGACGCGCTGCTGCGCCGGGCGGCCCTCGCCCCGCTCACCGATATCGCGGTCACCGACGAGCACCCTGTCGGCGACACGACCGCCGTCACCGTCAGCTACCGCGCCGGGGGGCATCCCGGATCCAGCACCTTCCGCATCGAGCGCGTCGGCTCGCTCGGCATCGCGCCCACCTGGGGATTCGCGCAGAGCCCCCTCGCCGTGATCACCCTGATGGTGCGCGGATCCGACACCTTCTTCGTCAACGGCTTCGAACTCGACCGACGCCAGGTCGCCCCGAACGGGGCGGATTCTTCCGCGCTGGATCCCCTGCCGCTGCTGGTGTTCTCCCCCGGTCTGTACTCCGTGTCGGTGAAGACCGCCGCGGCCACCGCCACGGGCACGGGGGTGCTCGCCGACGTGCCGCTCGCCGACGTCCCGCTCGACGTGCAGGCCACGCCGACGGATGCGTTCGTGAAGGTCGTGCAGCAGCGCGTGAACGAGTTCCTCGACCAGTGCACGACGCAGCAGGTGCTGCAGCCCACCGGCTGCCCGTTCGGCCTCACCGTCACGAACCGGGTGGTAAGCGGACCCACCTGGAGCATGGTCACGAAGCCGCAGATCTCCCTTGAGCCCGAGGGCGACGGGTGGCGGATCATGCCGGCCGCGGCGACCGCGCACGTGCGCGTCGAGGTCAAGTACCTGTTCGACGGATCCGAGGCCGAGGTCGATCAGGACGTGCCGTTCCAGGTCGACGGCACGATCCGCTTCCTGTCCGACGGATCCGCCTCGATCAGCATCACCTCGCCGGAACAGTCGCTGAACCCACCCCAGGGCTGACGCGCGTTCGCGGGATCAGCCGCGACGTGCGGCGCTGCGCCGGTCCTTCTCCGCGAGCTCAGCGAGGCGGGCGTTGTACTCGGCCAGCTCGGCATCGCCGGAACGGTCGGCCTGCCGATCCTGGCGCTTCTCCACCTTCGCGTCGTTGCGGCTCCACTGGATCGCCACCGTGATCGCGAGGATCAACGTGGGGATCTCTCCCACCGACCAGGCCACACCACCGCCTACGTACTGGTCCTGCAAGGGAGTCGCCCCCCAGGTGCGACCCATGGATCCGAACCACTCCGCCACCATCAGCCCCGACTGCATCATGATCGCGATGCCGAAGAACGCGTGCGTGGCCATGACGGCGATGAGCGTGATGAGCCGGCCGGCGTACGGCAGCCGGAACGGCACCGGATCCGCGCCGATCAGGCTCAGCACGAACAGGTAGCCGGAGATCAGGAAGTGCACGGTCATCCATTCGTGCCCGATGTGATCGGACATCGCCCAGCGCACGAGGTCGGTGAAGTAGAACGCCCACAGCGACAGCACGAAGATCGCGGCCGCGACGAACGGGTTCGTGACCACGCGCGAGAACGGCGAGTGCACCGCCCACAGGATCCACTCCCGGCCGCCGCGGGTGCCGTCGCCGCGCTTGTCGATCGCACGCAGCGCCAGGGTCACCGGAGCACCGGCGACGAGCAGCAGCGGGATCACCATCGACAGCATCATGTGCCCGAGCATGTGCACGCTGAACAGGTACTCCTGGTACGCGTTGATCGCGCCGCCGGTGACCCACACCAGGCCCAGCAGGCCGAGCACCCAGAACACGGTGCGCTGGATCGGCCAGCGGTCGCCGCGACGGCGCAGTCGCCACACGGCGGCGAGGTAGAGCGCGATCCCGAACGCGGCGACGACCAGCCAGATGAGGTCGAGGTTCCAGGCGGTGAACCAGCGCGCGGGCGTCAGCTCCGGCGGCAGCGGGGATCCGGTCAGGATCTCCGCAGGCGAGCGCACAGCGGGCGCCTCGGTCGCGGTGGGCGGGGGCGTGCGCGAGAGCGCGGCGGCGAGTCCGGACGCGATGCCCATGAGCGCGAGCTCGAGCAGCACCAGGGTCCAGAACGCGCCGGATCCGTCCTTCTCCAGCTTCGGGATGAGGCGCGTTCGGTAACGGGCGCCGAGTGTGCCGAGAAGCACCAGCGCGACCGCCTTCGCGAGCACGATCCCGCCGTACGGCGAGAGCAGTCCGGCCCAGTCGCCGACCGAGACGATCGCGCGCGCGATGCCCGAGATCGCGACCACGATGAATGCGACCAGAGCGAGCGACGAGTAGCGGCGCACGAGGTTGGCGAACGCGACCGGACGCAGGCCCTTCGCGGACTTCTTGGCCTTCGACCCGGCCTTCGTGCCCGCGCTGGTCTTCGTGCCTGTGCTGTTCTTGGTGCCCGTGCCGTTCTTGGCGCCTGTGCCGTTGAGCTCGGACCGGGATCCGCGCAGCACGATGAGCAGCAGCAGTCCGCCGATCCACACGGCTGCGCCGATCGTGTGCAGGATCATCGAGTTCACGGCGGCGTCGTGGCCGCTCAGGTCGCCGGCGTGACCCTGCGTGGCGAGCGGGATGAAGGAGGCGGCGGCGAGGATCCCGACGAGCAGGGTCGCGAGCCAGCCGCGGAACGCGAACGCGGCGATCGTGATCACGGCGCCCGCGATCACCGTCATCAGCCAGGCCTGGCCGAGGGGCAGCTCGAGCAGGAACCGGCCCAGCTGGGCGCCGAACTCCGGCCCCGCGCTGAGCTTCACCCCGAGCGTCTGCAGGAACGTGAACAGCCCGGCTCCGGCGCTCGCGACCGTGTACACCGCGGCGCCGATCGAGGCGGTGTCGAGGGCGAGTTCGAAGGAGCGCTCGCCCGTACGCAGGCCGAACAGGGCGAGCACGAGGGATCCGAGCATCGCCGCGCCGCCGAGATTCGCGAGCGTCGTCAGCACCGGCAGACCCCAGCGCACGACGGGCCCCGGGTCGAGCAGCAGGTTGGGTGCCGCGCCGCCGCCGAACGCCAGGCCGGCGATCACCGCGAGCAGCGCGGCACCGACGAGGATCACCGGTCCCGTGATGCGCAGGGACGCGGATCCGGTGGGCAGGGCGGTAGAGGCAGGGCCCGCGGGGGCGGGGCGGGCCCCGGTGGACGGGCGACTCACCCCTCCAGCCTAGGCGCGCGACGCTCTGCTGTTGCCGGAAGCGCTGGAGTTGCCGGGAGCGGACGGGGTGCCAGGGCGACGTTGCCGGGGCGCCGTTGCCGGGAGCGGACGCGAAAGGCCGCCCCTCGACGGAGGGACGGCCTTGCGAGGCGAAGCCGTGATTACTTGACGGCGGCCTTGAGCTTGGAGCCGGCGGTCACCTTGACGCGCTTGCCGGCCGGGATCTTGATCTCGGCGCCGGTCTGCGGGTTGCGGCCCGTGCGAGCGGCGGTCGCGACCTGCTCGAAGGAGATCCAGCCCGGGATCGAGACCTTGCTGCCCTTGGCAACAGCGTCCGAGACCGTGGCGAACAGGGCGTCGAGAACGCCGGAGACAGCAGCCTGGCTCTGGCCGGTGGCGCTGGCGATGCTCGCGACGAGCTCGGTCTTGGTGATGGACTTGTCAGCCATTTCATCCTCCAGCGACGGGATCCCGTCGCTTCGTATCAGAGTTCCGGATGGGCTTGTGCCCCCCGTTGGTCGAACGACCGCCTTGAATGTATCAACACAACCCCGGAATTCCGCGTCATTTCGCGGGTTTTCACGTTTTGCGGCGGCGTGTCGCGCCTCACCCGTCACACCAGTCACAGATCTGGTGGTTGCTCGGTGCTGTCCGGCGGATCCGCGGAACGGCGCGGATCGGGGGGCCGGCCCTGTCCCGGCATGGGGGCGTCCGGGCTCTGTCCGGACATGGGGGCGTCGGGTGCAACCCGCCGGCGCGCGCGGCTTCGGGCACCGACGGTGCCAGTTGCGTCCCTTAACGTGGTGTAGCGCGCGGTGGCTGGCTCGTCGCTTACGACGTAGACGCGGTCACCGTGTGATCCTTCGAGGAAACTCTCACATC
>JAFDWM010000063.1 GCA_018268455.1 Actinomycetota bacterium | reverse complement strand
CTGCGCGACGCCATCTCCCGCTTCGGCATCGAGGCGCCCGTAACGGTCTGATCCGCTCGTCTGCGGTCCGGCGCCAGGGGCCGAGACCTCAGTCCTGCGCGGGGACGCGGGGGTTCAGCGCCACCAGCTCCTGCAGCAGCGAGTCCCTGTCGATCTCGATCTCCCCGGCGATCCACGCGCACACCACACCTGCCCAGCCGTGCGCGACCCAGGACGCGGTGAGCTGCGACCGGGCGGATCCGGAATCCCACCCCGGCGTGATCGCCAGGAACTCGAGCATGTTGCGCTCGATCGTGTCACCGATCCGCGCCTGCGCCTGCGCACGATTGGCCGTGATCGCCGAGCGCAGCGACGATCGGTTCGCGCCCAGAGCGTCGAGGTACGCGCCGCCCGCTGCCAGCGCCGTCAGACCGGTCGGGCGCTGCGCGCGTGCGGAGAGCTCCGCCTGGGTGCGGCTGAGGTCGTCGAGCGCGTCATCGAGCACGCGCAGCGTCATGTCATCCATGTCGTCGAAGTGCGCGTAGAACGAGGACCTGTTCACCCGCGCCGCCCGGATCACCGTGCTGACCTTGGGCACATGCCCTGTCGCCGTGATCTCCAGATACGCCTCGATGAGGCGCGCGCGGGTGCGCACCGCGCGTGCGTCGGTGCTCGGTGCGCGTGATCCCGGATCCTCGGGCGTGCTCATGCCTTCAGCGTACGCGCGGCGACCGTGCGACGAGCGGTGACGAGGAAGCCGCGCATGATCTCGGCGACCTCGTGCAGGTGCGACTCCAGCAGCCAGTGCCCGCCGTCGAGGAGCTCGATCCGGGCGTCCTGCAGATCGCGGGCGAACGCCCTCGCCCCGTCCGGGCCGAAGATCTCGTCGTTGCGTCCCCACACGGCCAGCAGCGGTACCCGGTCTTCCCGGAAGAGCGCCTGCAGGTCCGGGTACAGCGCACGGTTGCACGGGTAGTCGTCGTAGAGGGCGAGCTGGATGTCGGGATTGCCCGGCCGGTTGACCTGCATCGCGTCGCGGATCCAGGCGTCGGGATCCACCACGCTCGGATCCGCGAGCCCGTGCACGTACTGCCAGCGGATGCTCTCCACATCGAGCGAGTGCAGCAGGATCTGACGGTCCTCCTCACGGCGGCTCGCCGCGTGACGCCAGAGCGGTGCCCAGAACGCATCGACGAAGCCCTCCTCATAGGCGTTGCCGCTCTGCGAGACGATCGCCGTGACCCTGGCCGGATCGCTCAGGTAGAGCCGCCAGCCGACCGGAGCGCCGTAGTCCTGCACGTACATCGCGAACCGGTCAACGCCGAGGTCCTCGAGGAACCGCTCGATCACGTCGGCGAGGTGGTCGAACGTGTAGGCGAACTCGTTCACACCCGGCGTCGCGGAGTTGCCGAACCCGGGATAGTCGGGCGCGATCACGTGGTAGTCGTCGGCGAGCAGCGGGATGAGCCGCCGGAACATCGCCGAGGACGACGGGGCGCCGTGCAGAAGGAGGACGACCGGCGCATCCTGATCTCCGGCCTCCCGGTAGAAGATCGGGATCCCGTCGACGTCGATCACGCGATGGTGGGTCTGCGGAATGTTCATGAGGGTGCTCCTACTCCTGGCGCTGCAGCGTGCGGGTCTGCCCACGCGCATCCGCGTCGTCGGCGTGGTTGAGGGCTTCTTCCGCCGCCGCGGCACTGCGGCTGCGCGGGATCAGGGCGAGCGAGCGCACCGCGATCGCCAGGATGAAGAGGCTGATCAGCGCGGCCAGCACGGTCGCGACTCCCTGCCAGCCGGGGAAGCGCAGCAGGGCGAGCCACATGGTGGTGTAGACGCCGAACGCCGCGATCGGGAAGGTGAACGACCAGAACCCGAGCGAGAAGCGCAGCCTCCGGTAGCGGCCGATCAGCGTGATCTGCATGATCACGGTGAGGATCGTGAGTCCGGCGATCGAGAGCGCGACCGGCGACGCCTCGTGACCCGCGAGGGCGAACCAGGCGATGCCGCCGACGACCGGAGGGGCCAGCAGGATCATCATCGTCGGCACGAGCGGATCCGGCAGCACCGGGCTGACCGTGAGCCGGAGCACGAGCAGTGTCGTCATCACCGCCCAGAAGAAGACGCCGATACCGAGCATGAGCCATGCCGCGGCCGCCAGGCCGACGTGCATGCAGGTGTCCGCTCCGACCAGCCCCGCCGCCACGGTCGGCAGCAGGTAGCCACCGTGCACCGCGGCGAGCTCGAGCCGTCCCTCGAACCACGTGGCGATCATCCACCCGCCGAACACGAGCGAGGCGATCGTGGAGAGCACGACGAGCACGAGACCTGCCGCGGGGAGCACGTCGTAGAGGTCGGCACCCAGCAGCATGCCCGTCACGGGCACGAGCGCCGCGATCGGGCCTTGCGCGGGATGACGCAGCTGATCCACGAGTCGCCGATCCGTGCGCAGTCCGCGTGCGGTGTGCGCCACGATCAGCCAGATCCAGGCGATGCCGGCGACGATCCAGAGCACCTGTCCGTACAGCCACGGCCAGCCGAGGTCGGCGCCGAGGACGGACCAGGTCTCCGCGAGCCCGGCCAGGCCGAATCCGATCGCGAAGGTGTTCAGCGGGATGCGTTCTCCCGCGATGCGCGTGTTCATGCCGCGGTCCTTTCCAGGGTGGGGGATCCGGCGCCGTGCCTGCGCGACGCACTGCACGCCGCCTCGCGGACCAGGTGGCCCATCACGCCACCTCCCTCATGACGGAGCCGTCGCGCCGGGTCGGGAGCAGGCTCTGCGTGGCACGCCTCGACGACGGGTAGAGCACGCCGAGCACGACGAGGACGATCATGGCGACCGCCATCCCCGCGAAGGCGACCTGCACGGCATCCGCATAGCTCTGCGCCACCGCGGTGCGCACGCTCTTGGCCAACTCGGCCGGCAGCGCCGACAGCGCCGAGTCGGATCCCGAATCCGCCCCCGACACCATCTGCGCGGCGGAGCGGGCAGCGGCGGCCGGGATCCCGAGCGCCGTGAACGAATCGACGATGTGCGTCTGGAGTGCGGCGGAGACGAGGGAACCGAGCACGGCGAGTCCCAGGGCACCACCGAAACTGCGCGCGGACTGCGACAGCGCGGTCACTTCGCCGTAGGAGGCGCCGACCGCGCGGTTCACGGCATCGGTGCTCATCGGGCTGTACAGGAATCCGATGCCGGCCCCGGCGAGAGCGATCGCGGCGGTCTGCGAATTGAAGAACATCCCGGCGTCGAAGTCGAGGTGCGGGGCCTGAGCGGCCAGCATCCAGAACCCGGTCGCCCCGCAGGCTCCGCCCAGCAGCAGCACGCGCTTCGCGCCGCTGCGGTCGAACAGGACGGATCCGAACCTGCTCGCGATCACGAACCCGAGGAAGAACTTCAGGAACAGGAGTCCGGTGTTCAGGGCGCTCTGACGCAGGGAGACCTGTCCGTAGACACTCAGGAAGAAGAAGGCGGGCACGAACGCCGTCGACGCCACGAGGACCGACAGGATCGCGATGGAGAACTGCGGGGAGCGGAAGGCAGCGAGCCGGACGAGCGGATCCGCCGCACGAGGTTCCCAGATGAGGAACAGCGCGACCGCGACGATCCCGCCGATCAGGGTGATCCAGACGCCGACGCTGTTCCAGCCCCAACTGCCGGCCTGCTCGAGGCCCAGCACGAGCAGCGTCATCCCGGCGCCGACGAGGACGGCGCCGATGACGTCGATCCGCCCCGACTCACGCCGGGACGGGCCTGAGCCCGCGGCCACGAGCACGAACGCCACGAGAGCGATCGGCAGGTTCACCCAGAAGATGGATCGCCAGGTCCACTCGGTGAGGAATCCGCCCGCAATCGGGCCGATCGCCGTCATCGCTCCGGTGATGGCGAAGAAGATGGCCATGGCACGCCCGCGGCGCTCCTGCGGGTAGCTCTGCACGACGATTCCCACCGCAGCGGGGACCATGAGCGCACCCGACGCTCCCTGCAGCGCCCGCGCTGTGACGAGCCACGTCTCTGCCCCTTCCCCGGACGGCGCGAGTCCGCACAGCAGCGAGGTCGCCGCGAATGCCGCGATGCCGATGAGCGCCAGCCGGCGGTGCCCGTACAGGTCTGACAGACGGCCTCCGAGCATGAACACCCCGGCGGCGGCGAGCAGGTAGACGTTCACGGCCCATTGGATGCCGTCATGCGTGAGTCCGAGCTCGCGCTGGATGGTGGGCGCCGACAGGGCGACGATCGTCTGGTCGATCGTCGTCATCGACACCGCGCAGATCAGCCCGATGAGCACGATCGGCCGCGCACTGCCGGTCGCGGCGCGACCGTCGGCGTTCATGACCTCACCCCGCTCAGCGCGGCGTGCGGGAAGACGATGCTCCCGATGAGAGCGGGGACGCGACCGAGTCGCGCCGGCACGAATGACATCTCAGGATCCCTTCGGATGAATCGGGGACGCACGTCCCCTGTCCTGAGATGCTCGTCCCGGCGTAAGCCGACGACCATCCGTCGAAACACTGATCCGAGTCGCGCGCACCGAGATCAGTCATTCGACTGACGGGCCGGTTCCGATGCGCCGATGCGCCGACGGGGCCGTCGATAGACTCGGAGACGGCGCGTCGCCCGGCGAATCCCGACGCCCGGAAGGACGGCACAGTGGATCCGGAATGCTCCTGCGGATGCGGAACGCCCTCGCGGGCGGCGTTCGGATCGATCCCGCGGCGACCGGAGACCCCGGCCGCCGCCGCCGGTCCGCACGCGATCGCGCAGGCGCTCATCCCCGCAGGGACGTTCGTCATGGGCGACTCCTCGGGCGACCGCAACCACGGCGACGGCGAGACGCCGCAGCACCCGGTGACGCTCGAGGCGTTCTCGATCGACGCCACGAGCGTCACGAACGACGACTTCGCGCGCTTCGTCGCGGCGACCGGCTACCGCACCGAGGCCGAGTCCTTCGGCTACTCCGCCGTGTTCCACCTGGCTCTCGCCGCCGACGACGAGGACGTCATCGGCCAGCCGCCGGGAACACCGTGGTGGTTGGGAGTGAAGGGCGCCGACTGGCAGCATCCCGGCGGCGCGCTGTCCGACCTGACCGGACTCGGCGATCACCCGGTCGTGCACATCAGCTGGAACGACGCCCAGGCGTACTGCGCCTGGGCCGGACGCCGCCTGCCCACCGAGGCCGAATGGGAGTACGCGGCGCGCGGCGGCCTGGATCGGAAGAAGTACCCCTGGGGTGATGAGGAGGTCGACGCAGGTGGCTGGCGCACCAACATCTGGCAGGGCGAGTTCCCGCGGCGCAACACCCTCGACGACGGCTGGCTGACGACGGCCCCCGTGCGCACCTTCGCGCCGAACGGCTTCGGGCTGTGGCAGATGGTGGGCAACGTCTGGGAGTGGACGGCCGACTGGTTCTCCGCCGACTACTACCGCCAGTCACCCGACACCGCACCGACCGGCCCCGCCGACGGCCAGACCCGGGTGCTGCGCGGCGGCAGCTACCTCTGCCACATCTCGTACTGCAACCGCTACCGCAACTCCGCGCGCTCGCAGAACACCCCCGACTCCTCGATGGGCAACGCCGGGTTCCGCACCGTCGCGCTCTGAGCGAGGCGGGCTCGGATCCGGCAGGAGCAGGTCCCGACGGCGCGCGATGCGCCGGGATCCCGCGCTCAGAGCCGGGTGACGATCACCGCGATCAGCGCGAACAGCCCCGCGGCGACGACGCCCAAGGAGATGAGCGCGATCGACGCCGCGCCGCTCACCCGGGGCTCGGCGCCGCGTGCCACGCGCGCCATGAACGCATGGTGGCGCTGCTTCGACACCAGCCAGAGCGTGGCCGCCGCGACGAGCCCGAGCATGCCGGGAACGATCCACCCTGCTCCGCCCAGCCAGACCGGGAACAGGCGCAACGACACCAGCGACCCGACCGCGATCGACAGCGCGGTGCGCCGCCATGACAGCGACGTGCGCTCGAGCTGCAGCCCCGCATCGAAGGGCGGCGTGTCGGCCTCGGGCCTGGTCACGGATCCGCTCGCCTCCTCACGACGCGATCTCGTCACAGCGTCGCCGCGTCGCTCATCGCAGCACGGCGAGGAGCACCAGCACGCCCGCCGTCACCACCGCCACGGCCAGCACGATACCGGTGGGCGGGTGCGGGAGCGGCCGGCCCTGCCGCATCCGCCGTTCCACGTGCGCCCACTCGAACCACGCGATCACGGGCAGCACGATGCCGGTGATGAGGAGCACCAGCGACGCGGCCAGCCGCAGCGGCGCATACATGTTCAGCGCCAGCGCCTCCAGCGCCACCCCGCCGGCGAGCAGAGCGAGCGCGGTGCGCGTCCACGCAAGGAAGGTGCGCTCGTTGGCGAGGGAGAACCGCACATCCGGCTCCTCGCCGCGGCCGAACACCGATTGCGGGAAGCGCCGGCGCTCCTGCTCCGGGGACTCGTCGCCGGAAGGCACCCCGGTCATCGCCGACCGCCCCCATCGATCGGATCCGCCACGATCGCCCGATGGATCAGCGGGCGCGCATGCCTGCACTGCGGTGCGGTTGCGGATCCGGGGGTCATGCATCGATCATCCCACGCCCGCCGGCCGGGCCTGATCGCGGGCCCGGCCTGCACACGCATCGCAGCCGCGGCGCACCGGCGTCATCGTGGCACCCCGGCGGCCGCCCCTCAGGCGCTGTCGCGCGAGACGAGCCGCGGCACGAGCAGTTGCGTCGACGACGGGCCCCGCTGTTCGATGTCGGCGACCAGCAGCGCCACCGCCTGCTGACCGAGGGCGTCGAAGTCCTGCCGCACCGTCGTGAGCGGCGGGCGGAACTGCGCCGCGTCGGCGATGTCGTCGAACCCGATCACGGCGATGTCGTCGGGCACCCGGCGACCGGCGTCGGCGATGGCGCGCAGCGCACCGAGCGCCATCTGGTCGTTCGCGGCGAAGAGCGCGGTGACACCGCCGGCAGCCAGGATCCGCTCCGCCTGCGCATGACCGGAAGCCGCCGACCAGTCCCCGCGCACAGGCTCCGGGGGCTCGATCCCCGCTGCGGCGAGCGCCTCGCGCCAGCCGCGCTCGCGCTCGGACGCCGCGAACGAGCCCTCCGGACCGGCGAGATGATGCACGGTGCGATACCCGGCGGCGAGCAGATGCGCGGTGGCGACCCGGGCTCCCGCCGCGTGGTCGGTGCCGATCACGCGGAACCGGTCGTCTGGCGGCGAATCGACGACCACGAGGCGCATCCCCGCGGACGCCGCCTCCCGAGCGAGTGCCGACGCCTCGTTCAGCACGATCGCCCCGTCGACGCCCTGATCGCGGAGCAGGTCGAACGCGACCCCGATGCGCCCGGATTCGCCGAGCGTGACGACCGCGAGCGCATAGCCGCGGGACTCCGCCGCCTCGGCGACGGCCTGCAGCATGCGGGAGTTGCCGACTGTGGCGAGGGTCTGCGCGACCACCCCGATGGTCATCGAGCGGCCTGTGCGCAGGGCCCGGGCGGCACGGTGCGGGCGGTAGCCGAGCTCGGCCATGGCGGCCTCGACGCGTGCCCTTGTGTCCGGATCCACCCTCGGGCTGTCGTTCACGACGCGCGAGACCGTCTGCCCGGAGACGCCGGCCCGGGCGGCGACCATCGCCATCGACACCCGCCCGCTCGGCCGGGGCCCGCGCCGGGTACGTGCCGCCTGTCCGCCGTCCGAGCCCTCCGCGCCGCGGTCGGCGATGGCCTCGAGCTCGCGCAGCTCATCGTCGTACCTGGCCATGCCGGATCCTTCCGCGGGGTGCCCCTGACTCCGTGCAGAACTCAGGAGTGTTGACGCTATCACGTCGGATGTCGTACCGTGTTTACGTGAACATGCAGATCGATCCTGAGTTCGGGCCGGAGTCGTCCGACGCCTCGCAGGCCGTTTCCGAGCTCACCGGCGGGGTCGTCCGCCGCGCGACGCGCCTCGCCGACGGCCGCGAGCTCGTCTACTACGACGACCCCGGCACGACGTTGCCGGCCGAGCGGTCGATCGACGCGCGCCTGCTGGATCCGCGCCCCGAGACCGCGCACATGCGCCAGGACCCGCTCACCGGCGACTGGATCACGTACGCGACCAAGCGCCAGAACCGGGTGATGATGCCGAGCGCCGACGCGGATCCGCTCGCGCCGCAGACGCCGACCAACCCGTCCGAGGTGCCGTCGCGGTACGACGTGGCCGTGTTCGAGAACCGCTCCCCCGCGTTCGGCCCGGCACTCGCGCAGGCGACCGGCGCCGCCCCCGAGGGCGCGAACCCGCCGCACGGGCTCGACGACCTCGAGGCGATCGGCCTCGAGCGCACGCGCACCAGCATCGGGCGCTGCGAGGTCGTGTGCTTCAGCCCGGAGCACGCCGGATCCTTCGGCACCCAGTCCGTCACGCGCGCCCGCACCGTGATCGAGGCCTGGGCCGACCGCACCGCCGCCCTGTCCGCGTTGCCGGGCATCGAGCAGGTGTTCCCGTTCGAGAACCGGGGCGAGGCGATCGGCGTGACCCTCCCCCATCCGCACGGGCAGATCTACGCGTACCCCTACGTCACGCCGCGCACCCAGCGGCTGCGCGAGAGCATCGCCCGCACCGACCAGAGCCTGTTCGCCCGGATCCTGGACAGCGAGCAGCGCTCCTCACGCGTCGTGCTGCAAGGCGAGCACTGGACCGCATTCGTGCCCTACGCGGCGCGCTGGCCACTCGAGGTGCAACTCCTGCCGCACCGCCACGTGCCCGACTTCACCGCGCTGAGCGGCGACGAGCGCGACGAGCTGGCGCCTCTGTATCTACGCCTGCTTCGCGGCGTCGACGCGCTCTACGAGACCCCCACCCCGTACATCGCGGCCTGGCATCAGGCCCCGGTGAGTGTCGGCCGCGATGCGATCCGCCTGCGCCTCGAACTGACGAGCCCGCGCCGCGCTGCCGACAAGCTGAAGTTCCTGGCCGGATCCGAGACCGCCATGGCCGCGTGGACGGCCGAGATCCTGCCCGAGGACGCCGCCGCCCGCCTGCGCGACGCGATCGCGTCCGTGTCCGCTTCCGTGTCCGCCGAGGAGACCCGATGACCGCCACCATCCGCACTGTGGCCGCACACCGCGCCGCCGCCGATCTCTTTCGCACACTGACCGGATCCGCCCCCGCCGGCGTGTGGTCGGCGCCGGGCCGCGCGAACCTCATCGGCGAGCACACCGACTACAACGACGGCTTCGTGCTGCCGTTCGCGATCCAGCACCGCACGTTCGCGGCCGCGCGGCTGCGGGAGGATGGCCGGATCCGCGTGGCCTCGACGTTCTCGCCGGAACCCGTCGAGGTCACGCTGGCCGAGCTGGACGCCCTGTTCCCCTCGGCCGGAGCCCCGGCGGTTGCGGAATGGGCCGCCTACCCGCTCGGTGTCGCCTGGGCGCTGCGGGCACTGCTCCCGGACGGGTCCGGCTCGAGCCTCGCCGGCGTCGACCTCGCGATCGCATCCGACGTGCCCGTCGGCGCCGGGCTGTCGTCGTCGGCGGCGATCGAGGGCGCCGCCGGATCCGCGCTGAACGAGCTGTGGGAGCTCGGGCTGGATCCGGTCGCGCTCGCACAGGTGGGACGCCGCGCGGAGAACGACGCCGTGGGAGCTCCGACCGGGATCATGGATCAGATGGCGTCGATGCTGGGCGTCGCCAACGCCGCGCTGTTCCTGGATTGCCGCACGCTCGAGACCCGCTCCGTGCCGCTCGGGTTCGCCGAGGCGGGGCTCGAGGTGCTGGTGATCGACACCGGCGTGAAGCACGCGCATACGACCGGCGGGTACCGGGAGCGCCGCGCCTCGTGCGAGCGCGGCGCGGCCGCGCTCGGCGTGCCGGCGCTGCGGGATGTGACGGTGGCGGATCTGCCGCGCGCGGCGGAGCTGCTCGACGACGTCGACTTCCGGCGGGTGCGCCACGTCGTCACCGAGGACCAGCGCGTGCTCGACACGGTGTCCGTGCTCGCCGCCGAGGGCCCGCGCGCGATCGGACCGCTGCTCGTCGCCTCGCACGCGTCGATGCGCGACGACTTCGAGATCTCGATCCCCGAGCTCGACGTGGCGGTCGACACCGCCCTCGCGCAGGGCGCCATCGGCGCGCGCATGACCGGCGGCGGCTTCGGCGGCGCGGCGATCGCGCTCGTCGACCACGCGCTCGTCGGGCCCGTGTCGGACGCCGTGCGCACGGCGTTCGCGGATCGCGGCTTCGCGGATCCGCACCTGTTCACCGTCGTCCCGTCCGACGGCCCCCGCCGCGACGCCTGACCGGATCCGGTGGATCGCGTGTCCGCCGAAGCCGACCTCCCCGGCTCCCGTCACCACCTCC
>JAFDWM010000062.1 GCA_018268455.1 Actinomycetota bacterium | reverse complement strand
GACGACCACCACCCCGACGCCCACGCCCACCCCGCTCACGCCGGCACAGCAGCTGCTGAAGACCGCCGCGGATCCCGCCACGGCGTGCGCCGTGTCGTTCGCGGGCGACGGCATCACCCAGGCTCCGATGCTGCAGACCGAGGGCGTGCTGTTCACCGGGCTGCCGATCCCCGAGCGCGCCGGAGCCGTGTTCGCCGGCTGGTATCCGACCCCCGAGACCGCGCAGACCCAGGTGCAGACCGACCGCGTGAACGGATCCCAGCTCACCACCTGCACCGACCACGAGCGCACCCTGTACGCGGCGTGGACCACGCCCGACCAGAACACGGCGACCGCGGCCAAGATCCCGATCATGATGTACCACCAGTTCACCACCAAGCCCGAGGGCGAGGACAACTGGCTGCACAACAACTACGTGTACATCGAGGACTTCAAGGCGCAGATGGATTACGTCGCCTCCCAGAAGTTCTACATGCCCACCTGGGACGAGCTGAACGCGTTCATCGACGGCAAGCTGTTCCTGCCGCAGCACTCGCTGATCATCACGGACGACGACGCGGATTCGACCTGGCTGGAGCTGGCCGTGCCTGTCGTGACCGAGCGGAAGCTGCTCACCACCTCGTTCGTGATCACGAAGGACCGGCAGGCGCCGTCCCCGTCCCCGTATGTGATCCAGCGCTCGCACACCGACTCGATGCACACGGCCGGCGCGAACGGCAAGGGGCAGATGGTCAACCTGTCCGCCGATGAGATCGCCGCAGACCTGGAGAAGTCGGCGCAGATCCTCGGTGCGAAGGAGGTCATGGCGTACCCGTACGGTCACTACAACGCAACCGCCGAGGAGGGTGTGGCCAAGGCGGGCTTCCTGCTGGCCCGCACGATCGATTACGGCTATGTGAAGATCGGCACCCCGAAGCTGGAGCTCCCGGTGATCCGCATCAACTACGGCGATTCCCTCAGCGGCGTCGAGGAGAACATCGGCTGACCGCCCCGTCGGGGAGGTCGCGGGCATCGGCCGAGGCCTCACTCGGCGCCGGCGGACTCCGTCTCGAGGCGGCCGCGCTGGTGCTGCTCGGCGCGGCGCGCGACACGCACCGAGCGGCGGGGCGCGTAGACGACGAGCGAGTGGAACAGGAACCGCACGAAGAACGCGACGAAGAGCGAGATCGCCGCGGCGAGGATGCTGGAGATGTGCCAGGTCTCGACCATGAGGGCGAGGATCGGGATCCGCAGCGCGGCCTCGACGTTGTTGAACGTGAACGACTGCGCGAACCGCACCCCGATCGTGGAGGCGTCGTCGCGCATGTCGTTGAAGACGTAGCGCTCCTGCAGGATGAAGTTGCCGATGATGGTGACCTCGGCGGCGATGATCGCCGCCCAGATGTACTCCATGCCGAAGTGGGTGAGCGCCCACATGATGACGAGGTTGGCCAGCGCCCCCAGTCCGCCGATGATCGCGAACAGCGACATCTTGCCGAACCGCAGTCGGGCGAGGTGCTTGAGGAACTGCATCCCCTGCACGAACGACGCCTTGGACTCGCCGTGCAGCCGCTCGCCGAACTCCATCGGCACCTCCGCGACGCGCACGTCGGAGCGCACCAGGATCTCCAGCAGGATCTTGAAGCCGTTCGGGCGCAGCGCCGCCGGGTCGACCTTGCGGCGGTCGACGAGGAAGTAGCCGGTCATCGGATCCGAGGCCCCGGAGAGGCGGATGGGGAACATCGCCTTCGTGAGCGTGGTGGCGCTACGCGAGACAGCGACGCGAATGGCGCCTGCCAGACCTTCGTTGTGGCCGCCGCCGATGTAGCGCGATGCGACCACGACGTCGGCGCCGCCGTCCTCATACCGCTCGATCATCTCGGGCAGCAGCTCCGGCGGGTGCTGCAGATCGCCGTCCATGACGATGCAGATGTCGTGGGAGGCGGCGCGGATCCCCTCGACCACGGCGCCGCCGAGGCCGCCCTCCGGCTTGTCGCGGTGCAGCAGGCGCACCGGGAGCGGCGCGGAGGCCGCGAGCGAGCGGATCACCGCAGGCGTGTCGTCGGTGCTGTCGTCGACGAAGAGGATCTCCGCCTCGCGATCGCCGAGCGCATCCGAGATGCGCGAGATCAGCGCGGAGATGTTGTCGCGCTCGTTGAAGGTCGGAATGATGACCGTCGCCCCGAGGATCGTCGCCCCGGTCGGCATGCCGCTCATGCCCCTCCTCCGTTCGCCTGCACCCCACATGCTCCCACGGGAATCGATGCGGAACCTGCGCGTTTCCCGTCAGAACCGCCCCAGCCTGGGCGGCCACCGCCAACAGGAGGCGAACGGATCCTGCCCCTCCCGAACCGCCGTACCCTGGATTCATGACCTCCGCAGCTCCTGAGACCATCACCATGTTCGGCGCCGAATGGTGCGGCGACTGCCGTCGCACCAAGAAGCAGCTCGATGAGCTGGGTGTCGAGTACACCTACATCGACCTCGTCGCCGACCCGGCCGCCGCCGACGTGGCGAAGGAGATCTCGGGCCGCACGAACATCCCGGTCGTGGTGTACCCCGACTCCTCGCACCACGTCGAGCCGTCGAACGCCGACGTCGAGGCCAAGCTGCGCGAGCTGTCCCTGATCTGACCCGGCAGGCCCGACCCGGTCGGGCCTGCGCCGCGCCGATACACTGGCGCGCATGAGCACCGCCGCTCGCGTCGAGCGAGTCCCCGCCCGCCTCCCGGCCCGCACCGTCGCCCGCTATGCGGCGGGATCCATCGGCACCGGAGGGTTCGCGACGCTCCCCGGGCTGGTGCTCGCCTACTTCCTCACCGACAACCTGGGTGTGACGGCGATCCTGGCCGGCGCCATCGTGACGATCGCGAAGATCTGGGATGTGCTGATCGACCCCGTGATCGGATCCCTGTCGGACCGCGGCCTGATCCGCACCGGCACGCGCAAGCGGTTCATGCTGATCGGCGCGTTCACCCTGCCTGTGTTCTTCGCGCTCACGTTCGCGGTGCCGCCCGCCTTCGGTCCGGTCGCCGGCGTGATCTGCGTGCTCATCGCGTTCCTCGCCACGGCGACGTCGTTCAGTCTGTTCCAGGTGCCGTACATCGCGCTGCCCGCGGAGCTGACGCCGAGCTACGACGAGCGCACCCGCCTGCTGAGCTGGCGCGTGATCGTGCTGACGGTCACGATCCTGCTCTTCGGCGGCGGCGGACCGGAGCTGCGCCGGCTCACCGGCGACCCGGTCACGGGCTACCTGGTGATGGGCGTCGTCGCCGGCGTGGTGATCGGCGTCGGCATGCTGATCGCGGCGCGCACCGCCGATGACGCGGTCATCGCACCGGCCGCGGTCGAGCACGTCGGGATCCGCGCGCAGTACGCCGCCGGATTCGCCGCCGTGCGGCGGTCGCAGCCGTTCCGGGTGCTGCTGGTCACCTACCTGCTGCAGGCGCTCGCGACCGGGACGATGCTCGCCGGGGCGCAGTACACCGCGACCTGGGTGATGCGGTCCGAGAGCGCGGTCACGCTGCTGTTCGTCGCGCTCGTCGCCCCGGCCGTGATCGCGACGCCCGGATGGGCCTGGCTGTCGCGGCGGATCGGGAAGGAGCGCGCGTTCCGGATCGCCTCGGTGATGCTGATGGTCGCGTCCGCGTCGATCGTGCTGGCGCTGTGGAGCCCCGGATCCTGGATCTACGCCTCGGTCGCGGTCGCCGGCGTCGGCTATGCGGGCATGCAGGCGCTGCCGATGGCGATGCTGCCCGACGTCATCTCGCACGATGAGCGCGCGGCCGGCCCCGGACAGGCCGGCACGTTCACCGGCATGTGGACCGCGTCCGAGACGATCGGCTTCGCGCTGGGCGCGTCGATCGTCGCGATCGTGCTCGCGGTCACCGGGTACATCTCGCGCACCGGTGATGTCTCCACCGTCGTGCAGCCCGATGCCGCCGTGGCCGGGATCGTGCTGACCTTCAGCGTCGTACCGGCGGTGCTCATGCTCGTGAGCCTGATCGTGCTCGCCCGGTACCGCCTGGGCCGCGCCGACATCGACCGCTGACGGCTGCGGGCCGTCGCCGGCATGACCGGGGCCCCGTGGCGACGGCGTACGCTGAAGCCAGTGCCGTGCCGAAGGAGATCCGATGCCAGCCACCCTCCCCGACGACGTCCGTGAGCTGATCGATGAGGCGATCGCAGCCCTGGAGAAGGGATCCGCGGCCTGGGGCGCGCTCACCGTCTCGCAGCGCGTGACGCTGCTGCGCGGCCTGCGCCGCACGGTGGCCGCGAACGCGCGCACCTGGGCGCGCACGGCCGTGCGCTCCAAGCAGCTCTCCGACGATCACCGGCTGCGCGGCGAGGAGTGGCTGAGCGGCCCGTATGCGACCCTGGGCGCGCTGGACGCGTACATCGAGACGCTGGACCGCATCGCGACCGGCCGCAACCCGCTGGACGGTCTCGAGATCGACCGCACCCTCAGCGGCCAGACCCGGGTGCACACCTTCCCGCTCACCGGGATCGATTCCGTGCTGCTCTCCGGCTTCACCGGTGAGGTCTGGCTCACCCCCGGGGTCACCCCGGGGGATGCCCGCGCCAGGGCGGGGCTCGCGCAGCGCAGGCCCGCCGAGGACGACGGCGGCATCGGGCTCGTGCTCGGCGCCGGCAACATCACCTCGATCCCCGTGCTCGACGTGCTGTACGAGCTGCTTGCGCACGACCGCGTCGCGCTGCTGAAGGTCAATCCCACGCAGGACGCGCTCGTGCCGGTGTACGAGAAGGCGTTCGCCCCGCTCATCGCGCCCGGGTTCCTGCGTATCGTGCGTGGAGCCGGCGACGTCGGCGCGTACCTCACCGCGCATCCGGCGTTCGCGCACGTGCACATCACCGGATCCGCGGCGACCTTCGACACCATCGTGTGGGGTCCCTCGACGGGCACGGGCGCCGCGCAGACGAAGCGCCGCAAGCGCGAGAACCGGCCGCGTCTGAAGACGCCGATCACGGCCGAGCTCGGCGGGGTCTCCCCGATCATCGTGGTCCCCGGCGACTGGAGCGATGCGGATCTGCGCTTCCAGGCCGAGCACGTGGCGACGATGCGGCTGCAGAACGCCGGTCACAACTGCATCGCGGGACAGGTGGTGCTGATCTCGAGCGACTGGTCGCAGAAGGACCAGTTCCTCATCGAACTGCGCCGCGCCTACGCCCTCGCCCCGGAGCGGCCGATCTGGTATCCGCATTCCTCGGAGCGGATGGCGCAGGCCGCCGAGTCCTATCCGGACGCGCTCGTGCTCGCCGATCGCCTCCTCGTCGAGATCGGCGAGGGCGACGATCCCGCCGCGCTGGAGAGCACCGAGTACTTCGCGCCCGTGCTCGGAGTCGAGCAGCTGCCCGGTACTGGTCAGCTGTTCCTCGACGCCGCGGTGCGGCACGCCAACGAGCGGCTGCAGGGCACGCTCGGCGCGAACGTGCTGATCGATCCCGCCACCGAGGCGTCGCTCGGTGGCGGCTTCCAGCGCGCGATGACGGCGTTGCACTACGGCACGATCGCGATCAACACCTGGACCGCGGTCGGGTTCATCACCCCGACCGTCACCTGGGGCGCGTTCCCCGGCAACACCCTCGCCGACGTCGGCAGCGGGCTCGGCGTCGTGCACAACGCGCTGCTGCTCGCCGACGTGGAGCGCTCGGTTGTGCGCGGACCGTTCCGTCCGTTCCCGCGGTCGGCATCCGTCGTGCGCGACGGCGGCCGGTTCACGATCCTGCCGAAGCCGCCGTGGTTCGCGTCCTCGCGCACCGCGGCCGAGGTGAGCGAGGGCCTGACCCGGTTCCGCGCCCGCGGCGGCGTGCCGGCACTGCTGCGCACCCTCGTTCAGGCCATGCGCGCGTGAGCCGGTGAGCCGGCCTGCGTGCCGATGACCCGGGTGACGGATCCTGACCGCGAGACTGCACCCTGGTAACGAGACTGCGGCTCAGGCACGCAGTCCCGCGACACAGATGGAGTCTCGCGGTCACACGTGCGATCGCCGGGCCGGGCGGGGTACTACGGCGTGGCCACCGAGAACGTGTCGCACTGGCCGAGACCGTTCTTGTAGCCGTTCGCGAACCAGTAGTCGCGCTGCTGGCTGGATCCGTGCGTCCAGCTCTCCGGGTTCGTGTAGCCGGCGGACTGCTGCTGGATGTGGTCGTCGCCGACGGCGGCGGCCGCGTTCAGTGCGTCCTGGATCTGCGCATCGGTCGGCTTCTTCATGTACGCGACGCCGTTCTTGTCCTTCTGCTGCGTCATGTCGGCGATGAAGGCACCTGCGTAGCAGTCGGCCTGCAGCTCGGTGCGCACGCCGTTGCTCGTGGGCCCTGTGCCGTTGTTCGGGTACTGCTCCATCGTGCCGATGATGTTCTGGATGTGATGCCCGTACTCGTGCGCCACGACGTACACCTGGGCGAGGTCGCCTGCCTCGGCGCCGAACTGCTGCTTGAGCAGCTGGAAGAAGGTCGGGTCGATGTAGACCGTCTGATCCGACGGGCAGTAGAACGGGCCGACGTCGTTCGATGCGGTGCCGCACGGCGTCTGAGTGGATCCGTCGACACTGACCTGGCCGGGCTTCACATAGCCCTTCACGTGCTTCGTCCAGTACTGGTTCAGCACCAGCGACGTCGCGGCGACGCGGCAGTCCACACTGCTGTTCGCGTCGGTGCCGCTCTGGCAGCTCTGCACGGCATCGCCGGTGGCGGTGCCCTGCTGGCTCTGCGGATTCGTCCCGCCGCCGAGCAGCCCGCTGAGATCGACCCCGGTGAACTGGCTGATCAGGAAGACCACGATGGCGCCGACGCCGACCACGCTGCCGCCGGCGATGGCCGCCGTGCGTCCGCCGCGACCGCGCCGCTGCACATTGTTGTCGGAGACATCGGCGTCCGGGTTGAAAGTCATGACGACAGTGTTCCACGCCCCGGCGGTTCGCGCCCGCCCTATGCTCGAAGCGCACGTCGTGCGGGAGTGCCAGCGCGTCGTGCGGGACGAGCAGAGGGAGACGAAGTGAGCACCACGGTGACCCTGACAGGTGCGGGCGGGCAGATCGGCTACGCGCTGCTGTTCCGGATCGCGGCGGGAGATCTGTTCGGGCCCGAGGAGCGGGTGCGGCTGCGACTGCTGGAGATCCCGGCAGGGATCGGGGCGGCGGAAGGGGCCGCGCTCGAACTGCAGGACGGCGCGTTCGGCCTCCTCGAGCACGTGGAGGTGACCGACGATCCCGCGGTGGGCTTCGACGGCGCCGACCACGCCCTGCTGGTCGGTGCGCGCCCGCGCGGTCCCGGCATGGAGCGCGGCGACCTGCTCGCGGCGAACGGATCCATTTTCGGCCCCCAGGGCCGAGCGATCGCCGCGAACGCCGCACCCGGGGTGCGGGTCACGGTGGTCGGCAATCCGGCGAACACGAACGCGCTCATCGCCGCGGCCGCCGCCGACGGCGTGCCCGCCACAAGGTTCAGCGCGCTCACCCGGCTCGATGAGAACCGCGCCCGTGCACAGCTCGCGGCGGCACTCGACGCCCCGGTCGCCGAGGTCGACGGCGTGACGATCTGGGGCAACCACTCGGCGACCCAGTTCCCCGACGTCGCACACGCCACGGTCGCGGGGCGGCCGGCGCTGGACGCGCTCGCGGAGCGTGTGGGCGATGTCACCGCGTGGCTCGACGGCTCCTTCATCCCCCGCGTCGCGAAGCGCGGAGCCGAGATCATCCAGGTGCGCGGATCCTCGTCCGTCGCCTCGGCCGCCAACGCGACCCTCGACCACGTGCGCGACTGGACGCTCGGCACCGGAGAGCGGCGCACCAGCGCCGCGGTCGTCTCGCACGGCGAGTACGGCGTGCCGGCAGGGCTGATCAGCTCGTTCCCGGTGCGCGCGGTCGACGGCGCGTGGCAGATCGTCGAGGGTCAGGAGCCGTCGCCGTGGGCCCGCGAGCGCATCGATCGCTCGGTCGCCGAGCTCGTCGAGGAGCGCGACGCGGTGCGGGCCCTCGGCCTGATCTGAGACCGAGTCGCGAGCGCGGACCGGCCGTCAGATCGTCGCGGCGTCGATCACGAAGCGGAACTGCACATCGGAACGCATGACACGGTCATAGGCCTCGTTGATGCCGGACGCATCGATGAGCTCGATCTCGGCGGCGAGGCCGTGCTCGGCGCAGAAATCGAGCATCTCCTGCGTCTCGGCGATGCCGCCGATCGCAGATCCGGCGATCGACCGACGCGCGCCCAGCAGCTGGTTGATCGAGAGCGACATGGGCTCGGGCGGGGCGCCGACGCAGACGAGCGTGCCGTCGGTGTCGAGCAGGCGCAGGTAGTCGTCGAGGGGGATCGGCGCGCTGACCGTGTTGAGGATGAGATCGAACGAGCGCCGCAGCGTGCGGAACGTGTCGGGATCCGACGTCGCGAGGTAGCGGTCGGCGCCCAGGCGCAGGCCGTGCTCCTGCTTGCGCAGGCTCTGCGAGAGCACCGTGACCTCGGCACCGAGGGCGTGTGCGATCTGCACCGCCATGTGCCCGAGCCCGCCCAGGCCGATCACGGCGACGCGGGTGCCGGGGCCGACCTTCCAGTGCCGCAGCGGCGAGTAGGTGGTGATGCCGGCGCACAGCAGGGGAGCTGCGCGATCGAGCGGGATGGCGTCGGGGATCCGCAGCACGAACGCCTCCGTGACGACTACTTGGCGGGAGTAGCCGCCCTGGGTGACCGTGCCGTCGCGGTCGATCGCACCATAGGTGCCGACGGATCCGCCGGTGCAGTACTGCTCCTCCCCGCGCAGGCAGGCTGCGCATTCGCCGCAGGAGTTCACCAGGCAGCCGACGCCGGCGCGGTCCCCGACGGCGAACCGGGTGACGTCGGATCCGACGGCGCTGACCACGCCCGCGATCTCATGGCCGGGAGCGAGCGGATAGCGCTGCGGCCCCCAGTCGCCGCGCACGGTGTGGATGTCGGAGTGGCAGATGCCGGCGTACGCGATATCGATCACCACGTCGAGCGGCCCGGGCTCGCGCCGCTCGACGGTGGTGGGGACGAGGGGCGCACCCTCGGACGGGGCGGCGTACGCGGCGACAGTGGGCATGGCGCGAGCGTACTCCGCGATCCTTGGTCGTTCCGACCGTGGCGGTGTCAGGCGGCGGGGCGGAACCGTTTCGGGGGTGGATCCACGTCTGACCAGAGGTACCGCAACGGCAGCCGTCGTGTCATGACCGTTGCCCGCCCTGTCCGATCGTGGAGGACGAACTCGTCCTTCTCGTGCCGGGTGATCCGCCAACCGCCGTTGTGCAGCTGCAGGTGATGGAACCGGCACAGCAGGATCCCCCGGTCGACATCGGTGCGCCCCTGATCACGGCCCCATTCATCGATGTGGTGTGCTTCGCAGTACGAGGCAGGAAGCCCGCAGGCGGGCCACCGGCACCCGCCGTCGCGCACCGCGAGCCCGATCCGCTGCCGGGAGGTGAACAGGCGCTGCTCCCGCCCGACGTCGAGCGGATTGCCGCAGGAATCCACGGTGACGATCGTGGCCCCTGTGTCGCAGAGTCGACGGTCCGCGATCGCCGCGGGAAACACGAGCAGCCCGTCCTCGGTCATCGACGTCGCTCCCCTGACGCCATCCGGATCGATGGCCTGCACCAGCCGCAGGCCGGGCTGACGCACCCCGAACACGGTCTTCGCGTCGGCGAGCACGCCCGCCCGGATCACGTCGAGGAACAGGTCGTACGCGAGCTGATCGTTCGTGCGGTCATCGCGGATCAACTCCTCCGACGCCACCCGCTCGTCGTCAGCCACGAACCTCGGCCCACCACGCCGCGGCCGCAGCGCCGCCGCGAGGACAGCCTCGATGAACGCACCGCCCTCGTCGTCATGGATCATCGACGAGCGGCGCACTCCGTCGTGATCCACCCAGGTGCGAAACGACCGCCGGGCACACCGTTCCTCGAACCGCGCCGCCGCGCCCTCCGGATCCAGCAGATCCCGCGCCGCCCGGGCGTGCGCACCCAGCTCTTCCACGGTGCGGCGCTGCGCCTCAGCGACGAGCTCATCCGCGGCGACCCGCCACGCCTCCACCGCGCCTTCCGGCGGCTCGCCGAGCCCACGCCGGATCGCATCGAACTGCGCCGACGACACACGTCCCTCCCTCAGAGCACGCCCGAGCGGCTCATGCCACGGAGCGGACGACGCCGGCGTCGAAGCCTCACCCTCCCCAGAACCGATCCCGGAGTCGTCAGCCTCACCACCGGCACCCGCGCCGAAGGAACCGGCGAGCAGATCCGCCCCGACGCGCGCCTGCCGGGCCGCTTCGCTCTTGCTCATCCCGCCGAGATCCTGCAGCAGCGAGGTCGTGTTCCGATGGCCCTGCTTCTGCGCCAGCCCGGAATGGCCCGCATCCCGCATGGACCGCGAGGCGATCACACCGGCCCCGAACAGCACGATCTGCTCCGTCGCACG
>JAFDWM010000061.1 GCA_018268455.1 Actinomycetota bacterium | reverse complement strand
CGGCGCCCATGCCACGCACCAGCTCGACGCTCTCGTCGAGCACCTGGAGGAGAGCGGCTTCGAGCCCGTGATCGACGAGGAGCGCCTCACCGTCGAGCTCAGCCCCTGCCCGCATGCGGCGGCCCGCCCCGAGCATCGTCCGGTGCTCTGCCAGGTGCACCTCGGCCTCATGCAGGGTGTCCTCGCCCAGGCCGGCGGACCCCTCACCGCGCGTTGCGTGCGCCCGCCGGAGCGGCCGGAGGAGTGCACGGTCGAGCTCGATCGGATCCTCGGATCCGGCACCCACCCGCGGCCCGCGACGATCCCCGGATCCGGCAGCCAGCCGGGGCCCGCGACGAGCATCGTCACGACCCGGAGAGGATCCGCACATGGACTGGCTTGACCCGCTCGTCCTCTCGCGGTGGCAGTTCGGACTGACCACCGTCTACCACTACCTGTTCGTGCCGATCACGATCGGCATGGTCACGGTGACCGCGATCTTCCAGACCGTGTGGAACCGCACCGGCAAGATCGAGTACCTGCACCTGACCCGCTTCTTCGCGAAGATCTTCCTGATCAACTTCGCGATGGGCGTCGTGACCGGCATCGTGCAGGAGTTCCAGTTCGGCATGAACTGGTCGGACTACTCGCGCTTCGTCGGCGACGTGTTCGGGGCGCCGCTCGCCTTCGAGGGGCTGCTCGCGTTCTTCTTCGAGGCGACGTTCATCGGCGTGTGGATCTTCGGCTGGGACAAGCTGCCGAAGAAGCTGCACCTCGCCTCGATCTGGTGCGTGGCGATCGGATCCGTCCTCTCCGCCTACTTCATCATCGCGGCGAACGCATTCATGCAGAATCCGGTCGGTTACACGTTCAATGCGGCGACCAACCGTGCCGAGCTCACCGACATCTGGGCGCTGCTGACGAACAAGGTCGCGCTCGCCGCATTCCCGCACACGATCTTCGGCGCGTTCATGCTGGCCGCCGGTGTCGTGATCTCGGTCTCCGCGTGGCACCTCAGCCGCGGGCAGCATGTCGACACGCTGCGCCCCGCGCTGAAGTTCGGCCTCTGGGGGATGCTCGTCGCAACCGCCGGCGTCGTGCTCTCCGGAGACCAGCTGGGACTTGCGATGGTGAGCACCCAGCCCATGAAGATGGCCGCCGCCGAGGCGATGTTCAACTCGAGCTGCGGGGCGGACGCGTCGTTCTCGCTGTTCTCGATCGGTACCCCCGACGGCACCGGCGAGATCTGGTCGCTGCGCGTGCCCTACCTGCTCGCGTTCCTGTCGACGCACGACCTGAACGGCTGCGTGGAGGGGATCAACGACCTGAACGCGCAGTACGCGCAGCAGTTCGCCGCGACCGGACTCACCGAGTTCAACCCGGTGCTGTGGATCACCTACTGGGCGTTCCGCTGGATGATCGGCCTCGGCATGCTGCACGCGCTCGTCGCGCTGGCCGGGCTCTGGTTCACGCGCAAGGGCGCCAAGAAGCCGCCGGCGAAGTGGATGTGGAAGGTCGCGATCTGGTCGTTCCCGCTCGCGCTCGGCGCCAACATCGTCGGCTGGGTGTTCACCGAGATGGGCCGACAGCCGTGGATCGTGTTCGGTCTGATGACCACACGCGACGGGGTGTCGCCGGGGGTCAGCGGCGTCGAGGTGCTCATCTCGCTCATCGCCTTCACCGCGATCTACGCGGCCCTCGCCGTCGTCGAGATCGGACTCATCATCCGTGCCGCCAAGAAGGGGCCGGACGTCACCGAGACGCATGACGAGGACGCGCCTGTCCCGTCCGTCGTGTACTGAGCAAGGAGACGCACATGGATCTCGCAACGCTCTGGTTCTGGATCGTCGCCCTGTTCTTCGTCGGCTACTTCGTGCTCGACGGGTTCGACTTCGGTGTCGGGATGTCGCTGCCGTTCGTCGGCCGCGACGATGTGTCGCGCCGCCAGGTGATCAACGCGATCGGCCCCATCTGGGATCTCAACGAGACCTGGGTGATCGTCGCAGGAGCCTGCCTGTTCGCGTCGTTCCCGGAGTGGTACGCCTCCCTGTTCAGCGGCTTCTACCTGCCGCTGCTGATCATCCTGCTCGCGCTGATCCTGCGCGGAGTGTCGTTCGAGTACCGGCACCAGCGGGACGATCCGCGCTGGCGGCGTCGTTTCGACACGATGATCGTGATCGGATCCGCCGTCCCCGCGCTCCTGTGGGGCGTCGCGTTCGGCAACATCGTGCAGGGCGTTGCGCTGGACGAACGGCACGTGTTCCGCGGATCCGTGTTCGACCTGCTGAACCCGTACGCACTGCTCGTGGGCGTGACCACGCTGCTGCTGTTCTTCCTGCACGGGCTGTACTTCATCGGTCTCAAGACCGACGGCGCGGTGCATTCCCGGGCGCGGCAGGTGGCGCGGGTCGCCTTCGTGCCGACGCTGCTGGCCGCGGCGGGCACGGTGGTGTGGACCATCGTGATCGCGGCGGGACGGCCGTCGCTGCTCTGGGCCGTGATCGGGTTCGGCGGCGTGGCCGCGGTGTTCCTCATCGCGTCGCTGATCTTCTCGCTGCGGGATCTCGAGGGCTGGGCATTCGCCGCCGGGGCGGTGACGATCCTGTCCGCCGTGCTGATGCTGTTCTCGGCGCTGTTCCCGAACGTGCTGCCGTCGACCGTTGCCGCCGCGAACTCGCTCACGGTGCAGAATGCCTCGAGCACGTCGTACACGCTGCAGATCATGACCTGGACCGTGCTGATCGCGATGCCGCTGATCCTCGCCTACCAGGCCTGGACGTACTGGATCTTCCGCAAGCGCGTGCGCCGCTCGTCGATCGAGGCGGCCCCCGCGCACGCATGATGCTCTCGTCGTCGATCGTCGTCGGGCCGGGACGCGCGGGTCGGGTTCGGCCCGGCGCATCTTCAGCGCTCCCGTCGCGAAAAATGCTGCTCGACGGCCTCCGGGGCGACGTTTTCTGCGACGGGAGCGATCGACGCGGGGTGCGGAGGCGGATCCGATGAAGCCGATCGACCCGCGGCTGCTGCGCTGGGCGCCCGCGGCACGGGTGTACCTGGCCGTCTCGGCCGCGATCGCGCTGGGTCAGACCGCCGTCGTGCTCGCGTTCGCGTGGCTGCTGGCGGCGGGGATCACGGCCGTCGCCGACGGACGGTCGCCCCTGCCGGTGGTGCCGTGGCTCGCCGGCGTGGTGCTCGTTCGGGCGGTGCTGCTGTGGATCTCCGAGGCCTGGGGTGCGCGCACCGCCGCCCAGGCCGGACGCCAGCTGCGCCAGGCGCTGCTCGATGCGATCGAGCGCCGCGGATCCGCATGGCTCGGAACCCGCAACCGCGCAGCCTTGGCGGTGACAGCCGGGCACGGACTCGACGCCCTGGATCCGTATTTCTCCCGCTACATCCCGCAGCTCGTGCTGACGGCGATCGCGACACCCGTGATCGTCGTCGTGATGTGGTGGCAGGACTGGCCGAGCGGTGTTGCCGCGCTCGTCACGCTGCCGCTGATCCCGATCTTCCTGATCCTCATCGGGATCGCGACCCGCGGCGTGCAGCGGCGCCAGCTCGCCGTGCTGCAGACGCTCGCCGCACGTTTCGCCGACACCGTGCAGGGCCTCGCGACGCTGCGGCTGTTCGGACGCGAGCGCAAGGCCGCAGCCCGCATGCGCGACATGGCGGAGCAGTACCGCCACGAGACCATGCGCGTGTTGCGGTACTCGTTCCTGTCGGGGTTCGCGCTCGAGCTGCTGTCGTCGCTCGCCGTAGCGATCATCGCGGTGTCGGTGGGGCTGCGGATGCTCGGCGGCGAGCTCGGCCTCGGCGTGGGCCTGTTCGTGCTGCTGCTGGCCCCCGAGGCGTTCCTGCCGCTGCGCCAGGTGGGCGTGCAGTTCCACGCCGCCGCCGAGGGCGTCGCCGCGACCGAGGCGGTCTTCGACGTGCTTGCCGAGTCTGAGCCGGCCTCGGCCGCCGCGGCCTCGGCCGTCCCGGGGCCTGCCGTCCCGGCCTCGGCCGTCCCGGGGCCCGCCGTCGGGGAGATCGCTCAGGCCGCTGTCCCCTCGGTTCCGGCCGACCGGACTGGCGCCGCCTCGTCTCCGTTTCGAGGTGCGCACTTTGCCGCATCCGGGCCGGAAATGGGGTCATCTGCGCACGTCGAGAGCGGAATGCGGATCCGCTTCGACGGCGTCGCGGTGCGATACGGGGCGCGGACGCTCCCGGCGGTGTCATTCGTGGCGGATCCGGGGTCGGTCACGCTCATCGAAGGGGCGAGCGGATCCGGCAAGTCGAGCCTTCTCGCGGCCCTGCGTGGGGTCACCGAGCATGACGGTGAGATCACCGTCGTGCGTGCCGGCGCCGGACGGGGCGGCCCGGCGGGCTCGGGCGGCGCGGCGGGCTCCGGTGATCCGGCGTACTCCGGCGCCCCGCAGGACCGGGGTGCCCCCGGCGGTGCCGCACACGCGGATCCTGCGACCTGGCTCGCCTGGGCAGGGCAGCGCCCCGGGCTCATCCGCGGCACGATCGCGGAGAACGTCGGGCTCGGGGATGCGGATCCGGATGCCGCCCGGGTGCGCACCGCACTCGACGACGCGGCGGCGGCCGACCTCGATCCGGAGCAGCGGCTCGGCGTGCAGGGCGCCGGGCTCTCCGGCGGACAGGCGCAGCGCGTCGCCGTGGCGCGGGCGCTGTACCGGCTCGGGTCCGGCGCGACCGTGCTCGCGCTCGACGAGCCGTCCAGCGCGCTCGATGCGATGACCGAGCAGCGGCTGTGGGCGGCGGTGCGAGGCGCTGCCGACGCGGGTGCGACCGTGCTGCTCGTCTCGCACCGGGAGTCGGCGCGTGCGATCGCCGACCGGATCTTGCGCGTCGGCGCCGAGGTCGGCGCATCGGCCGCTGCGCCTCGTCTCGCGCTTCGCTCGGCTCCGGGGTCGCTCGACGACCGAGAACTTGTTCCTCGCTCGACTCCGGGTTCGCTCGACCACTCCGGGCGGACGCTGAGTGCGGACCGCCCGCTCACCTCGGGGGCGCTGAGTGAGAACGGCCGCGCCGCAGACAGCCGAGACGAGACACGGAATCCAGCCGGGCGGACCGCGCCTGCCGCCGGGCCGGATCCGGATCACATCCCCGACCTGCCCGCGTCGGCCGGCGGGATCCTCCGTCTCGCCATGCCGAGCACCGCGCGATTCGCACCCGCCGTGCTCGCCGGCATCGCCTCGGCGGCCGCGGCGGTCGGGCTGCTGCTCGTCAGCGGCTGGCTCATCGTGAGCGCGTCCCTCGTCGACGACCTCGTGCCGCTGTCGGTCGCGATCGTCGGGGTGCGGTTCTTCGCGGTGACCCGCGCCGTCACCCGGTATCTCGAGCGGCTGCTGGGACACGATGCGGCGCTCGGCCGGCTCGCCGATCTGCGCGCCGCCGTGGTGCGCCGGCTCACCCCGCTGGCACCCGCGGGACTCGGATCCACGGACCGGGGATCCGTGCTCACCGCGCTCGTCGACGACGTCGAGAACCTGCAGAACCTGCCGCTGCGGGTGGTGCAGCCGCTCGTCACCGGTGGCGTCGTCGCGCTCGCCTCGGTCGGCGTGCTGGCGCTGATCGCACCCGCTGCCGCCCTCGTCCTGGGCGTCTGCCTCGTCGTCGCGACCGTCGGCGCGATTGCGCTCGGCGGCATCGCCGGATCCCGCGCGGAGCGAGCGCTGACCCGCGATCGGGCCGGGCTCGCCGGCGCGCTCGTGGACGAGCTGACCGCCTTCGAGGTGCTGCGGTCGTACGGGGCGCTCGGCCTGGCTCGCGATCGGATCCGCGCCGCCGACGATGCGCTGCGGCGCACCGTCACCCGCACGGCGCTCGCGCAGGCACTGTCCTCCGCCGTGGTCTCGCTCGCCGCGGGCGCTGCGTCGATCTGGGCGCTCTCCGTCGCTGCCCCCGGGCAGCCCGGGGGTGCCGTCGACGCACCGTGGTTCGCGGTGGCGGTGCTGCTGCCGATGGCCGTGTTCGACGTGTTCTCGGCCGTGCCGCAGGCCGCTGCGGCCTGGCGCGGAGTGCGCGCGAGCGCGGAGCGGATCCATGCGCTGCTGCCCGCGACGCTCCCGCCCGAGGTGCGCGGCGACGAGGGCGAGCCGGGCGCGCGCGATCCCCGGGGGAGCGGCGACCTCCGGAGCGGCCGTGATCGGCCGATGCCCGTCCAGCCCGCGACCGCCGACATCATGAACGCCATCGTCGTACCCGTCGTCGCACCCGGCGCGGATCCGGCCGTGTCCCTCCGCGGGGTCACCGCGTCCTGGCCCGGTGCAGCGGGGCCCGCGCTGCGCGACGTCGATCTCGATGTGGCGCCGGGGGAGCGGATCCTTGTGACCGGCGCGAGCGGCGCGGGCAAGTCGACCCTCGCGGCGGTGCTCGTCGGGTTCCTCCGGTTCGACGGTGCGTACCGGATCGGCGCGGACGACGGCGCGGCGATCCCCGGACCCGAGCTGCGCGAGCGGGTCGGCCTGTGCGAGCAGGATCCGATGCTCTTCGACGAGGACATCCGGCAGAACCTGCTGTTCGCCCGCGACACCGCGACCGACGCCGAGCTGCTCGCGGTGCTCGCACGCGTCGGCCTCGGCGCGTGGGTCGCCGAGCGGGGCGGCCTGGACGCGCGGGTGGGCGAGCGGGGCGGCCTCGTCTCGGGGGGTCAGGCGCAGCGCATCGCCCTCGCTCGGGCGATCCTGCGCGGGTTCCCCGTGCTGGTGCTCGATGAGCCCACGGCAGGGGTGGATCCGGATGCCTCCGATGCCCTGCTCGCCGACCTGCTCGGCGCGGCCGATGGGCAGAGCGTGATCCTCATCTCACACGTCGAACCGCCCGCGGGCACGGTCGACCGCGCCGTGCGTCTCGACGCCGGCCGGATCCGTCCTCCCCGGAGCGTGTGAGCGGGGAGCCTGGGGGTCAGGGCCAGAGCGGGGGCGCCGGCTCGAGCACCTCGCCGAGCACCTCGAACGCGTGCCGGCGTTCTTCGATGCGGCGGTGCAGCTCCTGCTGGGCATCGGCCACGAAGCCCGGATCCAGCGGCACCGACGTGACATCCGAGCGCGCGTGCGCGGCGGCCAGGTACGCGTCGAGCTCGGGTCCCGAGGTCCACGACGTGATCAGGGCGTAGCGCGGGGCGGATCCGCGATGCCACACCGCATGCCAGTACCGCTGCGTGTCGACGACGATCCGGGATCCGGCCGGCAGCGGCAGGCGCACCTCCGTGTTCGGATCGAACCGGTCCTCGCGCAGGATCAGCAGCGAGTCGGGGTCGTCGGTGAGGTTGTGGAAGCCGCGCACCACCCAGCCGGTGCCGTCGGGGTTGAGCCGGTTGTTGTCATCCTGATGCAGGTTGTAGATCGCGTCGGCGTAGGTGTTCGGCTGCAGTTCGACCACCCGGCAGCGGCCGATGTTCGCGCCCGCCTCCTGCGCGCGGCGCACGAGCGTCGGGGCCAGGGCGGTCTGGGCGTCGACCCACACGCCGTCCTTGTCGGTGCGCGGCGGGGTGTGGTTCCAGAAGCCGTTGCACTCCGGCTCGCCGGAGTAGCTGGTCAGCGGCGCGAACCGGGTCACTCCCGAGGAACGCCAGGGCACGTAGGCGAGGTCGAGCCATTCGGCCGGATCCGCGGACTGATCGTGCGGATCCAGCACGGCGAATCCGGTCTGCTCCAGTGCCGGCGAGTGGATGTGTGACATGATCCGACCCCCTGTGACTCCTCTTAGGGCATCCTAACTCGCGACGGCCGGGCCCGGCAGGAGGCGAGCCGTGGATATTCCGGCGTCGCTACGCTGGATCCATGACGAGTCCCCGCGGGGCGCTGCTGGTAGGCAGCGTCAACTATGACGATGCCGAGACGACCATGCGCACCGCCGCCGAGATCCTCGGCGACCGGCTCCGGCGGATCCCGGACGGCGAGGTGGGCAAGCGGTTCCACTGGATCATGTTCCAGCCTGATGTGCTCGGCGAGGCCGACGGGATCGAGCGGGTCGGCCCCGAGCGGATCCCCTTCGGCGCCGGGCTCGACGCCCGCCCGCTGCGGATCGCGGAGGGCGTCGACGCGGCCACGATCACACTGCCGCCGCTCGGCTACGCGGCGGCCGCGATCGAGTCGTACGGCATCTTCCGCCGCCTGCGCGCGGAGGGCGTGATCGGCGACGGCATGCGGTTCCAGGTGTCACTGCCCACGCCGCTCGCAGTCATCTCGTCGTTCTTCGCCGGTGACGACCGCGCCGCGATCGAGCCGGTCTACACGGCGGCGATCCTGCGCGAACTGCAGGAGATCCTCGCCGCCATCCCGCACGACGACCTCGCGATCCAGTGGGATGTCGCCAGCGAGATGGGCATCATCGAGCGTGCCGCCGGCTACGGCGCTGTCATGCAGGCGTGGTGGCCGGGGGATCCGTTCGACGGCCTCGTCGCGCGGCTCGCGGCGCTTGTCGACGCGGTGCCCGCGGACGTCGAGGTGGGCGTGCACCTCTGCTACGGAGACGTCGCCGAGAAGCACTTCATCGAGCCCGCCGACGCCGGCAACCTCGTGCGATACGCGAACGCCGTGACCACTGCGGCCGCCCGGCCGCTCACCTGGCTGCACCTCCCCGTGCCGATCGAGCGTCACGACGACGCCTACTTCGCGCCTCTCGACGCCCTGGCGCTGGCCGACCAGACCGAGCTGTACCTCGGTCTCGTGCACCGCGAGGACGCCGCAGAGGGCGCGGCGCGCCGCATCGCCGCCGCGTCCGCACACACCCCCGCGTTCGGGGTGGCCACGGAGTGCGGCATCGGCCGCGCCCCGGCCGGATCCACCGAGGGCATCCTGCGCACGCACGCCGAGGTCGCCCAGGCCTGGTGACGCGCCCGGGGTCCGCGCCCGGGCCCGCCGGCTGCACGCGGATCGTGTCGGGGTCGGGTTCGGGGTCGGGTTCGCGGCCGGGTTCGGGGCCGGGTTCGGGGTCGCGCGCTCGCCGGCTGCACCGGAAGCTGTCGAGTGCACCGCTTGTCGACGCGGACTTCCGGTGTGTTGGGCGGGATCCGGTGCGCTCGCGGTCGCAGTCGCAGTCGCAGTCGCGGTCGCGGTCGCGGTTCCGGTCCGGGCTCGCGGTGTGCCCGCGCGTTCGCCGGCTGCACCGGAAGCTGTCGAGTGCACCGCTTGTCGACGTGGATTTCCGGTGGATCGCGCAGGATCCGGTGCACTCGCGGTCGCGGTCGCACTCGTGGTCGCAGTCGCAGTCGCAGTCGCAGTCGCAGTCGCGGTCGCGGTCTGGTTTGGTGTCGGTAGGTGCTCGCGCTCGCCGGCTGCACTGGAAGCTGTCGAGCGCACCGCTTGTCGACGTGGATTTCCGGTGTGTTGGGCGGGATCCGGTGCACTCGCGGCCGCGGCAGGGCGCGCGCCGGGTGCTGCCGCCGGGCGGACCGTGTGGCGCGGCGCGCCCGGGCGGATCCGCTCGATTCGCGCGCGGGCACCGCATCGCGTAAGCTCTTCCGCGGTGACGTGTCCGAGCGGCCGAAGGTGCAACTCTCGAAAAGTTGTGTAGGGTAACCCCCTACCGTGGGTTCAAATCCCACCGTCACCGCCACCGTGCGAGGCCCCGACATCCCAGCGTTTTCAAGGGATGGAGGGGCCTTCGTCATGGGGCGGAAGCGCCTCGAGGGAAGATTTCGGGAAGATTCTGCAGAGATCTTCTTTTTCGGTCGGGACAGAGTTTCGCGACATGAGCGTCTCGGCCTGTCGCGTCGGGAAAACAACTCGCGCCAGATGAGCTGATCGAGGTCGGGCACCGGCCTCTGCTCAGCGTCCACTACGACGCGTTCGCAGGCCGGGACTGACCAGCGTGGCCCGGCTGGCCGGTTGGCTCATCCGCCCGTGTAACCAGCCGTGTCCTCGCGGTGTTCAGAGCTGCCGAGACTGCATCGAGGTCGTCGTCGCACAGGTCAGCGTAGGTGTCGAGCGTCATCACGGCTGAGGCGTGTCCCAACATGCGCTGGACTGCCTTGACGTTCGCGCCTGCACTCACGGCGGGTCGTAGTGGGCGGCGTCCCTCTTGTTCGTCCCCCGTGGCCGGCTCCCCTCATCCAGCCGTTGCCTCGCTCTAGCAAGAGTAGAACTGCTCTCCTGTGGGGGAGGGGGCGGGTCGGACTGCCGGTGACGCGCAGGCCCGGTTGGACTGGACCACTCGTTAGGAGTGGTACGCCGCCGTCGGTTTCAGTATTGCTCGCGCTGGGTGGCGCGCGCGATCAGTACGGCTTCGGAACGCGAGCTTGCACCGATCTTCGCGTAGAGGGCGCTGGCGTAGTTCCGGACAGTCTTCTCGCTGAGGTGGAGTCGTCGAGCCATCTCGGCCGTGCTCGCTCCGATGGCGAGGAGTTCGAGCATCTGCTGTTCCCTGGGCGACCATCGGGAGTCGGTTTCAGTGCGGGCGTCTTTTCGAAGCGCGTCGGCGACGTCCTTGTCGACGAGTATCTGTCCGGATGCGACTGTGTGTATTCCTCGGACGATCACGTCGAGCGGTGATGTCTTGACCAGGTAGCCGCGTGCCCCCGCTTGGAGCGCGGCCCACGCCGTCGTGGACTCGTGGAGGCTGGACAGGATCAGGATGGCGACGTTGGGGAGACGTCGAGTGAGCGACGAGGTGACGGCGACTCCGTTCTGGTCGGGCAGACGCACGTCCAGGACGATCACATCGGGGTGGTGTTGGGCCTTGACCCTTGTTCTTGGACACGTTGATTCCGGTCTCTGGCCGGGGAAGCGAGATGATCGTCATCATGGTCCGCAAGCATTACTCGGACGAGTTC
>JAFDWM010000060.1 GCA_018268455.1 Actinomycetota bacterium | reverse complement strand
CCGACGACGTCGACGCAGCAGCTGCCCACCTACGGATCCGTGCTCGCGCAGCGCCCGGAGCACCATGGCGCCGTCGCCTACGACACGTACACGCCCCCGGCTCCGGCGCAGCCCGTGCCGGCGCTCCCCGTGCCCTCGGCGAAGGGCCGGCATGCCTCGGTCTGGGCCTTCGGCGCCCTCGGCTTCGTTCTGCTGGGTCTCATCGCCTACTTCGTGTGGGCGCTGGGCCCCGCCGCCTCGCTGATCGGGATGGTGCTCGCCCTCATCCCGCTCGCCATCGTCTTCCTGGGTGTGTTCTTCATCGATCGGTGGGAGCCGGAGCCCAGGTCGCTGGTCGCGTTCGCGATCGCCTGGGGCGCTGTCGCCTCGGTGGGGCTGGCGCTGCTCGTCGATCTGCTGCTCACGCTGCTGCTCGGACGCCGCGACGACGATCTCTCCGCGGTGCTGCAGGCCCCGTTCGTGGAGGAGACGGCCAAGGGGCTCGGCGTGCTGCTGGTGTTCCTCATGGCGCGCCGGGCCTTCGACGGTCCGATCGACGGGATCGTGTACGGGGCTCTGGTCGGGGCGGGCTTCGCCTTCACCGAGAACATCCAGTACTTCGCCGTGAGCCTGATCGAGGGCGGCGCACAGGAGCTCACCTTCACCTTCGTGCTGCGCGCGCTCATGTCGCCGTTCGCGCACGCCATGTTCACCTCGGTCACCGGGTTCGCGATCGGACTCGCCGCGCGCCGTGGCGCGAGTGCGGCACGCGTCGTCGGCTATGGAGCCGTCGGCCTGATCGGCGCGATGGCCCTGCATGCGCTGTGGAACGGCTCGTCCATGATCGGCAACTTCTTCGTGCTGTACGCCGTGCTGCAGATGCCGTTGTTCGCCGGTTTCATCGTCGCGATCGTGCTGCTGCGCAAGGAGGAGGTTCGACTCACCTTCGCGCGGCTCGGCGACTACGCCGCGGCGGGCTGGTTCACCCCGCAGGAGGTGTCCATGCTCGCGACGCCGGCCGGCCGCAGGGCCGGACTGCGCTGGGCGGGGAGCCTGCGTGGTGATCGTCGGCCGATCATGCGTGGATTCATCAAGGACGCCACGACGCTCGCGTCGGTGCGTCAGCGCATCATCACCGGTCGCGACCCGCTCGCCGGACACGACGAGCAGGTGCTGCTGCAACGCACGCACGCCGCCCGCGACGCGCTCCTGGCCGCCTGAGCGGAGGCCAGGATCCCTCGCGTGACAAGACTCAGCGCCCGGTGCTGCGGCGATGCCTGCGAGTCTTCCGGGCGCTGAGTTGATCTGACTTCAGCGTGCGCCTGAACGCACGCGAAGTCAAGCGTCGAGGCGGGATCCTGTTCGCCCTCGGCGCATCCGCTCGCGTTGACCGCGGCGGAAGGCGTCGGGTTGACTGGAGGCATGACTGAGCGCACCAAGCCCGAGTTCGACGCCCCCACCGGACCCGCTCCCAGCGAGCTCGTGATCCGCGACCTCGTCGAGGGCACCGGAGACGAGGCCAAGCCCGGCGACACCGTGACCGTGCACTACGCGGGTGTCGAGCACGACTCCGGCGAGGAGTTCGACTCCTCCTGGGGACGCGGCGAGACCATCCAGTTCCCGCTGCGCGGCCTGATCCAGGGCTGGCAGGAGGGCATCCCCGGAATGAAGGTCGGCGGTCGTCGCGAGCTGACCATCCCCCCGCACCTCGCCTACGGACCGGCCGGATCCGGCCACTTCCTGGGCGGCAAGACCCTGATCTTCATCATCGACCTGGTCGCCGTCGGCTGACCTGACGACGACGAGGGCCCCGTCCGTGACGGGGCCCTCGTCGTGTCCGGACAGAAATTTCCCATTCACGGGAATACATGCTTCTGAATGGAAGTTGTGATGGATGTCGCCGCAGTCGCGGAGACCATCCACTTCGTTCAAGGAGCACCCACATGAGCATCGACGTCCCCGGCTACCGCAGCGGCACCTGGATCCTCGACCCGGCCCACAGTGAGGTCACCTTCTCTGTGCGCCACATGATGATCTCGAAGGTGCGCGGCACGTTCGGCGTGAAGAGCGCGACGCTTGTGGCCCCGGAGAACCCGCTCGAGGCGCGCGTCGAGGCGAGCGTCGACGTGACCTCCCTGGACACCGGAGACGCCGGCCGCAACGGTCATCTGATGTCGGCCGACTTCTTCGACGTCGAGAACTACCCGACCATGGACTTCGTCTCCACCGGGGCCCGTGCCGACAAGGGCGACCTGTTCGTCGACGGCGACCTGACCATCCACGGCGTGACCAAGCCGGTCACCTTCGAGCTGGACTTCGGTGGATTCGGCGCCGACCCCTACGGCAACTACAAGGCCGGTGCCTCGGCCAAGGCCGTCATCAACCGCGAGGACTTCGGCCTCACCTGGAACGCGGCGCTGGAGACCGGTGGCGTGCTCGTCGGCAAGGACGTCACGATCACCCTCGACCTGCAGGGAGCTCTGCAGGCCTGACCTCCGGTCCGACCGGAAAGGGCGGGCACCGCACACGCGGTGCCCGCCCTTCGTGCATCCGGTGCCGGCGGGTGCGGGTGTGCGCCGCCGAGGGTCGCGTCGCGGGCGGGACCTCACCCGGGCAGCGACAGCTCCGAGACCCGTCGCGGCCCCGCGAAGGCGTCGATCGCGAGGATCCGGCCGTCCTCGACGTCGAAGGCCATGACCGAGACGGCCCTGCCTTCGACGTCGACCACCACGCCGGGGAGGCCGTCCACGAGCACCGCGCGCAGCGCGGCGGCGGGCACGGCGAACATGAGCGCACGGCTCGCGACCGTCGCCGCTCCCCGGATCAGCGCTGTCGCGGACAGGCCCTCATCGATGCGCAGCTGCACGTCAGGGGAGAGCAGCGACACGAGCCGGTCGAACTCGCCGGCGCGGGCGGCGGCGAAGAAGGCGTCCACGATCGAGCGCCGCTCGCGCGCGGGCCGCAGGTCCGCGGCATCGGCCGAGCGCACGCGGCGACGGGCCCTGCTGGCCAGCTGCCGCACCGCCTCGGGGGTGCGTTCGAGCAGTTCGCCGATCTGCTCGAACGGCACATCGAACGAGTCGTGCAGCACGAACGCCACGCGCTCCGAGGGCGAGAGCCGCGCATGCACGAGTGTGAGCGCCGCGCCGATGTCGTCGGCCCGCTGGGCATCGTCGAGCGGATCCGCAGGCCCCCGATCCCTGACGACCACCGGATCCGCTGCCTCCTCATCGATGGGGATCTCGCCGCGTGTCGCCCGGCCGCGCAGCACGTTCAGGCAGGTGCGGGACGCGATGGTGGTGAGCCAGCCGCCGACATTCTCGACCTCATCCGTATCGGCCGCCGAGGCGCGCAGCCACACGTCCTGCACGACGTCGTCGGCTTCGGCGCTGGCGCCGAGCATGCGCTCGGCGAGGCGGCGCAGGCGCGGACGATGCTCCTCGAACACGAGCGCGAAAGAATTTTGATCCGTCATGTCACATCTCCCTCTTCTCGCGTGTCATCAGAGTGACCGTCCGATACGCGGCGGTGCGAACACAGAACGGGAAGAGTCTGACATGACGATCGACCAGAGCATCGACACCACCGCCGCCACCGTGACCGTGAAGGCGCGGATGCCGCACCCGGCGTTCCTGCTCGAGGGCGGATTCGACGCGCTCGCCGGACTCACCAAGGTGGCGGGGTCGACCGATCTGCCCGAGGCGCTGCTGCACATGGTGCACCTGCGCGCGAGCCAGATCAACGGCTGCAGCTGGTGCACCATCGAGCACTCCAAGGAGATGCGCGCAGACGGCGCGAGCGACGAGCGCATCTTCGGTGTCGCGGCGTGGCGGGAGGCTCCGCTCTTCACGGCTCGCGAGCGCGCAGCGCTCGCGCTCACCGAAGCGCTGACGCGCATCGCGGACGCGTCCGACCCGATTCCGGACGAGCTCTGGGCCGAGGTCTCCGCCCACTTCGACAAGCGGCAGCTGTCGGCCCTGCTCATGGCGATCAGCGCGATCAACGTGTGGAACCGCCTGAACGTGGCGATCCGCCAGCCGGCCGGCCAGCGCTGAATGCGGCCGCCGGCCCCGGGATCCGGCATTCGGGTCCCGGGGCCGGGTCACGGCTCGGGGTTCTCGGCGTCGTAGTCGCGGAAGCGCGGGGTGAGGCGCAGGAAGAACGCGACCAGACCGATCACGAGCAGGCCGCCGAGCAGCGGCGGGAACCACAGCGCGCTGATCGTCGCGAGCGTGCCGGCGTACAGCGCGCCCAGGCGCGGACCGCCCGCGACGACGACGATGAACACGCCCTGCAGACGGCCGCGCATCGTGTCGGGCACCGCGGCCTGCATCATCGTGTTGCGATAGATCGAGCTGATGTTGTCCGTCGCGCCGGAGAGCGCCAGGGCGACGCAGGCGAGAGTGATGAGCAGGACGTTCGGCGAAGAGGCGGTCGCGCCCTGCAGCGCCGGGAGAATGGTGCCGGCCAGCAGGATGAGTCCGAACAGCGCGATCGAGACGCCGTAGCCCTGCACCGCGCGCGCGATGCCGCGACCGTGCCAGCGGTAGTGCACGATCCGGCCGGAGAACAGGCTGCACAGGAACGTGCCGATCGCCACGGCGGCGGTGAGCAGGCCGGTGGTCACGGCGCCCCCGCCCAGGATCACGGTGCCGAGCGCGGGGAACAGGGCGAGCGGCTGGCCGAACGTCATCGCGCAGATGTCGAGGATGTACTGCATCCGGATGTTGCCCGCATTGCGCAGGAACCTCGCGCCGTCGACGAGCGGCGCGAGACCGGGGCGCACGACCTGGCCCTCGGGCCTGAGCGAGGGGAGTGTCCACAGGCCGAGGAACATCGACAGCATCAGCAGCACGTCGATCGAATACGTCCAGCCGTAGCCGGTGAGCGCCACGAGCAGCCCGGCGACCGCAGGACCGACCATGACCGTCATCCCGAACGCGACGCCGTTCAGCGCAGAGGCGGGTGCGAGCAGGTCGAGAGGCAGGAGGCGGGGGACGATGGCGGTGCGGGTGGCCATGCCGACGGAGTTCGCCGCCGAGATGATCATGCTCAGCGCATACAGCCACCAGATCGTGACCGCGTGCGTCCAGGTGAGCGTCGCGAGCAGGGCCGTCGCGGCGAAGGTGACGGTCGCGGCGATCAGTGCGACCCTCCGGCGATCGAAGGCATCGGCGAGCATGCCGCCATAGAGTCCGGCGAAGATCATCGGCACGAGACCTGCGACCGCGATCATCGACACCGCGAAGGTGCTGCCGGTGAGGGCGAACACGTGCAGCATCACCGTCACGACCGTGAGCTGTCCGCCGATGCCGCTGAGCGTCGAGCCGATCCACATCCTCGCGAATGCGGGGCTGCGCCGCAGCGGGCTCAGGTCGATCAGATGGCTCACCCGTCGAGCGTAGCCGCGCCCGGGGACGGGCGGATCCGTCCGCGGCGCACCCGGTCGCCGAGGCCTGATAGACTTGTGCGGTTGCCGTTCGATCGGCCGCGGATAAAGAGAGCCCACGCATCAGGCGTCGGGCACCGCGCAGCAAAGAGAAAGGGGATCACCTATGGCACTGGATGCAGACGTCAAGAAGGCGATCATCGAAGAGTACGCGACGCACCCCGGTGACACCGGATCCCCCGAGGTGCAGGTCGCGATGCTGACGCAGCGCATCAAGGACCTCACCGAGCACCTCAAGGAGCACAAGCACGACCACCACTCGCGTCGTGGCCTGTTCCTGCTCGTCGGTCAGCGCCGTCGTCTGCTCGGCTACCTCCAGGACGTCGACATCGAGCGGTACCGCTCGCTGATCGAGCGTCTCGGACTCCGCCGCTAAGAGAGCAGCGCAGCCAGCGTACAATCGCGCGAAACATTCTTGCGAGGCCCGTCCCACGGTGTGGGGCGGGCCTCGACCCTTGTGCCGACAGGGTGCGGAGCGGTCAGGCCGGCGCGCCGACCAGGTCCGCGTGGTGGATCGCCGCCACATCGGGGTGGGCGCGCAGGCGCGACTTCAGCGCGTTCTCGCCGTAGAGGGCGTGGATCGGGTTCCTCGGATCCTTCGTCACGCCGCGCGCCTGCGCCGCCAGCTCGGGCGGGAGCTCGATGAGCGGCAGGCGCCTGTCCAGCGCGGGATTGAAGAAGAACGGGATCGAGATCCGCTCGTCGGGAGCCTTCGGTGAGACGACACGGTGGTTGGTGGCCTTGAGGTAGCCGTCCGTCGCGTACTCGAGCAGTTCGCCGATGTTCACCACGAACGCGCCGTCGACCGGGGGAGCGTCGACCCACTCGCCGTCGCGTTCGACCTGCAGGCCGCCCTTGCCGGGCTCCACCCACAGCAGGGTCAGCACGCCGGAGTCCTTGTGCGCGCCCACGCCCTGCTGCGGCTCGGGCTCGTGCGTGCCCGGGTAGCGCACGATCTTGATCAGGGTCGACGGATCGCCGAAATTCTCCTCGAAGTAGGTCGCCTCCGCGCCGAGAGCGAGCGCCCAGGCGCGCAGGAGCTTGCGGGCCACTCCGGAGAGATGCTCGTGCCATTCCGCGACGACCGTGCGCAGCTCCGGCTGGGCGTCGGGCCACAGGTTCGGGCCGATGAGGCGGTTGTACCCCGGGCCGCCGTCGACGGTCTCGCGCTCGGGCCCGATGTCGATCTGCTCGCGCCAGTCGACCGTGCCCTGTGTGCGCTCGCCGCCGATGCGCGTGTACCCACGGAAGTGCGGGCTCTTCACGTTCTCGATCGCGAGCTTCTCCTCCTCGGGCAGGGCGAAGAAGTCGAGGGCCGCGCGATGCAGCCGGTTCTCCAGCTCGGGCGTGACGCCGGTGCCGGTGAGGTAGAAGAAGCCGACGTCGTGCGTGGCCGCGCGCAGGTCGTCGCGGAACCGCGCCGCGGACTCGGCACCGGCGTCGAGCTGGGAGAGGTCAAGAATCGGGAGGGTCAGTTCGGCCATGAGGCGAGGCTAGGCGCGCGTGGCGGGCGACAGCCGAATGTTGCCGATGATGACCGCCGGTGTCCTGTCGATTCGGAGGGGGACGGCGCGATGGTACGCTCGGTGAGGTAAGGCATTCCTTACCTCACTCCACACAAGAAATCCGCTCCGTGCTCGCCACCTTCCTGATCGGCCTCCGCGAAGGCCTCGAAGCCGCGCTCGTCGTCGGCATCCTCGTCGCCTACCTCAAGCGTCTCGGGCGCACCGACGTGCTTCCGCGGATGTGGGCCGGCGTCGGCGCAGCGGTCCTGCTCGCGCTCGGAATCGGAGCGGTGCTCACGTTCGGCGCCTATGCGCTCACGTTCCAGGGGCAGGAGATCATCGGCGGTACGCTCTCGCTGGTCGCCGTCGCCATGGTCACCTGGATGATCTTCTGGATGCGCAAGGCCGGACGCACCATGAAGTCCTCACTGCAGGGCGGCGTGGATCGCGCGCTCGAAGCGGGTACCGTCTGGGCGCTGGTGCTCGTCGGATTCGTCTCCGTCGCCAGGGAGGGCATCGAGACCACGCTGCTGCTGTGGTCGATGGTGCAGTCGTTCGGCGACGCGCCCTCCGCGGTGCTCGGCGCATCACTCGGCCTGCTCGTCGCCGTCTTCGCCGGCTGGCTGCTCGCCCGGGGTGCGGTGAAGCTCGATCTGTCCCGCTTCTTCACCTGGACCAGCGGCTTCCTCGTCGTGGTGGCGGCCGGCGTGCTGGCGTACGCGATCAAGGACCTCCAGGAGGCGGCGGTGCTGCCGGGGCCGTTCACCGCACTCGCGCCGCTCGGAGCCGACGGCGTCGTGCTCACCGGCTGGGCGGCGTTCCCGTTCGGCTGGGCGTTCGACCTCAGCGCCGTGATCCCGCCGGATGGCGTGATCGCGGTCCTCCTGCAGGCGACCATCGGGTTCATGCCGCAGATGAGCTGGATCCAGGTGCTCGCGTGGGGCCTCTACCTCGCGATCGTCGGAACACTGTTCGTGCGCGGCCTGCGTCGGCCCTCCGTGCCGGCGGCCGCGGCCTCTCCTCGTCTTCCGGAGACCTCGATCTCCGTCTCCCTGCCCCGCACCGTTGAAGGAGCCTCATGACCATCGACCGCCGACCGATCGCCGTCCTCGGCGCCGTCGCCGTGCTCGGCCTCGCCCTCACCGGGTGCGTGGCGAAGTCCGACGTCGCCGCCGCCGGCCGGCTGACCGTCTCGTCCACGGCCGACGCCTGCACCGTCTCCTCGGGCACCGCGACCAGCGGCACGCTCGCCTTCGACGTGAGCAACAAGGGTGACCAGGTCACCGAGTTCTACCTGCTCGCCGAAGACGGCGTGCGCATCGTCGGCGAGGTCGAGAACGTGGCGCCCGGCGCGTCCCGCACGCTGACCGTGGTGGCTCAGCCGGGTTCCTACTTCACCGTCTGCAAGCCGGGGATGATCGGATCCGGGATCGGGAAGACGGCGTTCGCCGTGAGCGGGGAGAAGGTCGCCGAGACGGGCGACGATGCGGCGCAGAAGCAGACGGCGCTCACCCAGTACGCCTCCTACGTGAAAGACCAGGTCGACCAGCTCCTGCCGTCCGCGAAGACCTTCGCGGACGCCTATCGCGGGGGTGACGACGCGGCCGCGAAGGCGCAGTTCTCGACCGTGCGCGCGCACTACGAGCGGATCGAGCCCATCGCCGAGCAGCTGGGCACGCTGGATCCGCGCCTGGACTTCCGTGAGCTCGATGCCAAGGCCGACGGCATCGACTGGACAGGCTTCCACCGCATCGAGAAGGATCTCTGGGCCCCGGCCGCGGGAGCGATGAACGCCGACGGCACCACCCCGGCGAACCTGGACTGGGCGCCGTCGACGCCCGCCGAGCGCGCCGCGTTCGCCGACAAGCTCCTCACCGACCTGCAGGAGCTGTACGACCACGTCCACTCCGATGCCTTCGTGAAGGACCTCGAGTCCAAGGGCATCGCCGGGATCTCCAACGGCGCCATCTCGCTCCTGGACGAGGTCGCCAACGGCAAGATCACGGGCGAGGAGGACTGGTGGTCCGGCACGGACCTCTCCGATTTCGCGGCGAACGTCGAGGGATCCGAGATGGCCTTCTCCGTCGTGCGCGAGTTCGCGGAGAGCAAGGGTGCCGAAGGCGAGAAGCTCGTGCAGCAGATCGAGCGCGGCTTCTCCGCTCTCGAGGCCGAGCTCGCGGTGCACGGCTCGCTGAAGGACGGCTTCGCGCCGTATTCGACCGTGACCGAGGCCCAGAAGCGCGACCTCACCGACCTGCTGAACGCGCTCGCCGAGCCGCTCTCGAAGCTCACCAGCACGATCCTCGGCTGATGACGCACTCCGACTCCGGCGCCACGGCGCCCCGCCCCGGCGACGAGCCGGCGGGGGCGTCCGTCGTCGCCGCCGAGGACGGCACGCGCGCCGGCATCAGCCGCCGAGGGCTGCTCGGCTGGGCGATCGGCAGCGGCGTGGCCGGCATCGCGGCGGGTGCCGGCGGGGCGGTCGCCGCGGGGGCCGGGCGCGGCGGATCGGCGGCGGGTGACGAGTTCGCCTTCGAGGGCGCCCACCAGGCCGGGATCACGACACGTGTGCAGGATCACCTCCACTTCGCGAGCTTCGACATGATGCCGCGCGCGAGCCGGGAGGATCTGGTCTCGCTGCTGCAGGACTGGAGCTATGCGGCGTCGCGGATGGTCAAGGGGCTCGATGTGAGCGCCTCGGGCGCCGTCGGCGGCTCGCCGGAAGCACCGCCGGATGATACCGGAGAGGCGCAGGGGCTCGGCGCGACCGGACTCACGCTGACCTTCGGGCTCGGCCCTGGACTGTTCCTCGACGAGGCAGACCGGTTCGGCATCGCCGAGCGGCGGCCCGCGGCGCTCGCCGACCTGCCGTCCTTCGTCGGCGACGCGCTCGAGGCCGGCACCAGCGGCGGCGACCTGTGCATCCAGGCGTGCGCGGACGATCCCCAGGTCGCCGTGCATGCCGTGCGCAACCTCAGCCGCATCGCGTTCGGACGCGCGCGGCTGCGCTGGTCGCAACTCGGCTTCGGGCGCACGTCCCGCACCTCCGCGGACCAGCAGACCCCGCGCAACCTGTTCGGCTACAAGGACGGCACCGCCAACATCCTGGCGGACGATGCCGCGGGGCTCGCCGATCACGTGTGGGTCGCCGAGCAGGACGAGCCCGCGTGGATGGCGGGCGGCTCGTACCTGGTCGCCCGCAAGATCGCGATGCATGTGGAGACCTGGGACCGGCTGCGCCTGGCCGAGCAGGACCGCACGATCGGCCGCGCCAAGGGCAGCGGCGCGCCGCTGTCGGGCGGTGCCGAGGAGACCGAGCCGTCGTTCTCCGGATCCGCGATCGACGAGCACGCGCATGTGCGACTGGCGCACCCGACGGTCAACGACGGCGTGCGGATCCTGCGCCGCGGCTACAACTACGTCGACGGCAACACCGAGCTCGGCAAGCTCGACGCCGGCCTCTTCTTCCTCTCCTACCAGCGCTCTCCGGAGCAGTTCATCAGGCTGCAGAAGCGACTCTCCACCGACCTGATGAGCGAGTACATCACCCACATCGGATCCGGGATCTGGGCGATTCCCGCGGGTGCGCAGCGCGGCTCCTACGTCGGTGCCGAGCTCTTCTCCTGACGTCGGTCCGGCACCCACGGATCCCGGGGGTGGTCGATCCCGGCGATCGGGGGAATACTTCAGCGTGGACGGTGTTCCATCAGATACATTCAAATGAATAGATCTTGAAGGAGACAGCAGTGAGCGAGTCGAGCACCCGGTCGGGCATGCAGTTCGGCCTCATGTCGGTCAGCGACATCACCCGCAACCCGGTCACGGGGGAGACCCCGAGCGAGCGCGAGCGGATCCAGAGCACGCTGACGATCGCCAAGCACGCCGAAGAGGTCGGCCTGGACGTGTTCGCGATCGGCGAGCACCACAACCCGCCGTTCTGGTCGTCGAGCCCCACCACCTTCCTCGCCACGCTTGCCGCGCAGACCGAGCGTCTCATCGTCTCGACGTCGACGACTCTCATCACCACGAACGACCCGGTGAAGATCGCCGAGGACTACGCGATGCTGCAGCACGTGTCCGGCGGTCGGATGGATCTCATGCTGGGCCGCGGCAACACCGGGCCGGTGTATCCGTGGTTCGGCAAGGACATCCGCCAGGGCCTGCCCCTCGCGATCGAGAACTACGCGCTGCTGCACGAGCTGTGGACCAAGGACGTCGTGGACTGGGAGGGCAAGTTCCGCACATCACTGCAGGGGTTCACATCGACGCCGCGACCGCTCGACGGCGTCGCGCCGTTCGTCTGGCACGGCTCCATCCGCACCCCGGAGATCGCCGAGCAGGCCGCCTACTACGGCGACGGCTTCTTCGCGAACAACATCTTCTGGCCCAAGGAGCACTACCAGCGACTCATCGCGCTGTACCG
>JAFDWM010000005.1 GCA_018268455.1 Actinomycetota bacterium | reverse complement strand
ACCCTGCTGCGCGAGCAGGGTCATCACGGCTTCCGGCAGCGCCGCGCTCCCCGGCAGGGTCGAGACCGTGAGATCCACCGGCAGCGGCGCGGCGACGGATCCGAGTGACGTCGTGGTCGCCGACAGGCCGATGCGCCGGGCGAACCCGGCGAGCTCCTCGGCCTGCTCCGGCCGGCGCGTGCGCAGTTCGACCAGGTCGACTCCCAGACGCAGCAGCGACACCAGTGCGGAACGGGCCGTCGCTCCCCCGCCGAGCACCCGCGCGGTGCGAGCCGATCCCAGTCCCCCCGCCACGAGCGCGGCGGTGAGCCCGCGGACATCGGTGTTGAACCCGCGGATCTCTTCGCCCAGCAGCAGGGTGTTCACGGCCCCGGTGAGTCGCGCGTCATCGTCGAGGGCATCCGCGCGTGCGTAGGCCCGTTCCTTCAGCGGCATGGTCAGGGAGAGTCCGCGCCAGGTCGCGTCCAGTCCGTCCAGAGCAGCGTCGAAGCCCGAGTCGTCGACGCGGCGGCGGCCGTACTCCCAGTCCAGCCCCAGCAGTCGGTAGGCAGCGCCGTGCAGATCCGGAGAGCGGCTGTGGTCGATCGGGTCCCCCCAGACGGCCAGCCGCGACGGAGAGGTCATCTCAGCACCCGGAGTCGGGGTTGGCCTTGCACCAGTCCTGCCACTGCTTCACGGCAGCCTCATGCTCGGCGTACGTCGTCGAGAAGACGGTCTCACCGGTGTCGAGATTGACGGTGACGAAGTACAGCCACGACCCGGTCGCGGGGTGCATGGCCGCGTCGATCGCCTTGTCCCCCGGATTCGAGATCGGGGTCTTCGGCAGCCCGTCGATCACGTAGGTGTTCCACGGGTTGTCGTCGGTCTGGGCCGCATCGGAGGTGCTGGCGGAGCCGCTGTGCAGTTCGCCGTAGCCGTACTGCGCGGTCGAGTCCATCTGCAGCTTCATGCCCTGGTCGAGGCGATTCTGGATCACCCGGGAGACCTTGTAGAAGTCCGCCTCGGCACGGGCCTCACGCTGGATGATCGACGCGATCGTGAGCACGCGCTGCTCATCCCCCGCGGGCACGCCGGCGGCGCTCAGCGAGTCCTTGGTGCGCTGCACGAGTGTGGAGACGACGTCCTTCGCGGTCGCGTCGGGTGCGAACTCGTAGAGCGCCGGGAACAGCCAGCCCTCGAGCGAGTCGGCGTTCACACCGTAGTCGGCGGGGTGCTGCACGGCAGCCTGCAGGTCGGCCAGCGGCACGTCGACGCTCTTGGCGATGCGCTCGAGCGTCTGTGCGACCGTGTATCCCTCCGGGATGACCGCGGAGTTCTGCAGCTTGTTCTTCGGGTCGTTGAGCGCCGTGAGCGCGTCGGCCGCCGTCATCTTCAGCTGCAGGCGGTACACGCCCGGATAGAACGTGTTCACGATCTGATCCTTGACGAGCATGTCGTAGAAGACCGAGGACGTCTTCGTCACGCCGGCGTTGTAGAGCGCCTCCGAGACCTGCTTGCCCGCGTAGCCCTTGTCGATCGTGACGAGCGTCTCGCCGGTCGCCTGGCCGGCCTCGAAGTCCTTCGACGGCCCCCAGCCCATGACCTCGCTGATCTTGGCGCCGTAGGTGTTCCAGGCCCACAATCCCCCGCCCGCGGCACCGCCGATGAGCACGAAGATCACGAGGAGCGCAACCAGGCATCCTCGCCGCTTCCTGTGCTTCGGCACGGGTTTGGGCTCGTGCTCGTGCCGGAACAGAGCCTCGAGCGTCGAGTGCGTCTCGTCGTGATGGGCGCGCGCGTGGCCGCCCGCGGCTTCCCGAGCCGCGCGTCGCGACCCGGCGGCCGCGGGCCGTTCCAGGGTCTGGGGCACCTCGACCTGAGGATCCGGCAGGGCGCCGAAAAGCTCGTGCGACAGCGCATGGTCCTCCGGCGTGGCGGCCGATTCTTCTCGGTCGGACATGTCAGCGGGTCTCCTCGTCGAGGATCAGCGGGACGCCGGCGGGCGCGCCGGTGTTCTTCTCGGTGTCGATGGCATGCTGCAGAAGCACGACGGCGGCGGCCTGGTCGATCACGCCGCGCGTGGTGCGCTGGCTGCGACCGGACGCACGCAGTGCCTGATGGGCGGTCACGGTGCTGAGACGCTCGTCGATCAGGCGTACGGGGATCCCGCTCGCACGGCCGAGCTCCTGCGCGAAGTCGCGCGCGTCGGCGGTCGACGCCGTGTCCTCACCGCGCAGGTTGATCGGCAGGCCGACGAGCAGCTCGACCGGCTCATACTCCGCGGTCAGCTCCACGAGCCGCGCAATCGATCCATCGCCGCGCGGCACGGTCTCGAGCGGCACCGCCAGCATCCCGTCCGGGTCGCTGCGCGCCACCCCGATCCTCGCCCGCCCGACATCGATGCCGAGGCGCACGCCCCGCCGGAAGCCTGTCACGCTCGACGCAGCTCCTGCTCGATGGCCGCGAACGCCGCGGGCAGCGCCGCGACATCGGATCCGCCGCCCTGCGCCACGTCATCGCGCCCGCCGCCACCACCGCCGAGCACGGCTGCAGCGAGCTTGGCGAGTGCACCGGCCTTGGCGCCTGCAGCCCGGGCCGCCTCGTTCGCGGCGACGACCACCATCGGCCGGTCGCCCGCCACGCCGGCGATCGCCGCCACGGCAGGGGATCCGCCGAACGTGTCCCGCACGCCCGTGGCGATTTCACGCACGGCGTCGGCGCCGTCGACCTCGCCGAGATCGTGCGCGACGAACTGCACCGATCCCACGGCGGTCGCCGTCTGCGCGATGGCAGGGACGCGACCGGCACGCGCGGCCGCCTCGAACTGCGCGATGCGCTTCTCCGCGGCCTTGAGCTGGGCGGCGAGATCGGCGACTCGCTCGGTGAGCTGCTCGCGGGGGGTCTTCAGCGCCGAGGTGAGCTGTGACACGAGTGCGCGCTCTGCGGCGAACTCGCGGAATGCGTCCTGCCCGACGAGAGCCTCGACCCGGCGGTTCGAGGCGCCCACCGACGACTCGCCCACGAGGTTGATCAGGCCGATCTCCGCGCTCGAGGACACGTGCGTCCCCGCGCAGAGCTCGCGCGACCAGGGGCCGCCGATGTCGACCATGCGCACGGTCGACCCGTACTTCTCGCCGAACAGCGCCATGGCGCCGGCCGCCTTCGCGTCGTCGAGCGACATGATCCGGGTGGTGACCTCGAGGCCGTCCTGCACGGCGCGGTTCGCGATCTCCTCGATCTCGCTCCGGGTCGCCGACGAGAGCGCCTGGTTCCAGGAGAAGTCGAAGCGCAGGTAGCCCGCGCGGTTCAGCGACCCGGCCTGCGTGGCGGTCTTGCCGAGCGTGTCACGCAGGGCCGCATGCACGAGGTGCGTGGCGGAATGCGCCTGACGCGCCGCGCGACGGTTCCCGGCGTCGACGGTCGTGGTCGCCGGGGCGCTCACCGACACGGTGCCGCTGGTGACCTCGACGGTGTGGCTGATCAACCCTGGCACCGGCTTCTGCACGTCGATGACGTCGAGGGCGAAGTCGGGTCCTGTGATGACGCCCTTGTCGGCGACCTGACCGCCGGACTCGGCGTAGAGCGTGGTCTGCGCGAGGACGACCTCGGCGATCTGGCCCTCGTTCGCACTCGTGACGGACTGGCCGTCGACGAGGATGCCCAGCACGGTGGTCGCCGTCTCCAGCTCGTCGTAGCCGAGGAAGTCGGTCTCGCCGAGCGCGCGCAGGTCGCCGTACACCGAGACGTCGGCGATCTGGCGCTTGCGGTTGCGCGCGTCGGCCTTGGCCCTGGCGCGCTGCTCCTGCATGAGGGTGTCGAAGGCGGCGCGATCGACGCTGAGCCCGGCCTCCTCGGCGATCTCGAGGGTGAGATCGATCGGGAAGCCGTAGGTGTCGTGCAGCAGGAACGCCTCGGATCCGTCGAGGGTCGCGGATCCGGCCTTCTTGGTGTCCGCGAGTGCGAGGTCCAGGATCGTGGATCCGGCGTCGAGGGTGCGACGGAAGGTCTCCTCCTCCGCATTCGCTGCAGACGAAAGCTGAGTCCAGTCCTGCTCGAGGATCGGATAGGCGCTCTTCATCGCATCCTTCGACGCCGCGAACAGCTCGCCGAACACGGGCTCGTCGACGCCCAGCAGGCGCATCGAGCGCACCGTGCGTCGCATCAGCCGGCGAAGGATGTAGCCGCGGCCCTCGTTCGACGGACGCACGCCGTCGGAGAGCAGCATCAGCGAAGAGCGCACATGGTCGGCGACGACGCGGAAGCGGACATCGTCGGCATGCTCGGCACCGTAGCGCCGTCCGGAGAGCTCGACCGCACGATCGAGCACGGGGCGCACCTGGTCGGTCTCGTACATGTTCTCGACGCCCTGCTTGAGGAACGCGACGCGCTCGAGTCCCATGCCGGTGTCGATGTTCTTCATCGGGAGCTCGCCCACGATGTCGAACTCGGTCTTGCCGCGGATGTTGTCGATGAAGTCCTGCATGAACACGAGGTTCCAGATCTCCAGGAACCGGTTGTCGTCGGCCGCCGGTCCCCCGTCCCGTCCGTACGCGGGCCCGCGGTCGAAGAAGATCTCGCTGTCCGGGCCGCCGGGGCCGGGCTGGCCGGTGTTCCAGTAGTTGTCGGCACGTCCGAGGCGCTGGATCCGCTCCGGCTTCAGGCCGATCACGTCGCGCCAGATGGCCTCGGCCTCGTCGTCCGTCTCGAAGACCGTGACCCAGAGGTCCTTCTCCTCGAATCCGAGTCCGCCGTCGCTCTCAGAGCTGGTCAGCAGCTCCCAGGCGTAGCGGATCGCGCCCTCCTTGAAGTAGTCGCCGAAGGACCAGTTGCCGAGCATCTGGAAGAAGGTGCCGTGCCGGGCGGTGCGTCCGACCTCTTCGATGTCATTGGTGCGGATGCACTTCTGCAGGTCGGCGATGCGCGGGTGCGGTGCGGGGACGACGCCCGTGAGATACGGGATCATCGGCACCATTCCGGCCACGGTGAACAGCAGCGAGGGGTCGTCGCTGACCAGCGACGCCGAGGGGACGATGAGGTGATCGTTCTTCTCGAAGTAGCTCAGGTAGCGCTGCGCGATCTCCGCGGTCTTCATGCGTGTCGAGGGGTCCTTGCTTCGGGCGCGCGGAGGGCGCGCGCGTTCGGGTCGGGGGGAAGGGGGATCCGGATCAGTCCGCGGCGGGGTCTCGGGTGAGCCGCGCCTCCTGGGCGCGGAACGCGTCGCCGAGGATGCCGGTGAACTCGTTGATCCGGTCGTCCACGGCGGCCAGCACGTCGTGCCCGCGGGGATCCTTGTTCAGGAAGTGCGCGGCCACGAAACCGCCGATCACGCCGATGAGGAACCAGGACAGGCTCTTCATGCCTCACACCTCCGCTTCCGCGCCGCACGTCACGGCGGGTTCCATCGTATGCGCAAACGCCGAGGAGGCGCCGGGGATACCCCCGACGCCTCCTCGGCGTGTTCGTTCAGCGAGCTGAACGCGGCTGGATCAGCGCGCGGCGTAGTACTCGACGACCAGCTGCACATCACAGGTCACGGGGACCTCGACGCGCTTCGGGCGACGGACCAGGCGAGCCTGCAGCTTGTCGAGCTCGACCTCGAGGTAGCCCGGAACGGGGGGCAGGACCTCGGCGTGACCGCCGGCCGCCGCCACCTGGAAGGGCTCGAGGCCCTCGCTCTTGGCCTTGACGTGGATGAGCTGGCCCGGCTTCACGCGGAACGACGGGCGGTCGACGAGCTGGCCGTCGACGAGGATGTGACGGTGCACGACGAGCTGGCGGGCCTGCGCGGTGGTACGCGCGAAGCCGGCACGGAGCACGAGCGCGTCCAGACGCATCTCGAGCTGCTCGACGAGGTTCTCACCGGTCATGCCGTCCTTGCGACGGGCCTCGTTGAACTGGATGACCAGCTGCTTCTCGCGGATGCCGTACTGCTCGCGGAGACGCTGCTTCTCGCGCAGACGGACGGCGTAGTCGCTGTCGGCCTTGCGCTTGGTGCGGCCGTGCTCACCCGGAGCGTAGGGACGCTTCTCGAGGTAGCGGGCGGCCTTCGGGGTGAGCGCGACGCCGAGGGCGCGCGACAGACGCACCTTGCGGCGGTCCTGGGACTTCGTGACCACGAAGTGTTCCTTTCGATACGCGGCCGTGTCGGTCACGGCTCGCGGACGTATCGTCTCGATTCCGCCCCTCACGAACGCACGCCGGGGCGGACGAGAGGGTGATGCAGGAGTGGAGAGATGCCCGAAAACACGGTTTCGAGCCGATCCATGCTATCAGATCGCCCTGACGCGAACCGCCGCGCATCGGGCGGACCGCGTCAGCGCCGTCCCTCCCCGAGGATGCGCCGGATCCGCTCGAGCCTGCCCTGCACGTCCCGCTCCCCGCCGAGGGCCTTGGGCTGGTAGTAGCGCCGCCCGTGCAACTCGTCGGGAAGGTACTGCTGCGCGACGACGCCGGCATCGCTGTCGTGCGGGTAGACGTACCCCTTGCCATGCCCGAGCCGCTTGGCGCCGGGATAGTGGGCGTCGCGCAGATGCACCGGCACGCGCCCGAAGCCGCCGGCCCGCACATCGGCGATCGCGGCGTCGATCGCAAGGTAGGCGGCGTTCGACTTCGCCGTCGTGGCGAGGTAGATCGTGGCCTCGGCGAGCGGGATGCGCCCCTCCGGCATGCCGATGAACGCGACCGCGTCCGCGGCGGCGGTGGCGATCAGCAGCGCCTGCGGATCCGCGAGGCCGATGTCCTCGGCGGCGGAGATGACGAGCCGCCGGGCGATGAAGCGGGGATCCTCGCCGGCCTCGATCATCCGCGCGAGATAGTGCACGGCCGCGTCGACATCGGAGCCGCGGATCGACTTGATGAAGGCGCTGATGACGTCGTAGTGCTCGTCGCCCTGGCGGTCGTAGCGCAGCAGCGCGCGGTCGACCGCCTGGGCGACATCGTCGGCGGTGATCACGGGCGGCTCGCCGCCATCCGTGCGGTCGGGGGCGGCGGCGACGGTCGCGGCGGCCTCCAGGCCGGTCAGTGCACGGCGTGCGTCGCCCGACGCGAGCCGGACGAGCGCGGCGCGCGCCTCCGGCTCCAGCGCCACGCGCCCGGAGAAGCCGCGCGGATCGGTGACGGCGCGGTCGACGAGCGCGCCGATGTCGTCGTCGGTGAGCGCACGCAGCGTGAGCAGCAGCGACCGCGACAGCAGCGGTGAGATCACGGAGAACGAGGGGTTCTCCGTCGTCGCCGCGATCAGGATGACCCACCCGTTCTCGACCCCGGGCAGGAGAGCGTCCTGCTGGGCCTTCGTGAAGCGGTGGATCTCGTCGAGGAACAGGATCGTGGACTGCCCGTACAGATCCCGCTGCGTGAGCGCCTCCTGCATCACCTCGCGCACGTCCTTCACTCCGGCCGTGATCGCGGAGAGCTCGACGAACCGGCGTCCGGACGAGCGCGCGATCGCCTGGGCGAGAGTCGTCTTCCCGGTACCGGGCGGGCCCCACAGGATCATCGACACGCTCGACGCCGTCTTGGCGCCGGGATCCGCGAGCGTGACGATGGGCGAGCCGGGTCGCAGCAGGTGCTGCTGCCCGGCGACCTCGTCGAGCGCGACCGGACGCATCCGCACCGCGAGCGGCGTCTGTCCGCTCAGCAGCGACGGGGCAGGGGTCATGCCGACAAGGCTAGCCGTCGCCGAGGACATTCCGGGGCGGCTCGGACCACCTCCTGCCGAGGGCGCCTCTCCACGCGCGATAGGCTCTGTGCTCGACATCCAGGGAGGATCCATGGCCGCTCGCCGCTCGTCGAACGCCCGCGCCCAGCGCACCCGTGTGGAGCAGGAGCGCTCGCGGCTGCACGCGGCGCGACAGGAGCTGCACGCCCGCGCGGTGCGCCGTCGGGTGCGCGACAACGCCGTCGCCGTGGTCGTCGGATCCCTGGTCGTCATCGGCGCCGTGGTGAGCCAGGTCGTGCATGCGGAGGCCACAGCACCCGCGCCATCGCCCTCTCCGTCGGCCAGCACCGCCCCGGCCACGCCCGGCCCCGGGGTGCCGACCGAACTGCCCACACCGACCGGCACGCCGGCCGGCTGAGACCCGCCGCCGCTCCACGGCGCCGGAGGGCTTCCGCCCGTTCGTGGCGGAGCGTGGCGTACTAGGCTGAGGCTTGTCCTTTCCGCCTCCCGCGGTCCGCCGCGCAAGGAGTTCACCGTGTCCACCGAAGAGCACACCCCCGAGATCCACGCCGAGCAGGCTGAGCCGGCGGCATCCGTCACCGAGTCCGCTGCGGACGAGTCCGCGCAGGCCGCGGTCGAGCCGACCGAGACCGCGTCGAAGCCGGCCGTCGCCCCGTCACCGCGCCCGCCGATGATGCCTCGTCCCCCGGCGATGCCACGGCCGCCGGCATCCGCGATCCGCCCGGTGGTCCTCGCGGCAGCGGCCGCACCCATCGTGCCGAGCACGAGCGACGCCGCCGAGTGGGGCCGTGTCACCGACGACGGCACGGTGTCGGTCCGTGAGGGCGACGAGTGGCGCGAGGTCGGGCAGTACCCCGACGGGACGCCCGAGGAGGCCCTGGCCTATTTCGTGCGCAAGTACGACGACCTCGCCTTCAAGGTGAACACGCTCGAACAGCGCGTGCAGGCCGGCGGCCCCGGAGCGGGAGAGCTCGCCAAGCAGGCGCAGCACCTCGTCACCGAGATCACCGATGCCGCCGCGGTCGGCGACATCGCCGGCCTCCGCGCGCGCCTCGACGCGTTGAGCGGATCCCTCGCGGATGCCTCCGCCGCCGAGGCGCAGGAGGCGAAGGCCGCCGTCGACGCCGCGATCGCCGAGCGCACCGCTCTCGTCGAGCGCTCCGAGGCCATCGCCGCGCAGGACCTCTCGTCCGTGCAGTGGAAGAAGGTCACCGAGGAGATGGGTGCGCTGTTCGACGCGTGGCAGGCCCACCAGCAGAACGGCCCTCGTCTGCCGAAGGGCGCGGCCAACCAGCTCTGGAAGCGCTTCCGCGATGCGCGCGCCACCGTCGACCGTCAGCGGCGCGCCTTCTACGCCGATCTCGACGAGACCCACAAGGCCGCACGCGACCGCAAGTCCCGTCTCGTCGAGCGCGCCGAGGCCCTCGCGCCCAAGGGCGTGGACGGCATCCCGGCCTACCGCGGGCTGCTCGACGAGTGGAAGGCCGCGGGCCGCGCCGGCCGCAAGGCCGACGACGCGCTCTGGGCCCGGTTCAAGGCCGCGGGAGACGCCCTGTACTCGGCCCGCGCCGAGCAGGCCGCCGCGACCGAGGCCGAGTCCGTTCCCCGCATCGAGGCGCGCACCGCGCTGCTGGAGCAGGCGAAGGCCGTGGGCGATGAGGCGAACCTCACCCGCGCCCGCGCACTGCTCACGCGCATCCAGCGGGAGTGGGATGAGGTCGGGCGCATCTTCCCGCGCGAGAAGGAGCGGGCGCTCGATGACCGCCTGCGCGTGATCGAGCAGGAGCTGAAGTCGCGTGAGGACGTGGACTGGAAGCGCAACAACCCGGAGACCAAGGCGCGCGCCGGTGCGATGAGCGACCAGCTGATGCAGGCGATCGGCAAGCTCGAGGCCGAGCGCGACGCCGCCGAGAAGTCCGGCGACGCGAAGGCGCTCAAGGCTGCGACCGAGGCGCTCGAGGCGCGTCGCGCCTGGCTCGACGCGCTCGGAGGCTGAGGCCTCGCGCCGCACGCGCCGGCAGCAGTTGTCCACAGGGCGGGGATCCCGGAACCCCGCCCTGTGGTCTCTGGCGCACACTGGGAGACATGCGCCGCTTCCTGCATCTCCCCGGCGAACGGCTGACCCTCGCCGAGCTCACGGCCGCGCGCCTCGACGGTGACGTCGTCGAACTCGGTGAGGCGTATGCCCCGGCCGACCTCGTCGAGACGTCCGCCCTGCGGGCCGCCTCACTCGCACCGCTGATCTCATCGGTGCGCGGCGCCGCGTTCGCGGGCATGAGTGCGGCCTGGATCCACGGTGCGGGCGACGCCCCGCCCGAGCGCCACGAGCTGCAGAGCGCGGAGGGGAAGCGCCTGCGAGCGCCGAGCTCCGGCCGGTTCCTCGTGCACGACCCGGTGCTGGAGCCGGTCGATCTGCTCAGGTTCGGCGGGACCGCCGTCGCCGGCGCGGTGCGCACGCTCATCGATCTGGTGCGCTGGCCGGTCACGATCCCGGAGCGGCTCGACTGGGCGCACGGGCTGGTGCAGGTCGATCCCGGACTGCTGGCGCGCGCGGCGAAGCGCGTCGCAGGCATGCACCATGGTCCCGGCCATCGCCGCGTGGTTCTGTTCCTCGCCGAGTACGGCACCCGGGCCGACCAGGATCCGGCACCGGAATCCCGCCGGGAGCATGGGGTCAGGACGACGTGACCCGGTAGACGTCGTAGACCGCATCGATCCGGCGCACGGCGTTCAGCACCCGGTCGAGGTGCACGGTATCGCCCATCTCGAAGACGAAGCGACTGAGCGCCAGCCGATCGGATGTGGTCTGCACGCTCGCCGACAGGATGTTCACGTGATGCTCGCTGAGCACGCGCGTGACATCGGAGAGCAGGCCGGAGCGGTCCAGCGCCTCGACCTGGATCTGCACCAGGAACACGCTGCGCGTCGTCGGGGCCCATTCGACCTCGACCATGCGATCCTTCTCGGCCGAGAGCGCCTTCACGTTCACGCAGTCCGCCCGGTGCACGGACACGCCGCTCCCCCGCGTCACGAATCCGACGATCTCGTCGCCCGGCACCGGCGTGCAGCACTTCGCCAGCTTGACGAGGATGTCGGATGCGCCGCGCACGAGCACGCCCGAATCGCCGTCGCGCGGAATGCGGCTGCGACCACGGGCGGGGATGTCGATCGCACCGGTGGTGGTGTCCTCGGCGCTCGAGATGAGTGCGGTGACCTTCTCCAGCACGGACTGGGTGGAGACATGCCCCTCGCCGACCGCGGCGTACAGCGCCGAGACGTCCTCGTACCGGAGCTGCTGGGCGACCTCCGCGAACGAATCCTGGTTCATCAGGCGCTGAAGCGGGAGGTTCTGTCGTCGCATCGCCCGGGCGATGGCCTCCTTGCCCTGCTCGATCGCCTCTTCCCGGCGCTCCTTCGTGAACCATCCGCGGATCTTGTTGCGTGCGCGCGTGCTCTTGACGAAGCTCAGCCAGTCCTGGCTGGGGCCCGCGTCGGGGTTCTTCGAGGTGAAGACCTCGACCACGTCGCCGCTGTTGAGCGTCGTCTCCAGCGGCACGAGACGCCCGTTGACCTTGGCGCCCATCGTGCGGTGACCGATCTCGGTGTGCACCGCATAGGCGAAGTCAACGGGCGTGGCCCCGAACGGCAGGCCGATGACGCGCCCCTTCGGAGTGAAGACGTAGACCTCCTTGGCACCGATCTCGAACCGCAGCGAATCGAGGAACTCGCTCGGATCGGCCGTCTCCGCCTGCCAGTCGGAGATGTGTGCGAGCCACGTCATGTCGGCGTCGGTGGTGGATCCCTTGCCACCGCCGTTCATCCGCTCCTTGTACATCCAGTGCGCGGCGACGCCGTACTCCGCCTGCTGATGCATCTCGTGGGTGCGGATCTGGATCTCGACGGTGCGGCCGTCGGGGCCGATCACCGTGGTGTGCAGAGACTGGTAAAGGTTGAACTTCGGGGTGGCGATGTAGTCCTTGAAGCGTCCAGGCAGCGGGGTCCACCGCGCGTGGATGGCGCCGAGCACGGCGTAGCAGTCGCGCACCGTGCCCACGAGCACGCGGATTCCGATGAGATCGTAGATGTCGTCGAACTCGCGACCGCGCACCACCATCTTCTGGTACACGGAGTACAGCTGCTTGGGGCGCCCCGCCACTTTGCCGCGCACCCGCAGATCGCGCAGGTCGCTCTCGACCGCATCGACCACTTCGCGGATGTACTTCTCGCGCTGCGGAGTGCGCTGCTTGATGAGGCTTTCGATCTCCGCGTAGATCTTCGGGTGCAGCACCGCGAAGGACAGATCCTCGAGCTCGGACTTGATGGCCTGGATACCGAGCCGATGCGCGAGCGGCGCATAGATCTCCAGCGTCTCCGTGGCCTTCTTCGCCGCCTTCTCCGGCGGCACGAAGCCCCAGGTGCGGGCGTTGTGCAGCCGGTCCGCGAGCTTGATGATCAGCACGCGGATGTCCTTCGACATCGCGACGATCATCTTCCGGACGGTCTCGGCCTGTGCACGGTCGCCGTACTTGACCTTGTCGAGCTTGGTGACGCCGTCGACGAGCATCGCCACCTCGTCGCCGAAGGTCGCGGTCAGCTCGGTGAGCGCGTAGCCCGTGTCCTCGACCGTGTCGTGCAGCAGCGCGGCCGCGATGGCCCGTGGACCGAGGCCCAGATCGGCAAGGATCTGCGCCACCGCGAGCGGGTGGGTGATGTAGGGCTCACCGCTCTGCCGCTTCTGTCCCGCGTGCTTCTCGGCCGCGACCGCATAGGCGCGCTCGATGATCGCGAGGTCGCCGCGCGGGTGGTTCTGCCGGACGGTGCGGATGAGGTTGTCGAGATCGTTGATCCTCGGCGCGCGCGAGAAGATGCGGGGCACGAGTCTGCGCAGACTCGAGCCCTGCGTCGCGCCCGACGTCGTCCCGACCTCGCTCATCCGACCTCCAGGCAGATCATCCTACAAGCGCCAGGCGCGGCCGGACGCATCGTCGGATCAGACCTCCACCGCGGACGCCGTGGCACGCTCGCGCGCGGCGAGCACGCGCTTGTCGTGCTCACGGATGGCGGGCTCGTTCTCACGGAACAGCGAGTACAGCGGGGCCGCAACGAACAACGTGGAGTAGGCGGCCACGATGATGCCGACGAAGATCGAGAGCGAGATGTCGGTCAGGGTCTGCGCACCGAGCCAGAACGCCCCGATGAACAGGATCGCACCCACCGGGAGCGCGGCGATCACCGCCGTGTTGATGGAGCGGATCAGCGTCTGGTTCACCGCGAGGTTGACCGCCTCGCCGAAGGTGCGGGACGACTTGGCCCCCTCCTCCGTGGTGTTCTCGCGGATCTTGTCGAACACGACGGTGGTGTCGTAGAGCGAGTACGCGAGGATCGTCAGGAAGCCGATGACTGCGGCCGGCGAGATCTCGAAGCCCGCCAGCGCGTACACGCCCACGGTGATCACCAGCACGTCCAGCAGGCCGAGGATCGACGCCGCCGACATCTTCCACGTGCGGAAGTAGATCGCGAGGATCAGGAACGTCAGCGCCAGGAAGATCGCGAGACCCCACAGCGACTGCCGGGTCACTCCCTCACCCCAGCTCGGCCCGATGAACGAGGTGTTCACGCTGTCCTCGGAGACGCCGTAGGCCTTCGCCAGCGCGGCCGCGACATCGTGCGTCTGCTGATCGTTCTTGAGCTGCGCGGTCTGCACGCGGATGTCACGGTTGTTGACCGTGGTGACCTTCGTGGTCACGTTGGGCAGCACCGAGCGCACCGCGGCGGTCGCGATGTCCTGGTTGCGATCGGCCGGGGCCTCGACGGTGAACTGCGAGCCGCCGGTGAACTCGATCGAGAACTGCACGGGACGGAACAGCGGCACGAGGGCGGATCCGACCACGAGCAGGATCGCGATGATGAACCAGAGGCGGCGCTTCCCGACGAACGGGAAGGAGGTCTTTCCGGAGTAGAGATCGTTTCCGAACTCGTTCATGGAGCGCATCAGTCGTTGTCCTCGTTCCGGCTCGCACCCTTGTCAGCGGATGCCATGGCCTCCGCGCGCTTGCGCTCGGCGATCGTCTGCCGACGCTCCGCCTCGCCCCGCGAGCGGCCGGCACGCGCCGCCTTGCCCTGGGAGGCGGCAGCGACCTCGCGGAACTCCGCACGGCCCCGGTACACGGCACCGAGCGCCTGCGGGTCCATCCCCGACAGCGGATGCCCGTTGCCGAAGAAGCGCGTGCGGGCCAGGATCTGCATCACCGGGTGTGTGAACACCACGAAGATGAGCACGTCGATGATCGTGGTCAGACCGAGCGTGAAGGCGAAGCCCTTCACCGTCGCGTCGGCGAGGATGTACAGCACCACGGCGGCGAGGATGTTGATCGACTTGGAGATGTAGATCGTGCGCTTCGCGCGGGCCCAGCCGTCCTCGACGGCGCCCGTGATGGACTTGCCGTCTCGCAGCTCGTCTCTTATTCGTTCGAAGTAGACGATGAACGAGTCGGCCGTGAACCCGATCGACACGATCAGACCGGCGACGCCGGCGAGCGACAGTCGGAAGCCCATGCGCCAGCCGAGGATGCAGATGAGCACGTACGTGATCACCGCCATGACCGCGATCGAGGCCACGATGACGAATCCGAGCGCACGGTAGCTCAGCAGCGAGTAGACCGCCACCAGGGCCAGACCGATGAGGCCGGCGATGAGCCCGATCTGCAGCTGCTGGGAGCCGAGTGTCGCGGAGATCGTGTCGGAGCTCTGCACGGTGAAGCTGAGCGGAAGCGCACCGTACTTCAGCTGGTCGGCGAGGGCCTTGGCCGTCTCCTGGGTGAAGGATCCGCTGATCGAGGGACGGCCGTCGAGGATCACGCCGTTCATGGACGGCGCGGAGATGACGGATCCGTCCAGCACGAACGCGAACTGGTTGCGCGGGGTCACGTTCTGCTGGGTGAACGCGTACAGGCGCTGGCTGACCTTGCCGAAGGCTTCGGTGCCCTTCGCGTCGAAGGTCAGATTGACCTCCCACTGCGCGTTCTGCTGATTCATGCCGGCCGTCGCGTCCTTGATCGACGTTCCGTCGAGCTCGACGGGGCCGAGCAGGTACTTCGCCTGCCCCTTCTCATCGCAGGCGATGAGCGGCTGATCAGAGGGCTGCTTGGCCGCATCCCGCTTCGTGCTGCAGTCGTAGGCGAGGAACTCGGCCTGCAGCTTGGGCGTGATCCAGGACAGGTCACTGCCATCGGTGGGTGAGGGCGAGGGCGTCGACGCGAGGTCGGGCGCGGGCGTCGGGTACGGCGTGGACTTCCCGTCCTCGCCGACGAAGCTCGTGGCGGGGTCGGTGGCCGCAAGCACCGCCCGCAGCTCCATCTTGGCGCTGGCCTGGATGCGGTTGCGCGTGGCTTCGTCCGCCTTGCCCGCGATCTGGACAACGATGTTGCGGCCACCCTCGGTGGTGATGTCCGACTCGCCCACACCGGAGGCGTCGACGCGCTGCCGGATGATCTGCGCGGCCTGGTTCAGCTGATCCGCGTTCGGATCCTTGCCGTCGGCGGTCTGCGCGCTGAGGATGATCTGCGTGCCGCCCTGCAGGTCGAGGGCGAGCTGCGGCGCCCACGAGCTCTGCTTGAAGCCGTAGACGCCCAGGGCGTTGAGACCGAAGAGCACGCCGATGGCGATGAGCAGGCCGAGCAGAACCCGCCAGGCGTGCTTGACGGGAGAGGACGATGCCACGAAGGTTCTTCGCTTTCTCAGGGGTCAGACGGTGCTGACCTGTCGGACGTACGGTGGCGCCGTGCGCGTCAGTTCTTGTCGTCGCCGTCGCGCTCGAGACGCGCGCGGGTCTCCTCGGCCGTCTCGATGCGGAGGTCGTCGGTGCGCTCGTCCAGCGGCGTGTGGTCCTCGGCGATGGCCGGGGCCGCGTCCGCGGGCTGCTCCTCGTCGACGATGCGGAGGATCGCCTGCGAGTGCACCTCGATGACGGTTCCGGGGGCGATCTCGACCCGCGCGGGACGGTCGAGGTTCTCCGGATCGAACTCGACGATCGTTCCGTAGAGCCCGCCCTGCAGGAGGACGCGGGCACCGGGCACGGTCTGCGTCGCCTTCTTCTCCTGCTCCTCCTTCATGCGCTTGTTGCGACGGCGCGTGGACAGCACCATGAAGACGAGGAGGATCGCCAGAACGAAGAAGAGACCGTACTGCGAGAAGAAGGTGCCGATGTTCATGCGGGAAGAACAGCCTTTCCGGGGCGCGCGCGATTTCGAGCGCACGCGAAGGGGTGGGTGGTGAAAGTCTTCAGCGATTATAGGTCATCGAACAGCGCAGACCCCTCGGGGTGGGCGATGCCGAGATGGGCGTACGCCTCGGGCATCGCGATGCGTCCGCGTGGCGTGCGCCCCAGGAAGCCGATCCGCACGAGATACGGCTCGACGACGCTCTCGATCGTGTCGGCCTCCTCGCCGACGGAGACGGCCAGGGTGCTGAGGCCGACCGGTCCCCCGCGGAACCGCCGCACGACCGCGTCCAGCACGGCACGGTCGAGGCGGTCCAGCCCGATCCGGTCGACGTCGTAGAGCTCGAGCGCCGCGCGCACGTCGTCGACAGAGGCCGAGGAACCGCCGCCGTGCACCAGCGCGTAGTCGCGGACGCGGCGCAGCAGGCGGTTCGCGATACGAGGCGTGCCCCGCGAGCGGCGGCCGATCTCGGCGCGGGCGACAGCCGGCACGTCGACGCCGAGCACGATGGCCGAGCGCGCGACGACCTTCTCCAGCTCGTCCGGGTCGTAGTACTCGAGGTGCGCGGTGAACCCGAACCGATCGCGCAGCGGGTTGGGCAGCAGCCCAGAGCGGGTCGTGGCGCCGACCAGGGTGAATGGCGCGAGCTCGAGCGGGATGCTGGTCGCACCGGCGCCCTTGCCGACCATGATGTCGATGCGGAAGTCCTCCATCGCGAGGTAGAGCATCTCCTCGGCAGAGCGCGCCATGCGATGGATCTCGTCGATGAAGAGCACCTCGCCCGGAGTCAGGCTGCTCAGCAGCGCCGCGAGATCACCCGCGTGCTGGATCGCCGGCCCGCTGGACATCCGCAGCGGCCGACCGCTCTCGTGCGCGACGATCATCGCGAGCGTGGTCTTGCCGAGACCCGGAGGGCCGGACAGCAGGATGTGGTCGGCCGGCCGGTCCTGGATCCGAGCGGCCTCGAGCAGCAGCTTCATCTGTCCGCGGACCTTGTGCTGCCCGACGAACTCGTCCAGGCTCGCCGGGCGCAGGGCGCCCTCGATGGCGAGCTCGGCCTCGTCGACCGCCTCACTCGCGTCGTGCACGTCAGCCACGCGCGCCTCCGCCCTGTGCCGGCCCCAGCGTCGCGAGCGTGCGACGCAGCAGCAGCGCCACGGATCCGCGCTCGGTCTCGCTCGCCTCCGCGGCACTGCGCTCGGCGGCCTCGGCGGCGACGCGCTCGGTCCAGCCCAGTCCGATCAGCGCGGCGACGAGCTGGGTGGTGATCTCGCCGTCGACCGCCGCCTTGGTCGGCACCGCGGCGGGCGGCTGGAGCTTGCCGGCGAGCTGCACGACGATGAGCTTGGCGGTCTTCGGCCCGATGCCGGACACGCGGCGGAACGGTGCGTCGTCGTCGTCCGCGACGGCGGCGGCGATCTGGTCGACCGACAGATGCGAGAGCACCCCGAGCGCGGACTTCGGCCCGACGCCGGTCACGCCGATGAGCAGTCCGAACACCTCCAGCTCTGCGCGATCCGCGAAGCCGTACAGCGACAGGGCATCCTCTCGCACGATGAGCGAGGTGTGCAGGCGCAGCTCCTGACCGAGTCGCGCCGTGTGCGCGACATCGCCCGGAACCGCGACGGAGAAGCCGACGCCCCCGACCTCGATGATGACGGCATCGGCGGTCGCGGCCAGCACGATGCCGCGCAGAGAGGAGATCATGAGAGAAGTCTACGCAGGTGGTCGTAGGTATGTTCGAGCGACACGCTCTGCGTCGGCCCACGCCTTCTGCGCGGGGGTCAGCGCGGCGCCCCCGCGATCCGCCATGGCGGCGCCCGCTCCCCCGCCGCCGATCACGCCCGGAGCCCGCCACGCATGACACAGCGCGATCGCGAGCGCGTCCGCCGCATCGGCCGGCTGCGGTGGCGCGTCCAGACGGAGGATCCGCGCGATCATCGCCTGCACCTGCTTCTTGTCGGCGGATCCGTAGCCGGTCACGGCGGCCTTCACCTCGCTCGGAGTGTGCGTCGCCGCGGGCAGGCCGTGCTCGGCGGCGACGAGCAGTGCGACTCCGCTGGCCTGGGCCGTACCCATCACCGTGTGGCTGTTCTGCTGCGCGAAGACGCGCTCGACGGCGACGGCGTCCGGCTCGTGCTCGGCGATCACGAGGCGGATCCCCGCGGCGATCGCGGCGAGCCGCTCGCCGATCGGCGCGTCCACGGGGGTGCGGAGCACACCGACATGCACGAGAGTGCCACGTCGCATCGGGTCGACATCGACGACGCCGATCCCGCAGCGGGTGAGGCCTGGATCGATCCCCAGCACACGCCGCAGCCCAGTCATGGGTTCAGGCTATGGCCGCCGCAGGCGTCCACGGCCGAGGCGCGCAGGGCGACCGCTCAGCCGGCCGGACCCGCCTCCCCGCCGGACAGTGCGATCAGGTCCCTCGCCCTCGTCCTGATCGATTCGAGCACGGTGCGCACGGCGGTGCGGCGGAGCGTCTCCGGACGTGCGAGCACATCGATGCTCCGCCGGGGCGCGGATCCGGTGGACAGCGGGCGCCGGACCAGTCCGTCCGTGAGGTAGACCTGCCCGGTATGGCGCGGGAGAAGACCGACGGCGTCGGAGGCGCCGAGCACTGCGGCGGCGACGGCGTAGTCGTTCACCCGATGGCGGATCACGGGTTCGCGGCCGGAGATCATGCCGATGAGAGCGACGGACTGCGCCAGCGGGAAGTCCTCGTGCGCGTTGACCCACTCGCTGTCGACGAGTTCGGCTGCTGTGGCGGGCCCCGGCCGGTCCAGGGCGTGGCCCTTGCGGAAGACGAGATCCAGCGGCTCGTCGATGAGCAGCTCGGACGCGATCGGGTGCGGCCACAGGGCGTGGCCCGGCAGCCGATGTGCGATCACGAGGTCGATGTCCGCGGTCAGCCGTACGTACTGCTCGTGCGCGACGTCTCGATCGGTGAGCTCGAGCCGGATCCCGCCGGCATCCGCGGCGATGAGACCCGGGAAGAACGCCAGCGCGGCCGAGGACAGCGCCGAGACCGAGACCGTCGCGGCCTCGCTCCGGTGGAAGCGCGCCACGGCGTCGCGCGCCTCCGCCAGAGCCGATTCGACGCCCACCGCCGCGTCGGCCAGCGCGTGACCGGCGTCCGTCAGCACCCTGCGCCGTCCCTCGCGCCGGGTCAGCGCGACCTCGGCGGAGCGCTGCAGCGCGGAGAGCTGCTGCGAGACGGCGGACGGCGAGATCCGGAACGCCGCCGCGACCGCCGCGATCGAGCCGCGATCACGCAGTTCCCGCAGCGCCCTGAGCTGGACCGGATCCATAAGTTCAGCTTACGCAATGCCCAACGAAGATCCTCCTTGTCTGATGCGACCTGGGATCCGATGGTGAACCTGTGAAGACTCGCCTGCGCCACACCCTTCGCCTCACCGACGTCGCGCTCCTGCTCGGCGCCGTCTGCTGGGGCTCGACCTTCCTGGTTGTGAAGCTTCTGCTCGTGGATCCTCTGTGGGCGCCGGCGCTCGTCGCCGCGAGGATGCTGCTCTCGGCCGGAGCCCTCGTGGTGTTCGTGCTGGTGACGCGACGCGGTGGGCCGACCTCGCAGGAGTGGCGCTCGGGCATCCTGCTGGGGCTGCCACTCAGCGCCGTGTTCGCCCTGGAGACGTTCGGCATCGGACTCACCAGCGCGACGAACGCCGGTACCCTCACGGCGCTCTGCATCGTCCTCGTGCCGTTCGCGGAAGCGGCCGTGCGGCGTACGCGCGTGCGCCCCGCACTCGTCGCCCTGTGCGCGGCGGCGGTGGTCGGCGCCTGGCTGCTGACCTCGGGCGGGGGCTTCTCGGCGCCCGGAGTCGGCGATCTGCTCGTCCTCGCCTCGACCCTCGCCCGCGTCGCGCACGTCACCATGTCGAGCGCGCTGCAGGCACGGAACCGCCCGGATCCGTATCGGCTCACGGCGATCCAGCTCGGCACCGTCGGGGTGGTCTTCACGATCGCGTGCCCGATCCTGGGGACGCCCGTCGAGCCGTTCCTCGCGTCGCTGGATCCGGGGCGGCTGGCATTGCTGCTGTACCTGGGTGTCGTGGCCGGCGCAGTCGTGTTCGCCGTGCAGGCGTGGGGCATTGCCGCGACGTCGGCGACGCATGCGAGCCTGCTGCTGGGCACGGAGCCGGTCTGGGCCGCCGCCTTCGGAGTATTCGTCGCCGGTGACCGTCTGAACGTGGCCGGAGCGGCAGGCATCGGCGTCATGCTGGTGGCCGTCCTGCTGGCACAGCGGCTATCCGCACGGGAGCAGCGTCTCGGCGACCCCGCGCGGCCGGGGGTGATCACGGTCCGGGCTTCCGCTGCCGCGCCGGGGCCCTGAGCTCATGCTGATCGCGACGACGATGGCCGCGCCGGATCGTGCGGGGCGATCTTCGGCGCGGCCATCGGGGCGACTCGTGCGGGTCTTACTCGTCGTTCTCGAGCTCGGCCTGCACCTCGGCGGTGAGATCGAAGTTCGCGTACACGTTCTGCACGTCGTCGCTGTCCTCGAGCGCGTCGATGAGGCGGAAGATCTTGCGCGCAGCCTCGGCGTCGATCTCGACCTTGAGGTTCGGCACGAACTCCACGTCGGCCGACTCGTACTCGATGCCGGCGTCCTGCAGCGCCGAGCGCACCGCGACCAGGTCGGCCGCATCGGTGATGATCTCGAAGCCCTGTGCATGCGGCTCGATCTCTTCGGCGCCGGCCTCGAGCGCGGCCATCATGACGTCATCCTCGGTGGTGTTCTCACCCTCGACGACGATGACGCCCTTGCGGCTGAAGTTGTACGCGACGCTGCCCGGGTCGGCCAGCGTGCCGCCGTTGCGGGTGAGCGCAGTGCGCACCTCGGCTGCCGCGCGGTTCTTGTTGTCGGTCAGGCACTCGATCATGAGTGCCACGCCGTTGGTGCCGTATCCCTCGTACATGATCGACGAGTACTCGACCGATTCGCCGCCGATCCCGGCGCCGCGCTTGATGGCGCGATCGATGTTGTCCTTCGGGACCGAGGTCTTCTTCGCCTTGAGCACGGCGTCGAACAGCGTCGGGTTGCCGGCCTGGTCGGCGCCGCCGAGCTTCGCCGCGACCTCGATGTTCTTGATGAGCTTGGCCCAGGACTTGGCACGACGCGCGTCGATGACGGCCTTCTTGTGCTTGGTCGTGGCCCACTTGGAATGCCCGGACATATGTCTCCCGCTCGTATCCGCCCTGCAGTTCGCTCTGACAGGGCGTCGTCCATTCTAACGAATGACGAACGTTGTGCCGTCAGTGCGACGCGGAGACGCTACAGAGTCGCGGGAACGGGGCGGCCCGGGAACAGCTGCTGGTACTGCGCGCGATACAGGCGTCTGCCGATGAGTCGGTAGGCCATCCGGATGGGGAACGGCATCTCCTGGAAGAAGGCTTCGCGATCCCCGGGCGGGTTGGTCGCGAGGATCATCCCGAGGTAGGCGAGCACCACCTTCTTCTCGAAGGAGTCGACGCCGTGACTGGCCAGCGCGGCGAACTCCGCTTCCGTGAGCACCTTCTCGACCGCGGGCGTCACTTCTGTCACCTCTCGGCGCAGATGCACCTTGAGCAGTGCCGAGAGCGTCTCGTAGTGATCCGCGAGCTGGTCGCCGAGTCCCGCATCGCCGGTCTGCGCCCAACGAAGGCGGATCGGCTCGATCTCATCCAGATGCTTCTTGACCTCCTCGTGCTGCCGGACCATAAGCTCTGCGTGCAGGGCGCACGCGGGCGCACGCTCCTGCAGCTTCGGGTACATCAAGAGGTCCTCGCTCTCGTGATGCGCGTGCAGGAGTTTGTCGAAGTTGCCGAGCACCTCACCGACGTACGCGGACCGCGCGACATCTCCCTGCGGCGCGGATCGCGCGAGACCCGGCGCCTCGTCATACGCCCAGAGGAAGACGCGATGGATCCTTCGCATCCCCGCCGACGCGTCGCACAGCACAGGTCCGTCGGGCACCGGAGCCGCTGTCTCCCCCGGTTCCATCGTGAAGAAATCGGACATCATCGCCCCCAGAGCGCTGCCGTCATCGTTCCTGTCTCTGGCGGGATGATAGACCTCGGGGGCACGACGCCACAATGGCGGGATCAGTCAGGCGGCGACGACGCGCCGCCGCTCGTGCACCAGCTCGAGCAGACGCTCGTGCAGGCGGGACTCGCCGTTCATCTCGGGATGGAAGCTCGTGCCGAGCAGATTGCCCTGCGCGACGGCCACGACCCCGCCGCCGGGCAGTGCCGCGATCGCCTGGGCGCGAGGCCCGACCCGCGTGATGAGAGGGGCGCGGATGAACGTCGCCGCGACCTCGCCGTCGATCCCCGTCACGTCGAGCTTCGTCTCGAACGACTCGACCTGTCCGCCGAACGCGTTGCGAGCGACCGTGACGTCCAGGCCGCCGAAGGTCAGCTGTCCCTCGATCGCACCCTCGATCTCATCGGCGAGCAGGATCAGCCCGGCGCAGGTGCCGTAGACGGGCAGACCCTCGGCGATGAGGGCGCGCAGCGGATCCCGCAGCCCGAAGATGCGGGACAGCTTGTCGATCACGCTCGACTCGCCACCGGGGATCACCAGGCCGTCCAGATCCTCCAGCTGCTCGGGGCGGCGGACGAGCACCGCCTCCGCCCCGAGCGAGGTGAGGATCGCGGCGTGTTCGCGCACGTCACCCTGCAGCGCGAGCACGCCCACCCGCACGAGCGCTGTCACCAGCCGCGCTCCGCGAGGCGATGCGGCGCGGGCAGGTCGGACACGTTGATGCCGACCATGGCCTCGCCGAGACCCCGGGAGACCTGTGCGATCACGGCCGGGTCGTCGTAGGCGGCGGTGGCCTTGACGATGGCGGCGGCGCGGGCGGCCGGGTCGCCCGACTTGAAGATGCCGGATCCGACGAACACGCCGTCGGCGCCGAGCTGCATCATCATCGCGGCATCCGCGGGCGTGGCCACTCCCCCGGCCACGAACATGACGACGGGCAGCGCGCCCTTCTCCGCAACCTCGGCCACGAGCTCGTACGGTGCCTGCAGCTCCTTGGCAGCGACGTACACCTCGTCCTTGGAGAGCGTGGTGAGACGTGCGATCTCGCCACGGATGGTGCGGATGTGCTTCATCGCCTCGGAGACGTCGCCCGTGCCGGCCTCGCCCTTGGAGCGGATCATCGCCGCCCCTTCGGTGATCCGGCGCAGCGCCTCACCCAGATTGGTCGCACCGCAGACGAAGGGCACGGTGAAGCCCCATTTGTCGATGTGGTTGACGTAGTCGGCCGGCGAGAGCACCTCGGACTCGTCGATGTAGTCGACGCCCAGCTCCTGCAGCACCTGCGCCTCGACGAAGTGGCCGATGCGTGCCTTCGCCATGACCGGGATCGAGACGGCCGAGATGATCCCGTCGATCATGTCGGGGTCGCTCATGCGCGACACTCCACCCTGCGCGCGGATGTCTGCGGGCACCCGCTCCAGCGCCATGACGGCGACCGCGCCGGCGTCCTCCGCGATCTTCGCCTGCTCCGGGGTGACGACATCCATGATGACGCCGCCCTTGAGCATCTCCGCCAGTCCGCGCTTCACGCGGCCGGTGCCGGTGGTGGATTCGGGTGCAAGTTCTGTCATAGGACAGATCATACGCTGTCTGCGACGCAATCCTGTTTCCGTGCGATGACGGCATCGAGGGCCCTGCGCGGATGAGAGGATCGAGGAATGCTCACCGTGCTCTCGATCCAGTCCGCCGTCGCGTACGGCCACGTCGGCAACTCCGCAGCGGTCTTCCCGCTTCAGCGCATCGGTGTCGAGGTGTTCCCTGTCTACACCGTGAACTTCTCCAATCACACGGGCTATGGCGCCTGGCGCGGCCCGCTCATCGCGCCCGACGACGTGCGCGCGGTGATCACCGGCATCGAGGAGCGCGAGGTGCTCGGCGACGTCGACGCGGTGCTCAGCGGCTACCAGGGCGGCGAAGGCATCGGCGAGGTCATCATCGACGCCGTCGCCCGCGTGAAGGCCGCGAATCCGAAGGCGCTGTACGCCTGCGACCCGGTCATGGGTAATGCCAAGTCCGGCTGCTTCGTGGCCCCCGCGATCCCCGTGCTGCTGCGCGACAAGGTGGTGCCCGTCGCCGACATCATCACGCCGAACCAGTTCGAGCTGGGCTTCCTCACCGGCACCGAACCGGACACGCTGGAGTCCACGCTGGCCTCGGTCGACGCGGCCCGTGCCATGGGCCCGAACACGGTGCTCGTCACGAGCGTCGAGCGACCCGACCGCGAAGAGGGCACCATCGAGATGCTCGCCGTGGACGACAAGGGCGCCTGGCTGGTCGCGACGCCGTACCTGCCGATGAAGGCGAACGGATCCGGCGATGTCACCGCCGCCCTGTTCACCGCGCACTACGTGGAGACCGGCGACGCCAAGCTCGCGCTGGAGCGCACGGTCTCGAGCGTGTACGAGCTGCTCCGCCTCACCCTGGAGTCCGGTCACCGCGAGCTGCAGCTCATCCCGGCGCAGGAGTTCTACGCGAACCCGCCGATGCAGTTCGAAGCACGCCAGGTGCGCTGAGTCTCTCCTGCGCCTGGCCGGCCGATCAGGCCGGCCAGGCGGCAGCGACCGTGTTCCGCACGTCGCCGAGCAGCTGCGGCAGCGCCTTCGTCTTCGCGATGATCGGGAAGAAGTTCGCGTCGCTGTTCCACCGCGGCACCACGTGCTGATGCAGATGAGCGTCGACGCCGGCGCCCGCGATGGCGCCCTGATTCATGCCGATGTTGAAGCCGTCGCAGCGCGACGTGGCCTTCAGCACCCGCATCGCGGTCTGCGTGAGCGCGGCGATCTCGGCCACCTCCTCGGCGGTCGCCTCGTCGTAGGTCGCGATGTGGCGGTACGGGCAGACGAGCAGGTGCCCGGAGTTGTACGGGAACAGGTTGAGCAGCACGTAGGCCGTGCGCCCGCGGGCGACGATGAGACGCTCCTCGTCAGGGTGCTTCGGCGCCTCGCAGAATGGGCACTCCTCCCGCAGCGGCTCCGGTCCCGCCTGGATGTAGGTCATCCGATGCGGCACCCAGAGGCGCTGGAACTCGTCGGGGACGCCGGCCAGGTGCGCGGCGTCCTCCAGCTGCCCGTAGGCGGCCGCGCCCCCGTCGACGGTCATGCCAGGTCGCCCGCCGTCTGGATCAGCACGTGCCCCTCGATGGCCCGGCGCACCCGCTCGACGGCCTGGGCGAGCGGCACACCGTTCTCCTGGGTCCCGTCGCGGAAGCGGAACGACACCGTGCCGGCCGCCCGGTCCTGCTCCCCTGCGATGAGGATGAGCGGGACCTTGCCAGTGGTGTGGTTGCGGATCTTCTTCTGCATGCGCTCGTCGGAATGGTCGACCTCGGCGCGCACGCCCGCTTCGCGAAGCGCCGCGACGGCGTCGTCGAGGTAGTCGGCGAACGCTTCGGCGACCGGGATCCCCACGACCTGCACCGGCGACAGCCAGAGCGGGAAATCACCGGCGTAGTGCTCGAGAAGGATCGCGAAGAACCGTTCGATCGACCCGAAGAGGGCCCGGTGGATCATGATCGGGCGCTTCTTGTGCCCGTCCTTGTCCGTGAACTCGAGCCCGAACCGCTCCGGCAGGTTGGGGTCGACCTGGACGGTGGACAGCTGCCACACGCGTCCGATCGCGTCGGTGGTCTTCAGGTCGATCTTCGGACCGTAGAAGGCCGCCTCGCCGGGAACCTCGGTGAGCTTCAGACCGGAGGCCAGGGCGACGTTGCGCAGCGCATTCGTCGAGTACTCCCAGAACTCCTCGGATCCGATCCACTTCTCCTTCTCGTCGTCGCGCATCGACAGCTCGAGCTCGAAGTCGCTGAGACCGAAATCGCGCAGCATCGACAGGATGAACTCGAGGACCTTGGTGACCTCGGCCTCCAGCTGCTCGGGCGTGACGAACAGATGCGAGTCGTCCTGGGTGAAGCCCCGCACCCGGGTGAGGCCGTGCAGGGCTCCGGAGAGCTCATTGCGGTAGACGGTGCCGTTCTCCGCCAGGCGCAGCGGCAGGTCGCGGTAGCTGCGGGCCCGCTCCTTGTAGATCAGGATGTGCATCGGGCAGTTCATCGGCTTCAGGAAGTAGTCCTGACCCTGCTTCGTGATGTGCCCGTGCTCATCGCGCTCCTCGTCCATCCGAATCGGCGGGAACATGCCGTCGCGATAGGTGACGAGGTGGTTGGAGGTGAGGAAGAGATCTTCCTTGGAGATGTGGGGCGTGTACACGTAGTTGTACCCGGCCGCGATGTGCCGGCGACGTGCGTGCTGTTCCATCTCGCCACGGATGATGCCGCCGCGCGGGTGCCAGACGGACAGGCCGGATCCGATCTCGTCGGGGAACGAGAACAGGTCGAGTTCCTTGCCCAGGCGGCGGTGGTCGCGCTTGGCTGCCTCCTCGAGGCGCTGCTGGTAAGCGCGCAGCTCATCCTTCGTGGGCCAGGCCGTGCCGTAGATGCGCTGCAGCTGCGGGTTCTTCTCGGATCCGCGCCAGTAGGCCGCCGCGATCCTGGTGAGATCCCAGCCGTTGCCGATCATGCGGGTGTTCGGGAGGTGAGGTCCGCGGCAGAGATCCTTCCAGACGACCTCGCCGTCCTTGGCGACGTTGTCGTAGATGGTGAGCTCGCCCTCGCCGACCTCGACCGAGGCCCCCTCGGTCTTGTCGGCGCCGGGGCCCTTCAGCCCGATGAGCTCCAGCTTGAACGGCTCGCCGGAGAGCTCGGCGCGCGCGTCGTCGTCGCTCACGACCCGGCGCACGAAGCGCTGCCCCTCGCGCTGGATCCGCTGCATCTCCTTGGAGATCGCCTTCACATCCTCCGGGGTGAAGGGCGTGTCCACGCCGAAGTCGTAGTAAAAGCCGTCGGTGATGGGCGGGCCGATGCCGAGGTTCGCCTGCGGCTTGATGCGCTGCACGGCCTGGGCGAGCACGTGCGCGGTGGAGTGGCGCAGGATCGCCAGGCCCTCGGGACTGTCGATGGTGATCGGCTGCACGTCGTCGTCCTCGTTCACGAGGGCGGCGAGGTCCTTCTGCTGCCCGTTGACGAGCATGGCGACCACGGAGCGGTCGCTGAAGGGTCCGTTCGCGCCATAGAGCGCGAACCCATCGCAGGGATAGGACGGAAGTTCAGGGGTGGACGCAGGGTTCTCAGACAAAGGGAATTCTCCAGTTTGACGATGGTCTCGGCTCAGCTTCGGGCGCGTCCGCGCCCTGCCCGCTCAGGCCCTGAGAGTTCGCGTGCCGGTGACAGCGACGACGGTCGCGTGCGTCGGCCGGGCGAAGTCCATAGAAGGATCCTACGCCGACGCGCCCTGCGCACCGGCCACGCCTGCTCCCAGCGCCTCGTCGAGATGGCGCTGCGCGAGTCGCCATCCGCCGGCCTCATAGGCGACGACGACCACCACGGGGCCGGCGAGCACCACGAGCAGGCACGCCCAGAGCGGCAACCCCGTATAGGCCAGGGCGATGCCGAGCAGCGGAAGCACCGTCGCGAGGGCGTGCAGTGGCAGTCCCTTCATCACCGAGTGCAGGAGGTAGGAGTGCAGCAGCGCGATCGACACCATGAAGACGATGACCGGAATCGCGATCATCAGGATCACCACCGGCGTGGCGAGCGGATCCTCGTGCCGGTACGCGAATCCGATCGTGTGGAGTCCTGCGCCCACGGCGGCGACGCTCGCGAAGATGAACGCGTGCCCGTACCCCCACACGAAGGACCGGCCCCGGTGCACGGCGAGGATCGGGCCCGACGGCATCATCGTGTACGACCACCACAGGGCGAAGGTCATCGCGACCCCCGCGCCGATCACCACCACCGCGTCCCCGGACCATCCCTGCTCGTGCGAGACCTCCTGGGCGGCGGCGAGAGTGCCGATGACGGTCTCGCCCAGCGCGATGATCGTCAGCAGCGAATACCGTTCTGCGATGTGGTGCGCGTGCCACGGGGTTCCCCGGCGTTCCCCCTCGCCCTTGCGCTCAGCGACGACCGGTCCGCCCAACTCGATCAGCCAGCACACCGCCGCGGCGGCGAAGGCGGCTCCGAGCGGCAGCGGGGCCCAGGCCACGACGATCCAGCCGATCTGCGCCACGGCGACGAACAGCACATAGGTGAGTGCGTGCCGGCGGTACGCGGGATCGCGCGAGGCGCGCAGCCATTGCGCGAGCAGCCCCACCCTCATCACGATGTACCCGGAAACCATGACACGGTTGTCGAAGGCGCCGTGTTGCTCGAGCGACGCGAACATGGCCGGCAGCCCGATGGCGAGCACGATCACGCCGGCCATCTGCACCATCGTGAAGACCCGGAACAGCCAGTCGTCGGTGTCGAAGGCCGAGGCGAACCACGAGAAGTTGATCCACGCCCAGATGATCGCCGCGACCGCGAAGGCGAACGCACCGATCGCCGCTCCCCCATAGCCGGCTGCGACGCCGTCGGCGAGCTGCACGCCGGCGACCCCGAACGCCGCCGCGAAGACCAGGTCGTACAGTGCCTCGAGCGGAGTGGCGGCTCGGTGCTGCTCGTGCTGCGCACGCCCGCGCATCGGGCTCAGGCCGTGCCGGTATCGCTCGACCGCGTTCGTCATGCTCTCTCCCCAACCCGTGGAACCCGCCCCGGAACGTGCAGGGTCCAACCTAGCGCGGGCCCGCGTTCGTCCGGCTCCGACGGCGTTCGAGGAGCGCGAACGCGGCCGCGATCGCCTTGATCATCGGGATCTCCCCGAAACGGTAGTCGTCGGCACGGACGAGGCGTGCGGCAAGGTCGGGCCGCATCGCGTGCAGCAGACCCCGTGCGCGCTCGGCGTGCAGCGCGTTCGAGACGACGGCGATCTCCTCCGCGTCCTCGAGCAAGGGCAGCGAATTGCGGATGTTCTCCTCGGTCGAGCGACTCTCCGTTTCCGTCAGGATCCGCCCGCGGTATCCCCGGTCGGCGGCGTATCGCGCGAGGATCCGTGCTTCCGGCTCCGGACCCCGTACGGCGCCGCCGGAGAGGATCAGGACGTCGTCCGCGCTCCGCCGTGTGCGCAGGCCGGCCCGCACCCGGTAGCGGTTGACGGCATTGGCCCGCGGTCCGCGATTCCCGTAGCCCAGCACGAGCACGGCACGCCGCGCACCCGGGCGCCCCCGTTCGAGGCCTCGCGCGCTGGCGTGCGCCGACACGATCTCGCCCCACAGCAGAAAGGCGATCCCCGCTGCGACCGGACCGGCCGTCAGTGTCAGGAGCAGCGGCTTCCGCATGGGCCCAGCGTAGGCCGCGCCAAGGGCACTGGTACGACGCCAGGCCGACTGGCACGATGGGGTCGCAGTGCCTCTCTCCTACCCGCAAAAGCATCGGAGCGCGCCATGGGCTACTTCCTCGTCGTGATCGGGCAGACCGTGGTGCTGCCGCTGCTCAGCGGGGTCATCGAGTTGCTGATCCTCGGCGGGGATCCGATTCTCATACTCGGCAAGTGGTGGGTGTTCTGGGGAGTGGGTACACGCCTGTTCGTCGCCGGGATCGCGCAGGTGTCCGGAAAGGGCCGCACCGCCGAGATCCTCGGTTCGACCGCACCGAGCGTGCAGGAGCTGCAGCTGACACGCGAGCTGGGCACCGCGAACATCGGGATGGGCCTGGCCGGGCTGTTCGCCCTCATTCCGGGCTGGACGCTGCCCGCTGCGATCGCCGGCGGTGTCTTCCTTCTCATCGCGGGCCTCATGCACCTGCCGAAGAAGGGCAAGAACGCACAGGAGACGGTCGCGACCTGGACCGACCTGATCGTGGGCATCGTGGTGGTGGTGTTCGCCATCCGTGTGGTCAGCGGCGCGATCGCGGGGTGAAGGGCACATCGGGGCAGGCCGACGCCGCTCGCGCACTCGCAGCTGCAGCACAGGACACCCGACGCTTGCAACCGGGTCCGGGAGATCGATGCGCGGATCAGCGCACCGGAAGCCGAACTCGCATCGATCAGGACCGAGGCTGCGCGTCGTGCCGTGCGGGTTTTGAACAGGACGGTTGACGTGGTCGTCGCGATCGAGCCGGTACGTGGTGCCTAGAGACAGGAGACCTTCGTCACCTTGAGGAAAGTCCCATCCGCGATCGAATAGTCGAGCGACAGATCGGCCTTCGGCTCGATGCGGCCGTACGTCTTGGTGATCATGTTCACGACTGTGAAGGACTGCATCTGTGTGATCTCCAGGTGGAGAGACGACGAACACCCGCGCTCGACATGGACCCTCACTGTTGCGCAGTTCTCGGTCTTGCAGGCGTAGGGTCCAGTGGTCTCGATCTTGGTGAAAATGTTCCCTGGATCCATGATCGTGTAGCCCTGATCGCGATACACGTCATCCCAATTCGTGGACCTGTCGACAGCAACATCCTGCACTGGAGCCGACGGAGAAGGCGACATCGCACGTGCAGATGGTTGCTCCATCAGCGCGTTGGAGACAGCGACACCAGCCCAGACACCTCCTACGACAAGTGCGACCGCCGCGACCGCGATCCAGAAGGCACGACGAGGGTGCGGCGGACGGACCGTGCTCACTCCGGCCGCGCTCACCCCGGCGGCGCGACGGCCATTCCATCCGTTCCCGTCCCAGAAGAGCTCCTCGGCTGGATCCGTCGGGTTCGGGTACCAACCTTGTCGCATGAGATGCCCCTTCTCTTGCATCGCGTGCGGATCGCGATCCTCGAACTCTCGTATGGTGTGTCGCGACAAGCGCCACAACCAGTTCCTGCGAACAGCCCGAGCTTTCTCGACGCCATCCCCGGACCCGTCATGGCGCCACAGTAGCGAATCCTAGGAAATGGTGGTGACGCACCAGCACTAGTCGCGCGATGACGCAACGGTCGGGGTGCGACGCTGGAGTCGGCCGTAGATCACCGACAGTCGCCAAGAGCCACCCGCGCCACAGAGGATCACGAATGTCGGCTCTGCGTGGAGCTCGACGTCCTGGGTCGCGACACGTTGTCGTCTGTCCTCCTCGACAGGGGCACGTGGCGGTTCTCTGTGCCAACCCTGCTGAACGCCGGAGTCGAAGTCAGCGGTGCCGATGCTCGCGGCGAGGCTCCCGATCTGGACGGCTCTACGTGGATCCGGCGCATCGGGGCTGCATCTGTGCCAGTTGATGAGGAGATCACGAAGGCGCGTGCCATGCTTCCCGCCCAACTCGCCAAGGGGTTCCCAAGCCTGAACGGGAGCCTCATTGAACAACTGAAGCGCCGCTTGCCTCAACGAGCGGCTGCGCGCGAGTCTCGCCCCGCCACGTCCACGTATCCCAAATCGGTGACGCACCTGCGCTCGTTCCGACGGCTACCTCGCGTGGACACGCGGGTTGGCGAACCGAAGCTTCCACCCACCGCGTCGTTGTTCTTTCCTCTTTGCCGCGAGTGTGTGCGTCCACGAGACACATATGATTCATGCGCACCCAACACCCGGGGCCGGCTGAGACGCGCCGAGCTTCGATAGCAGCAACAAACTCCCGAGCAGGCGACACCGCAGACGGGGTCGCCTTGGAGGTCAACAACCAAGAAAACCCCCGGAAATCCGGGGGTTTTCGTCTGTGCGCGATACTGGGATCGAACCAGTGACCTCTTCCGTGTCAGGGAAGCGCGCTACCGCTGCGCCAATCGCGCCTGTTAAGGCTATTCAGTTGAGAAGAGCGAGGTGGCGACGGGATTCGAACCCGTGTAAACGGCTTTGCAGGCCGGTGCCTAGCCTCTCGGCCACACCACCATGTGGATTCGAACCCACATGCCGAAGCCCCCGAAGGGGCTCCTGCACTGGAGCGGATGACGAGACTCGAACTCGCGACCCCAACCTTGGCAAGGTTGTGCGCTACCAACTGCGCTACATCCGCGTTTTGTGTTTCCCGGTGTCCCGGGCACTTGAAATACATTAGCCGAGGATCGGGGCATCGCCAAACCGGGGGTCGTTCTCGGGCGTGTCCAGCCCGAGCAGGCTTCCCGGCGATTCCCCGACCCCGTACGGCGCCGGTCCGAGGCGCTCAGTCGACGAGCGCGCCCGCCGTCAGGTTCGCCACCGCCCCGGTGATCGACGCGGCGCGGTCCGAGGCCGCGAAAGCCAGGTACTCCGCCACCTCATCCAGAACCGGGAGGCGGCCGAGCAGCGTCGCGCCCGCGAGGCCCCGGATCCATTCGTCCATCGGGACCTCTCCCGCTGCAGCGATCCGTCCGAACATGTCGCGGGTGTACGAGGTCGCGAGCGCATCCGAGATGGCGTGCGGGCGCACGCAGACCACCCGCACCCCGTCTGGCCCCACTTCGCCGGCGAGGGCGCGGGAGAACCCCTCGAGCCCCGCGGACTGTGCTGCGTTGCCGATCAGCCCGCGCCCGGTCAGGCGGGCGCCCGGCGTCGAGATCGTCAGGATCACACCGCCCTGCTGCGCCACCATGTGCCGGGCGGCGGCCTTGGCAGTGACGAAGTTCGTCCGCAGGTATCCGATCACCGGATGCAGGTACTCGTCGAGCGAGGTCTCGGCGATGGCGCGGCCCTGCACATGGTCGAACCCGACCGCGTTGAGGGCGATGTCGATGCGGCCCGCCTGTTCGGCGACCCGGTCGACATGACGATCGACCTCCCCCTGGTCCGCGGCGTCGACGAGTGCGATCGAGACTTCGGCACCTTCGGCTCTCGCCGCGGCGGCCGCCTGCTCGAGGCGCGGCAGCGAGCGGCCGGCCAGGAAGAGCCGCGCACCCTCGCGAGCGAACACCCGGGCGGCGGCGGATCCGATCGAGCCCCCGCCGCCATGAATGATGGCGACCTTGTTCTGCAACAGCATCATGTGTCTCCTGTTCTGCGTTAATGCAACTTCAGGATTGCACGTTGCCATCTATGTCGCAACCGTACGGTTGCATATCAGTGCATGGCTTCACACGATGATCGAGCGAGTCGCGCCACGCGGATTCCGGCGCTCGCCGCGTCAGAGCTGCTCCGCGATCTCCTTGATCGCGGCGAGCCTGCTCTCCCAGGCGCGCCCGAGCGCATCGAGCCGCTGCGCGGTCGCGCTGAGCTCGGCTCCGACGACGCGATAGCGCACCTCGCGACCGGTGCGCACGGGTTCGACCAGTCCGACCTCGGCCAGAACCGCCAGGTGCTTCGCGATCGCCTGCCTGGACACCGGGAGGCGCCCGGCCAGCGCCGACGCCGACGCCGCACCCTCGCCGAGCGCGGAGAGGATGCTCCACCGGGTCTCGTCGCCCAGCGCGGCGAACACCGGCACCATCGTCGAGGTCATGCGCCGGCCTCGAACAGGGCGATGAGCTTGTCGAGCTCGAGGTCCCAGCCCTCGCGATGACTCTCGAGGTTCGCCGCCGGGTCGGATGTGCGCTCGAAGCCCGACTCGACCACGGTGAGCCGAGTGCCGTCTCCTGCCGCCTCGAGGGTGAAGGTGAACACGGTCGAGGTCGCCTCATCGATGCCTGTCGGCGGGGTTCCGAGTGCGTTGTCGTTGCTCCAGCGATACATCACCGAGTGCGGCTCATCGATCGCCTCGACGCGGATCGGGACGGCGCCGTGGCCCTCGAACCACATCGTCCCCTGCGCCCCGACACCCGCATCGACGAGCAGGGTCCGTCCGAACCACCGCGTGAGATGCTCCGGCTCGGTGATCGCACGCCACACCTTGGCCGCGGGCGCGGCGATGAGAATGCTCCGGGTCACCGTGAACGCGCCGTCATCGACGACGGATGCCGAGCCTTCTGCTCCAGGTCGCACGGATCGCCTCCCCGCAGGGTCCGGTCTCCGGCGCCGAACAGTCCTGCAACCGGAAGGTTACATCACGTGCGCGAGAGCGGCTACGGGCTGCGGGAGGACCTCTGGTGGGCGATGCCGGACTCGAACCGACGACCTCTTCCGTGTGAAGGAAGCGCGCTACCAACTGCGCCAATCGCCCTTGCGGGTGGTGCCTTGCGGGCACAAGAGAAGAGCATACCCGATGCCAGACCGGCACGCGGACCAGGCGATCCCGCCGGGCGTGTTGGCCGGCGCTGCCGGCTCAGCGCACCGTCTGAACCTCGTGCAGCGTCTGCCGAGCGATCTCCAGCTCCTCATCCGTGGGGACGACAAGCACGACGACGTCCGAATCATCGGCGGAGATGCGCCGGATCCCGCGTTGCGGAGACTCATTGCGCTCATCGTCGACGCGCACCCCGGCGAAGGCCAGCGTCGCCATCGCCTCGCGACGCACACGCGCACTGTTCTCCCCGACTCCCGCGGTGAAGGAGATCACATCGACGCCGCCGAGCTGGGCGATGTAGGCGCCGGCGTACGACCGCAGCCGGTGGGTGTAGACGTCGAACGCCAGTGCCGCGTGTTCGTCGCCCTCGTCCGCGCGATGCAGCACATCCCGCATGTCCGACACGCCCGCGAGCCCCTTGAGCCCGCTGCGCGTGTTCAGCAGCTCGTCCATGTCGTGGATCGTCATGTCGGCACGTCGCGCGAGGTCGAACAGCACCGCGGGATCGATGTCGCCCGACCTCGTGCCCATCACCAGTCCCTCGAGCGGGGTCATGCCCATCGACGTCTCGACCGAGCGACCGTCCCGGATCGCGGTGACGGAGGCCCCGTTACCGAGGTGGAACACGATCTGCCTCAGCCCCGCGAGCGGGCGCCCGAGAAAAGCGGCCGCCGCCTCCGACACGTACTTGTGCGACGTCCCGTGGAATCCATAGCGGCGGATCCGGTGCAGCTCGGCAAGCTCGCGATCGATCGCATAGGTGTAGGCGGCCGGAGCGAGCGTCTGATGGAACGCCGTGTCGAACACGGCGACGTGCGGCACGGCGGGAAACGTCTCCTGCGCCGCCCGGATCCCCTGGAGCGCTCCGGGGTTGTGCAGCGGTGCGAGCGCAGACAGGTCGTCGATGTTGATCTCCACCAGCGGTGTGATGATCGTAGGCTCGAAGAACCGCGCGCCGCCGTGCACCACCCGATGCCCGAGCGCGACCGGCGGATGCTCCTCCAGGCGCGGCCCCCGTTCAGCGAAGGCGTCGAGCATCACCTGGAACCCCGCAGTGTGATCGGCGATCGGCAGGATCCGCTCGGTCTCTGAGGCGCCGGCGGGCACATGCACGGCCCGGCCCTCAGCCTGTCCGATGCGCTCCACGAGTCCCGCGGCGAGTGAGCGTCCCGCATCGACATCGATCAGCTGGTACTTGAACGACGAGGATCCGCTGTTGATCACGAGGACGATGCTCACGCGTGCTCCTCCTGCGCCTGGATCGCGGTGATCGCGATCGTGTTCACGATGTCCTCGACCAGCGCGCCGCGGGACAGATCGTTGATCGGCTTGTTCAGCCCCTGCAGCACGGGCCCCATCGCAACCGCACCGGCCGAGCGCTGCACCGCCTTGTAGGTGTTGTTGCCCGTGTTCAGATCCGGGAAGACGAACACGGTCGCGCGGCCGGCGACAGACGACCCGGGCAGCTTCGCCCGCGCGACCGCCGCATCCGCCGCCGCGTCGTACTGGATCGGACCCTCCACGAGCAGTTCGGGGGCGCGCTCGCGCACGAGTGCGGTCGCCTGGCGCACCTTCTCGACCTCGGCGCCGGATCCAGAGTCACCCGTCGAGTACGACAGCATCGCGACACGAGGATCGATGCCGAATGCACTCGCGGTCGCCGCCGATGACACCGCGATATCGGCGAGCTGGTCGGCAGTGGGATCGGGGATCACCGCACAGTCCCCGTAGACCAGCACCCGATCGGCCAGGGCCATGAGGAACACCGACGACACCACCGAGACGCCGAGCCGGGTCTTGATGATCTCGAACGCGGGGCGGATGGTGTGCGCCGTCGTGTGCGCGGCACCGGAGACCATGCCGTCGGCGAGGCCGAGGTGCACCATGAGCGTGCCGAAGTACGACACGTCTGTGACGGTGTCCGCCGCCTGCTCGAGCGTGACGCCCTTGTGTGCGCGCAGCCGCGCGTACTCGGCGGCGAAGCGCGGCACGAGCTCGGGATCCGTCGGCGAGACGATCCGCGCCTGGTCGAGGTCGACACCCAGCTCTCGCGCGCGGGCTCGCACCGCGTCGTCCTGGCCCAGGATCACCAGATCGGCGATCCCGCCGCGCAGTGCCGCACCGGCGGCTCGGAGCACGCGATCGTCACCGCCCTCCGGCAGCACGATGGTGCGCTTGCGCGCACGCGCGCGGTCGAACAGCTCGTACTGGAACATGAGCGGCGTGACGACGTCGGAGTGCGCGACGCCCAGCAGTTGGATCACCTCGGCGGCGTCGACGTTCTCCGTGAACAGCGCGAGCGCCCGGCCGACCCGCTGCGGCCCGTCGATGGAGAGCCGGCCCGGCGTGCTCATCACCCGGACGGTGGTGTCGTACGTGCCCAGTGCGGTGGCGATGATCGGCACCCGGGGACCGAGTCCGTCCAGCAGCCGCACGATAGGCTCCGGGAGCTCGAACGGGCCGTTCAGCACGATCGCCGCGATCGACGGGAAGTTCCCGGCGGCCTGCGCCAGGAGCGTCGCGAGCAGCACGTCCTCGCGATCCGCCGGCACCACCACAACCGAGGACTCGATCAGCCGGGGCAGCACGTTCACCATCGACATGCCGGCGATCACCATGTCGAGCACCGGCCGATCCAGCAGCTCCTCGTCACCGCGCAGGAGCCGGCCGTCCAGTTCACGCAGCACGCCGCGCACCGACGGCGCGACCAGCGCGCGCTCCTCCGGCACGGCCCAGACTGGAACGGTCGGGTCGGCCGTGTGCGACGCCGCCGAGACCGCGGCGATGATGTCGTCCCGCCGCTCGGGGTCAGCCCGGTTCACGACGATCGCGCACAGGGTCGCACGCTCCTCGGCGATCTCTGCCAGGCCCAGCATCGCGACGCGGGCCAGTTGCTCCGGGGATCGTGCCGCCGTCACGCCGAGACGCTCACCATGGTCGGCCGTGTCACGACCGCCCAGCACGAGCAGCACGGGCGCGCCGAGGTTCGCCGCGATCCGCGCGTTCACGCCGAGCTCCGCGGCCGCCGCTTCATCGGTGTAGTCGCTGCCGAGGATCACGACGGCATCGCATTGCGCCTCGACGGCACGGTAGCGCTCGATGATGCGACCGAGCGCGACCTCCGGATCGGCGTGCATCTCGTCGTACCCGACTCCGCAGCACTCCGCGGCCGTGAGTCCGATCTCCGTGCGTGTGAGGAGCATCTCCAGCACATCGTCGGGTCCGTCCGCCGATCGCTTGATCGGCCGGAACACCCCGACTCTCGCCGTCGCCCTGCTCAGCGCATCGATCACGCCCAGCGCGATCAGCGACTTGCCGGAATGGCCTTCGATGGACGTGATGAGGATGCTCTTCGCCACGCCGCCAGCCTACGCGTCGCGGCGCGGAACCGAATGGCGCCGGTCGCTCGATAGCCTGAGGGGATGGATCCGCTCGACGCCGTCTCCTGGCCGCTGCGCACCGCGCGCCTGAGCATTCGACGCGCCGTCGCCGCGGACGCCGAGCCGAGCTGGGAATGGCGCGGTCTGCCCGAGGTCTCCGAATGGGTCACCAGCGCACCCCGGGACCTCGACGCCTTCCGCACGCAGTTCGTCGATCCGGCACGTCTCGCGATCCAGCTCGTCGTCGTGCTCGAGGATCCCGCGGATCCGGAACACCGTGGTCGCCTCATCGGCGACGTCATGCTGCGGATCGAGGACGCCTGGGCGCAGGCGGAGGTGGTGGAGGCGGCCCGCGCCACCCAGGCCGAGCTCGGCTGGACCCTCGATCCGGCGTTCCAGGGTCGCGGCTACGCCACGGAGGCGCTGCGCGCGGTCATCGACGCCTGCTTCGGGCCCATCGGACTGCGCCGGGTGCACGCCGGATGCTTCGCGCAGAACGAACCGTCCTGGCGGATGATGGAACGCCTGGGCATGCGGCGCGAGGAGCACAGCCGCGCCACCGCGCTGCACCGCAGCGGCGTGTGGATGGACGGCATGAACTATGCGCTGCTCGCCGAGGAGCACGTCGCGCCGCGCTGAGCGAGTCGCGCGATCTCAGGCGGCCCGCCAGCCGAACCGGCGCTCGAGCACGCTCGCGACGCGTTCGAACCGGCCACGGTCGAGGGCGGCGGCCTCGCGGCGCACTCCCCCGGTGTGCACGCTGTAGAGCTGATCGACGTCGACCCAGCTCTCCCGGCCCTGACCGTCCCACGGGCCGGATCCCAGCGAGAGGAAGTCGCGATCGCCGTCGTGGGACTTGCTGGTCAGCTTGACCGCGTACACACGATCCGCCGACTGCCGCGCGATCACCAGCACCGGCCGGTCCTTGCCGCGCCCGTCGTGCTCGGCGTACGGCACCCAGGTCCAGACGATCTCGCCCGCATCGGGGGCGCCGTCGCGCTGCGGCGCATAGGCGACAACGAGATCGCGGACCGTACGCGGGTCGAGCTCGATCGTCTCGGTGCTGTGCGCCCGCCCCGGTGCGGGAGCCACGGTCCCGGTGCGGGTCTCGGCGCTCTGTCGCCGGGAGGATCCGAAGGCCTTGGCGACCGTCGCCGCGACGGCGACGAGAGCGGACAGGATGCCGGTGCGGTTCGAGCTCACCCCGCCACCCTATCCACGCTGGCCGTTCCCCTGATCCGGTCAGGAGGTGAGTGCGTAGCCCTCTTCGCCGTGGACGACGAGGTCGACGCCCGCGATCTCGTCCTCGCCCGTGACCCGGAAGCCGATCGTCTTCTCGATCGCCAGGCCGATGACGAACGCCACTACGAAGGAGTACACCAGCACGCCGCCCGATCCGAGCACCTGGACCACGAGCAGTCGCAGATCGCCGCCCGTGAACAGGCCCTGGCCGGTCGCGAAGAAGCCGAGGTAGATGGTGCCGAGGAAGCCTCCGACCAGGTGCAGGCCCACGACATCGAGCGAGTCGTCGAAGCCGAGCCGGAACTTGAGCTCCACTGCCAGGGCGCACACCGCGCCGGACAGGGCGCCGAGCAGCAGCGACCAGCCGGGGGTGAGGTTCGCGCATGCCGGAGTGATGGCGACCAGGCCGGCGATCGCGCCGCTCGCAGCGCCGATCGAGGTGGCTTTGCCGCCGCGGATCCGCTCCATCAGGATCCAGCCGAGGATGCCCGCCGCCGCCGCACCGAACGTGTTGACCACGATGAGACCGATGCCGTCCATGCCCTTGCTGGTCCACTGCGCGCCGGCGTTGAAGCCGAACCATCCGAACCACAGCAGGGACGCGCCGAGCAGCGTGAGCGGCACGTTGTGCGGCTTCTGGATGCCCTTCTGGAAGCCGATCCGCTTGCCCAGCACGAGGGCGAGTGCGAAGGCGGCAGCGCCCGCGTTGATGTGCACGGCGGTGCCGCCGGCGTAGTCGATGAACGCGATCCCGCTCTTCTCGCCGAAGAGCATCGCACCCAGGTGCATGATCCAGCCGCCACCCCACACCCAGGCCGCGATCGGGAAATAGCCGACCGTCGCGAACAGCCCGACGAAGATGAGCCACGGCCCGAACTTCGCGCGATCCGCGATCGCGCCGGAGATCAGCGCCACGGTGATCACGGCGAAGGTGGCGCCGTAGCCGACCGTCAGCAGGGCGAGGTTCGAGCCCTTCCCGGTCGTCATCGCGGCGAGGCCGAAGTCCGCGAACGGATCCCCCGCGAACTGCCCCGGGGAGGACACGGTGCTCATCGACGCGCCGTACAGGATCCACAGCACGGCGACGAGCCCGATCGCGCCGAAGCTCAACATCATCATGCTGACGACGCTCTTGGCCTTGACCAGACCGCCGTAGAAGAAGGCCACGCCCGGCGTCATCAGCAGCACCAGCGCCGTCGCCGTCACCGCCCAGGAGATGTTGCCCGCGTCCATGTCCGCTCCTCTGATCGCGTCGTGCGTTTCAGTGTGGCGAGCGCGTGTTTCGCGCGATCACGGACGATGTTGCGGGCGTGTTACAGGATCCGCTCCTGTGTGAACAGCGTGTTTCCCGGCGTTCAGGCGGCGCCGGCGTGCTCCGCGTGCGAGAGCGCGTTCAGCCGCGAGATCGCACGCAGGTACTTCTTCCGGTACCCGCCGCCGAGCATCTCCTCGCTGAACACCTGATCCAGCGGGAGTCCCGTCGCCAGCACCGGCAGCTGCGCGTCGTAGGCGCGGTCGACGAACGCGACGAAACGCAGCGCCTCCGACTGGTCGGTGAGCTGACGCACCGCACGGATCCCCAGCGCGTCGAGCCCGTCGATGAGGCGGATGTACCGCGAGGGGTGCACCTGAGCCAGGTGCTTGACGATGTCGTCGAACGCGTCGTCCGAGACCCGCCTTCCCGCGGCAGGCAGCGTGGCCGTGTAGGCGTCCTCGGCGAGCGTGAGTGCGTGTCCGTCGAGGGCTCGCTGGCGGAAGTCGACCCCGTCGATGCGGATGGTCTCGAAGCTGTCCGCCATCGCGTGGATCTCGCGCAGGAAGTCCTGCGCCGCGAAGCGCCCCTCGCCGAGAGCGTTCGGAGGCGTGTTGGAGGTGGCCGCGAGGCGCGTGCCCGACGTCACGAGCTCGCCGAGCAGCCGCGTCATCACCATCGTGTCGCCCGGGTCGTCGAGCTCGAACTCGTCGATGCACAGCAGGTCGGATCCGCGCATCAGCTCGACGGTGTTGCGATATCCGAGCGCGCCGACCAGCGCGGTGTACTCGATGAAGGATCCGAAGTACTTCCGCCGAGCCGGCACGGCGTGGTAGATCGCGGCCAGGAGGTGCGTCTTGCCGACGCCGAACCCGCCGTCGAGATACACACCCGGCTTCATCTCGGGCGCCTTCGGCGCACGCCGGAAGAGGCCGGCGCGCTTCACCGGCTGCGCGCCGCTCGCGAACGCCATGAGGTGCTGCTTCGCCTGCTCCTGCGAGGGGTAGGCGGGATCCGCACGGTAGGTGTCGAACGTCGCGTCGGCGAACTGCGGCGGCGGCACCAGCCCCGCGAGCAGTTCGGAGCCGGTCATCTCGGGCTGGCGGTCGATGAGGTGGACGACGCCGGAAGGGGCGGCCTGATCGGTCATGCGGATCCTGTGTCGAAGTCTTACCCTGCGGATGCGCACCGGCGCCGCGGGTTCTAATGTCGAAGTGACGGAACAACCCTACGCCGTCGCCATCACCGGCACGCGCGCCGACCGCGCGCCCGTGCACCGGCGCCTCCACGCGTCACCACCTTCGAGGGAGCCTGAAGTGCCCGTTGAGTTCGACACCACCTCCGCATCATTCGCCGAGTACGCGCAGCCGGGCCGCCTGGTCACGACGGACTGGCTCGCCGCCCACCTCGGCGACGAGGGCCTCGTCGTCGTCGAATCCGATGAGGACGTGCTGCTGTACGAGACCGGCCACATCCCCGGAGCGGTGAAGGTCGACTGGCACACCGAGTTGAATGACCCGGTCGTGCGCGATTACGTCGACGGTGCCGGTTTTGCCGCGCTGCTCAGCGCCAAGGGCATCTCCCGCGATGACACGGTCGTGATCTACGGCGACAAGAACAACTGGTGGGCGGCCTACGCGCTGTGGGTGTTCTCGCTGTTCGGTCACGAGGACGTGCGCCTGCTCGACGGAGGCCGGGACCGCTGGATCTCCGAGGGCCGCGAGATCACGACGGACCGTCCCGATCGGCCCGCCACCGCTTACCCCGTCGTCGAGCGCGACGACTCGGTGCTGCGCGCGTACAAGGACGACGTGCTGGCGCACCTCGGCAATCCGCTCATCGACGTGCGCTCGCCGGAGGAGTACAACGGCTCGCGCACCTCGGCACCCGCCTACCCCGAGGAGGGCGCGCTGCGCGCCGGGCACATCCCCACCGCGCAGAACGTGCCGTGGGGCAAGGCCGTGGCGGAGGACGGCGGCTTCAAGCAGCGCGCCGAGCTCGAGGCGATCTATCTCGATGGCGCGGGTCTCAGGCCCGGTGACGACGTCGTGGCCTACTGCCGCATCGGCGAGCGGTCGGCGCACACCTGGTTCGTGCTGAAGCACCTGCTCGGCTTCGAGAACGTGCGCAACTACGACGGATCCTGGACCGAGTGGGGCAGCGCCGTGCGCGTGCCGATCGTCACCGGCGAGGAGCCCGGCTCACTCTGACGTGGGAGGATGGCGGGGATGACTGACACCCCCGCCTTCGCCCTTCCCGACGCGCTCGCCGAGATCCGGGATTCGTTCCTGGAACTGCCCGAGGCAGACCGCCTTCAGCTGCTGCTCGAGTTCTCCGAGGAACTCCCCGCGGTGTCGGACGAGGTCGCGGCGCATCCCGAGATGACCGAACGCGTCGCCGAGTGCCAGTCGCCCGTCTACATCTACCTCGAGGTGGCGGACGGCGCGGTCACGATGCACGCGACGGCGCCGGCGGAGGCGCCGACCACGCGCGGATTCGCGAGCATCCTGGCCCAGGGCATCGCGGGGCTGAGCCCGGAGGCGGTGCTCGCGATCCCCGACGACTATCCGCAGTCGATCGGCCTGACCCGGGTGGTGTCGCCGCTGCGCATCTCCGGCATGACCGGGATGCTCATGCGTGCCAAGCGTCAGGTGCGCGCCCGCCTCGCCGTCGGCTGACCGCGAGACTTCACGTGCGTCGCGAGACAGCAGCGCAGGCACGAAGTCTCGGCGCGCAGATGGAGTCTCGCGGTCAATCCGAGAAGTCGTGCTCGCCGAGCCAATCCGTGATCGCGTCGGTCCAGCGGTTCTGGTCGTAATTCCACAGCTTCGTGTGCCTCGCACCGGTGAACACCGGCATCGTGACCAGGTCGGGGCGGGCCTTCGCCAGCGCATGCGACGCCTCCGACGGCACGAATCCGTCGTCGTCGCTGTGCAGCAGCAGGATCGGCACGTGCAGCTCCGGCGCGCGCGAGACCATGTCGAGCTCGTCGAACGGGATCGCCTGATCGGATCCGCTGAGCCGCGCGGTCCACGGCTGCTCGAGCGCCTGCATCGCGAGCTGCGGAAGCGGATCCGGGAGTCTCATCAGACCAGCCTGGAACCGCAGCACGGTGCGCCAGTCCACGACCGGGGAGTCCAGGATCATGCCGACGATCGCGTCCTCGAACGCCGAGGAGACGACGGTCTGCAGCACGATCGCCCCGCCCATCGACCAGCCCATCAGCAGGACCCGCTTGGCACCGTGCCGCAGCGCATGGGCGATCGCCTCGTCGATGTCGCGCCACTCGGTCGATCCGAGCCCGTAGGAACCGGGGCGGGTGCGCGCGCCCTCACCGTCGTTGCGGTACGACGCGATGAGCACCGGGAGCCCCGCGGCATGCAGCACCGGCACGGCGCGCAGGCACTCCGCGCGGGTCGCGCCGCGACCGTGCACCTGGATGACCCAGGTGTCGGCGGCACTCGAGCCGGACGGTGCGGGGAAGAACCAGGCGGGGCACGGGCCCGCCGGCGTGCCGATCAGCACCGACTCGTACGGCAGGTGCAGCTCGCCGGGAGCCATGTAGTAGAAGCCGCTGAAACCGGCGTGTCGCCCGATCTGCGCGCCGGGATCGATCTGCGTGAGCAGCTTGCGGCGCACGCTGTGCGCATCGGCCTGCAGCACCGCGCCGAGCTTGACGTAGCCCGGCGTGCCCTCGACGAACAATCCGTAGCTGCCGGGCAGTTCGGTGTCCGGCGTGCGCGCGAGGTCGATGGTCTGAGCGCCGGTGTCCACGGCGAGCACCTCGGTGTCGTCGCGGCGCGGAATCGGGGTGACGACGGTGCGCGCGACCTTCAGGACGACGGCGCTTCCGATCGCCGCTCCCACGGCGGCGGCCCCGGCCAGTGCGATCGCGCCGACGGTCGCGGCGTGCCTGAGACTCTTCATCGCCTCCTGACTCTAGTCTGTCCGCGTGAGCGCTCATCCTGGTTCCGACGGCGGGTTCACGCACGCCGCCGAGCAGCTGCGGGCGCTGCGTTTCCGCGCCGACATCGTGGTGCGCGAGATCCCTGCGCCCAGCGGGCTGGCGCCCGAGGCGCTGGCGTTCGCCGCCGACGTGCGGCCCGACGAGAATGGCGACTCGCTGTACGGCACGGGGCGGTTCGTGCTGCTGCACGATGACGCCGAGCCCGATGCCTGGCGCGGACCGTGGCGCATCGTCGCGTTCGCGCAGGCTCCGCTGGAGCCCGAGATCGGTACGGATCCGCTGCTCGCCGATGTAGCGTGGTCCTGGCTGATCGATGCGCTCGCCTCGCGTGGCGCGTCGCACCACTCCGCATCCGGCACGTCCACCAAGACCCTCTCGAAGGGCTTCGGCGGGCTCGCCGCGGAAGGGGACGGCGCGCAGATCGAACTGCGTGCGTCGTGGTCACCGACCGGTCCGCTGGCCCCGCACGCGGAGGCCTGGGCGGAGCTGGTGGGAATGCTGGCGGGACTGCCGCCCGGCTCAGAGGACATCGCCGTGTTCGGCGCCAGGAGAACGATCCGTGACTGACTACGTCGTCATCGACAACGATGCTGACTTCGGAGATGCCGCCGCTGCCCTGTCCGCCGGATCCGGCCCGATCGCGGTCGACGTGGAGCGTGCGTCCGGGTTCCGCTACTCGCAGCGCGCCTACCTCGTGCAGATGTTCCGGCGCGGGTCGGGCGCCTTCCTGTTCGATCCGCTCTCGATCTCCTCGTTCCAGCCGCTGCAGCGCGCCATCGGCGCCGAGGAGTGGGTGTTCCACGCCGCGAGCCAGGACCTTCCCTCGCTGCACGAGCTGCAGCTGGATCCGGCGCACGTGTTCGACACCGAACTCGCTTCCCGCCTGCTCGGATACGAACGGGTCGGGCTGGCGGCCGTCGTCGAGCGCGCGCTCGGGATCGTGCTGGCCAAGGAGCACTCTGCCGCAGACTGGTCGACGCGGCCGCTGCCGAACGCCTGGCTCGAGTATGCCGAACTCGACGTGCTGCACCTCATCGACGTGCGCGACTTCATCGCCGCGGAGCTGGCGGCGAGCGGCAAAACCGAGTTCGCCGCGGAGGAGTTCGAGGCGACCCGGCTGCGCCAGCCGAAACCGCCGCGAGAGGAGCCCTGGCGGCGGCTGAGCGGGCTGCATCAGGTGCGCGGCGCCAAGAACCTCGCGATCGCACGCGAGCTGTGGCAGGCGCGCGAGGACTTCGCGCGGGAGTGCGACGTCTCCCCCGGCCGGCTCGTGCCCGATCGGGCGCTCGTTGCCGCCGTGCAGGCGTGCCCGACGAGCAAGGGCGCACTCGCCGCGGTGTCCGCCTTCACCGGACGGGCGAGCCGCAGCCAGCTCGACCGCTGGTGGGCGGCGATCGAGCGCGGTCGCGAGCGCACGGACCTCCCGCGGGAGCGGGTGCCGAGCGATACGCCTCCGCCACCGCGCGCATGGGCGGACCGCAACCCCGAGGCCGACGCCCGACTCAAGGCCGCGCGCGCCGCGGTCGAGGCGCGCGCGGAGGAGCTCGGCATGCCCACCGAGAACCTGCTGACACCCGACACGCTTCGCCGTGTGGCATGGGAGCCGCCGTCCGTGATCGATGTCGAGACGATCTCCTCGGCCCTCGCCAGCCGGGACGCCCGGCACTGGCAGATTGAACAGACCGCACAGCGGATCGCGCAGGCCTTTGTGGAAGCCGCGCAAGCCCCGGAGCAGTCATCCGGAGCCGATTCGTAGGTTCAGCCCAACCGATTCGCCCCGTCATCCGCCACCGCTCGTAGGCTGGAACCGCACGCCCGGAGACCCGGATCGAGATGAGACTCGGTGTCACCAGAATCGAAACCGAGTTCCTCCGAGTGTGCGAAGATGTGAGTCCGGCGCGCAGTTGCGGCCGGCGAAGCCCCTGTCCGCGCAAGCGGATCGGAAACCTGGAGGCAGAGTGGCCGAGATCTCGGACGTCTTCTTCGTCGATGGAGTGCGCACCCCGTTCGGGCGCGCCGGCGAGAAGGGCATGTACTGGAACACGCGCGCGGACGATCTGGCGGTGAAGGCCACGATCGGCCTGATGGAGCGCAACGCGAACGTCCCGCTCGATCGGATCGATGACGTCGCCATCGCGGCGACCTCGCAGACCGGCGACCAGGGCCTCACCCTGGGCCGCTCGGTGGCGATCCTCGCCGGTCTCCCGCAGACCGTCCCCGGCCTCGCCGTCGAGCGCATGTGTGCGGGCGCGATGACGAGCGTCACCACCATGGGCGCCTCGATCGGCGTCGGCATGTACGACCTCGCCCTCGCCGGCGGTGTGGAGCACATGGGCCACCACCCGATCGGCGGCAACGCGGATCCCAACCCCCGCTTCGTCGCGGAGAAGATGGTCGACCCCGGTGCCCTGAACATGGGTGTGACTGCGGAGCGGATCTTCGACCGCTTCCCGCACTTCACCAAGGAGCGCTCCGACCGGTTCGGCATGCTCAGCCAGCACAAGGTGCAGGCCGCGTACGACGCCGGCAAGATCCAGCCCGACCTCGTACCCGTCGCGATCAAGGGCGCCGACGGCGCCTGGGGCCTGGCCACGGAGGACGAGGGACGTCGCCCGCAGACCACGATGGCGGATCTGGCGACGCTGAAGACCCCGTTCCGCCCGCACGGCCGGGTCACTGCCGGCACGTCGTCGCCGCTCACGGACGGGGCGACCATGTCGCTGCTCGCGGGCGGCGGGGCCGTCAAGGAGCTGGGGCTCACCCCGAAGATGCGGATGGTCTCGTTCGCGTTCGCCGGTGTGCAGCCCGAGATCATGGGCATCGGCCCGATCCCCTCCACCGAGAAGGCGCTCAAGAAGGCCGGTCTCACCATCGACGACATCGGCCTCTTCGAGCTGAACGAGGCGTTCGCCATCCAGGTGATCTCGCTGCTGGACCACTTCGGCATCGCCGACGACGACCCCCGCGTCAACGCCTGGGGCGGCGCGATCGCGGTCGGGCACCCGCTCGCCGCCAGCGGCGTGCGTCTCATGATCCAGCTCGCGGCGCAGTTCGCCGAGCGCCCCGACGTCCGCTACGGCCTCACCGCGATGTGCGTGGGCCTGGGCCAGGGCGGATCGGTCATCTGGGAGAACCCCTACTTCGACGGCAAGAAGCGGAAGTGAGTGCAGCAATGACGAACTACGAAGCCATCGACTTCTCGCCCATCATGGCCCTCACCGAGGGCGAGGTCGTCACGCACTCCCCCGTGCGCGACGTGCGCCTGCCCTCCGGGAAGGTGCTCGCGCTCATCACCCTCGACAACGGACGCGACCACACCCGTCCGAACACGCTCGGACCCGCGACCCTCGTGGAGCTCGGGGAGACCCTGGCCGGACTCAAGGCGCGCGCCGCCGCAGGCGAGATCCAGGCGGTCGGCATCACCGGCAAGCAGTACATCCTTGCCGCGGGCGCCGATCTGTCCGATATCAGCCGCGTCGGATCCCGCGACAACGCTCGGCTCATCGCGCAGCTCGGGCACAAGGTGATCGGATCCCTCAGTGACCTCGGCGTGCCGTCGTTCGCCTTCGTGAACGGCCTGGCCCTCGGCGGCGGCATGGAGATCGCGCTGAACTCCTCGTACCGCACGGTCGACTCCTCCGCCGCCGCGCTCGCCCTGCCCGAGGTCTTCCTCGGCATCATCCCGGGCTGGGGAGGCGCGTACCTCGTGCCGAACCTGATCGGCATCGAGAACGCCCTCGAGGTGGTGATCTCGAACCCGCTCAAGCAGAACCGCATGCTCAAGCCGCAGCAGGCGTTCGAGCTGGGACTGATGGATGCCATCTTCCCGGCCGCGAACTTCCTGGAGAACTCGCTGGCCTGGGCGGACGCGGTGCTCGGAGGGAAGAAGGTCGAGCGCAAGAACGCACCGGGCAAGCTCGAGCGCACGGTCAAGTGGCCGGTCGCGATCAAGATGGCCCGTGGCATGCTCGAGTCGAAGATCGGCACCGTGCCGCGCTCGCCGTATGTGGCACTCGATCTACTCGACAAGGCGCGCAGCGGCAGCAAGGAGGACGGCTTCGCCCGCGAGGACGAGGCACTCGCCGATCTTGTGACCGGCGACCAGTTCGCGGCCTCGATGTACGCGTTCGACCTGGTGCAGAAGCGCGCCAAGCGGCCGGTCGGCGCCCCCGACAAGGCTCTCGCGAAGAAGGTCACCAAGGTCGGCATCATCGGCGCGGGGCTCATGGCCAGCCAGTTCGCCCTTCTGTTCGTGCGCAAGCTGCAGGTTCCGGTGCTCATCACCGACCTCGACCAGGCGCGCGTCGACAAGGGTGTGGCCTACATCCACGAGGAGATCGGCAAGCTCGAGGCGAAGGGCCGTCTCGACGGCGACACCGCCAACAAGCTGCGCGGCCTCGTCACCGGCACCACTGACAAGTCGCTGTACGCGGACTGCGACTTCGTCATCGAGGCCGTCTTCGAAGAGGTCGGCGTCAAGCAGGCCGTGTTCGGGGAGATCGAGCAGATCATCGCCGAGGACGCGATCCTCGCGACCAACACCTCGTCGCTGTCGGTCGAGGAGATCGGCTCGAATCTCGCGCACCCCGAGCGTCTGGTCGGCTTCCACTTCTTCAACCCGGTCGCGGTGATGCCGCTGATCGAGATCGTGAAGACCCCGCACACGTCCGAGGCCGCGCTCTCGACCGCGTTCGTCGTGGCGAAGGGCCTCGGCAAGAACGCCGTGCTCACCGCCGACGCCCCGGGATTCGTCGTGAACCGCCTCCTGGCCAAGGTCATGGGCGAGGCTGCACGCGCGGTCTACGAGGGCACCCCGGTCGCCGATGTCGAGAAGGCGTTCGGTCCGCTCGGATTGCCGATGGGACCGTTCCAGCTGATCGATCTGGTGGGCTGGAAGGTCGCTGCGCACGTGCAGGACACGATGGTGCGCCACTTCCCCGAGCGGTTCTACGCGAACGAGAACTTCCACGCTCTGGCAGACCTTCCCGAGGTCGTGGAGAAGGACAAGGGCGGCCGCGTCACCGGATTCACCAAGGCGGCGGACAAGCTCGTGAAGCAGGCGGCGGGGTCGACTCCGACGCCGGCGGCCGAGATCCTCCGCCGCGTGCAGGACGGGCTCACCCAGGAGATCAGGCTCATGCTCGACGAGGGCGTGGTGCCGGAGGTGGAGGACATCGACCTCTGCCTCATCCTCGGTGCGGGCTGGCCGTTCATCGACGGCGGCGCCTCCGTGTACCTCGACCGTGAGGGCGCATCCGAGCGCGTGTTCGGAGGTTCGTTCCACACCCCGCAGATCCGCGGCATCGCGGGCTGACCTCTCCCCCGAAGGCCCTCGTTCATCCGCCGGCCGGCGGAGGAACGAGGGCCTCGTCGTGTCGCAGGGCCGGTCAGCGGCGGAACAGCGGAACGAGTACGCGAAGTGCTCTCGGGCGCACCGACACCGTGCAGAATCCCTCGGCGACCAGCTCGCCGTCTGCGTAGACGACCATTCCCGGCGCATCGATGCGCACCGGATCCCGCATGGACCAGGTCGAGACCTCGGCACGCGCCAGATGCGCGCCGCGCAGCAGCAGGGGGAACAGCCGGAGGAGCGTGATGCGTCCGAGTGGTGCCACGTGCACCGCGTCGAGCCGCCCGTCGTCCGGACGCGCCTCGGGTGCGATCGCCATGCCGCCGCCGTAGCGTCGCGTGTTGCAGACCGCGAGCAGCGTGCCGGGAAGCTCACGGGTGCCGGCGGCGTCGGTGATCCGGTAACGCACCGGTGCGAGCCTCGCGAGTTCGATGAGCAGCGCCAGGTAGTACCGCAGCGGTCCGCGCGGCCAGCGCAGTCGGTTCGTGCGTGCGGCGACCTTCGCGTCGAAGCCGAAGGCGGCCACGGTGAGGAACAGCGACGTGCCTCGAGCGCTCTCGACCACCCCGAGATCGACGCTGCGCGCCACGCCGCTCAGGATCGTCTCAGCGATGCGATCCGGATCACGGGGGAGGTCGAGGGCTCCCGCGAAGTCGTTTCCGGTGCCTGCCGGCACGAGCACGAGCGGGATCTGCGCGGTGCTCAGCAGATCGAGCACCCCGGTGACCGTGCCGTCGCCGCCGGCGATCACCAGGACGTCCGGATGCTCCGCCAGCGCCTCGGCGACGAGCCCGCGCGTGGCCTCGGCCGACGACCCGGACCGGACGTCGAGGTCGCCGCCGCGATCCCGGATCGCTCGCAGAACCTCGGCCGCGAGGTGAGTCGCCCGCCCGCGCCCCGCGGCCGGATTGACGATCATGATCGCCGACGACCCCTGTGCGTCAGTGCTCATGAGCGCGGATGCGGGTCGACGTCGTCGGCATGCGCACAGCATAGGGCGCCCGGACGCTCATTGCGCACTCCCCGCCTGGCGCGGCCTCCGGTCGGGCGTGCCGCACTCGGGCCACAGCGCGAGCGCCCGCTCCGCGAGCGCGGTGATCGTCAGGGACGGATTCACGCCCGGGTTGGCCGGCACCGCGGCACCGTCGACGACGTGCAGAGCAGGATGTCCCCAGACCCGATGGAACGAATCGACCACACCGGTCTCGGGGTCGGCGGAGATCACCGCGCCGCCCAGGAAATGCGCGGTCAGCGGGATCCCGAACACCTCGGGCCAGGATCCGCGCGCCTCCGCGTTCACTCCGGTCTCGCTGCTCAGGCGCGCCGCGATCGCCTCCGCCGCGCGGTGCGCCTCGGGCAGGTGGCTGGGGTTGGGCTCCCCGTGCCCCTGCCGGCTCGTCAGCACCTCCCGACCGAAGCGGCGGCGCAGCGAGAGCGTGAGCGAATTGTCCGCGTTCTGCATCACGAGCGCGATGATGCCCCGCTCGCTCCAGCGGCGCAGCGATCCGAGCCGCGCCTCGCGGACCGGCGCGCGCAGGGCGCGTGAGACGACGGACCAGAGCCGGCGCGGAAGCGACCTGTCACCCCGCACGAGCACGGTGGCGAGTGCACCCATCGCGTTGGATCCCGGCCCGTAGCGCACGTTCTCGACGTGCGTGCGCTCGTCCACATGGAACGACGTGGTGATGGCGACGCCCTGAGTGAGATCGACACCGGTGGGGACCCGCGTCGCGACCGCACCGTCGAGCGCCTCGGAGTTCGTGCGCGTCAGCGTGCCCAGCGCGTCGGAGAGGCGGGGCAGCGCCCCGGACGACTTCATCCGATGCAGAAGCTGCTGTGTCCCCCAGGTGCCGGCCGCGACCACCACCTGCTCCGCGCGCACGGTGCGCCGCCCTCTCCCGCGCCGCACGCCCGTGCGCGCCGTCGTGACGAAGAACCCGCCGGCCGGATCCTCGCGCACCTCGACCACCGTGCGCAGCGCCTCGATCTTCGCGCCGTGCCGCTCGGCGAGGGCCAGGTAGTTCTTCACCAGCGTGTTCTTGGCTCCGACCCGGCATCCGACCATGCAGTTGCCGCACAGCGTGCATCCGGTGCGCTCGGGCCCCTGCCCGTCGAAGTACGGATCGGGCACGCGCACGCCGGGCATGCCGAGGAACACGCCGATCGGAGCATGCCGGAACGAGTCGGCCACCCCGAGGTCCGACGCCGCTCCCGCCATGATCCGCTCCACAGGGCCGGTGTGCGGATAGCGGTCGACGACGCCGAGCATGCGCGAGGCCGTCGCATAGTGCGGTGCAAGCTCCTCCTGCCACGCCACATCGCCGGGCCACTGCCGGTCGGCGAAGAACACCGGCCCCGGCTGATACAGGGTGTTCGCGTAGTTCAGCGATCCGCCACCGACTCCCGCCCCGGCGAGGATCATCACATGCGGCAGCCGGTGGATCCGCTGCACACCGAAGCAGCCGAGCCGGGGCGCCCACAGATACCGCCGAAGATCCCAGCTCGTGCGGGCGAAGTCCTCATCGGCGAACCGCCGGCCGGCCTCGTACACCCGCACCCGGTACCCCTTCTCGCTCAGGCGCAGAGCGGCGACGGATCCGCCGAATCCCGAGCCGATGATGACGACGTCCTCGTCGAATCCCGCCATCGCTCAGTCTTCCGCTCTCGGGTCCTCGGCGATGAGCACGCCGGGATTCAGGATCCCCTGCGGGTCGAGTTCGCGCTTCACCGCGCGGAGGATCCGGATCCCGGTCTCACCCACCTCGTCGATGAGCCAGGGCGCGTGATCGCGACCGACGGCATGGTGGTGGGTGATCGTGCCGCCGGCCGTCATGATCGCGTCGCCGACGCGATGCTTCACGTCGTCCCAGACCGCGAGCCGGTCGCCCTTGATGCCGGCCAGCACCGTGAAGTACAGCGACGCTCCCGTCGCGTACACGTGCGACACGTGGCACATCACGAAGCTCTTCGCGCCCGCGGTGGCGAATCCCGTACGCAGCGCTTCGGTGACGGCGGTGCGCAGACGATGCAGGTCGGTCCACGTGGTCGCCGTCTCGAGGGTCTCGCAGAACACGCCTGAGTCCAGCAGCGCGTCGCGCAGGTACGGACCGTCGAAGCGCGTCTGCGCCCAGTCGTCGGCAGCCTGCTGCCCTGCGCTCGTTCCTCCGGCGGCGCTCATCAGGGCGGCGGTGCGAGAGCGACGACCCTCCGCGTCGTCGCCCTCGAACACGGTGACCGCGCTCGCGCCCTTCGCGAGCGCGCGTCCGATTCGGCCGACCTGCGCGAGGCTGACGCCGGTCTCCGCCTCGTCGGAGAGCCGGATGACGGTCGGCCCTCCCCCATGCTGAACGACCTGCCGCAGCGCGTCGACGCCGGTCGCGAAGTCGGGGAAGTTCCAGGCCTCGACGATCCGCGTCGTCGGCACCGGGTGCACGCGCACCCGTACGTGCGTGATGACGCCGAGCACCCCTTCCGACCCGAGGAACAACCGCATCAGGTCTGGGCCCGCGGCGGATCCCGGCGCGCGGCCGAGGTCGAGCCCGCCCGTGGGCGTGACGACGCGAAGACCGGTGACCATCGCGTCGAAGCGGCCATAACCGGCGGAGTTCTGCCCGCTCGAGCGCGTCGCGGCGAAACCTCCGATCGTCGCATAGCGGAAGCTCTGCGGGTAGTGCCCGAGCTCGAAGCCGTGCGCGGCGAGCAGGCGCTCGGCGTCCGGACCGCTGGTTCCGGCGAGCAGCTCAGCCTCTCCGCTGATCTCGTCGAGGCGCACGAGTCCGGACAGCCGGCGCAGGTCGAGCGAGACCACGGCGTGGTGGTGGCCGCGCTCCGGATCCAGTCCGCCCACGACGCTCGTGCCGCCACCGAACGGGATCACCGCGACGTCGTGCTCACCCGCGACGGACAGCACCTGCTGCACCTGTGCGGCGTCCGCAGGCATCAGCACCGCGTCGGGAACGCTCTGCTCCGGCAGCCGGCGACGCAGCAGATCGGGGGTGGAGCGCCCGCCCGCATGCCGGATCCGGCTCTCGGGATCCGTTCGGACGAAGGCGTCCCCGAGTGCGCTGCGGAACGCATCCGCCGCCGCGTCAGGCAATGCGGAAGGCTCCACTCGCACCTCGTCGATGCGCGGTGCCGCTGCCGGACGCGGAACCCGCCCCAGCATCGCGGGCAGAAGGGCGCGGACGGCGAGAGGCAGAGCGCGGGCACGCGCCGGATCCCCCCATGCGTTCCAGCTCATCTCGCGCTCGGCGTCATCGCCGACGCTGTCGCTCACGTCGCTCACGCGTTACAGTGTGACACATCATGGAAATCCGTCAACCACTGACGTCGGATCTGGATCTGACGCAGCGCTGGGATGCGACGCAGATGCGCATCCTCGATGCCGCGGACGAGCTCATCGGCGCACGGGGCGTACACGGCGTCACCACCGCGGAGCTGGCCCGCACAGCGGGCCTCAGCCGTCCCACCGTCTACCGCAACTGGTCCGGCGCAGACGAGGTCGTCCGTGCCGCGCTGCTGCGCCGCGTGATCGTCCTCCTCGCCGCCGGTGATCAACAAGCGGATTCCCGCGAGCGCATCGTGGCCGAGGTGATGCGGTTCTCGGCCGCGTTCCAGGAGGATCCACTGTTCCGCAGCCTGCTCGATCGCGAACCCGAGGTGTTCACGCGCTACCTGCTGCAGCGCTTCGGCGCCAGTCAGCGTGTGATCCTGCAGCATCTGTCCGCCGCGATCGCACTCGGGCAGCCCGGCGGCACGGTGCGCGACGGGGACGCAGACGAGATCGCCGTGATGCTGCTGCTCATCGCCCAGTCGGCGATCCTGTCGCACGGCACCGTCAGTGATCTGCTGGATCAGGCGGCATGGACGCGTGAGCTCGGCGCCGCACTCGACGGGCACCTGCGCCCATGATCCCGCGGCTTCCGCACGCGCGGGAACGCGCTGCCATGCTCGAGCAGCTCGCCGGCACGAGCGTCGACGTGCTGGTCGTCGGAGGCGGCATCACCGGCGCCGGGGTGGCTCTCGACGCGGCTTCACGCGGCCTGAGCGTCGCGCTCGTCGAGGCCGAGGATCTCGCCTTCGGCACGAGCCGGTTCAGCTCCAAGCTCGTGCACGGCGGCCTGCGCTACCTCGCCACCGGCGACGTCGCGACGGCGCGGGAGAGCGCGCAGGAGCGACACCTGCTGATGACCAGGATCGCCCCCCATCTGATCCGGCCGATGGCCCAGCTGCTGCCGTTCGCGCCGGCGGTGACGGCTGCGCAGCGCATCACCAGCACCATCGGCTTCGCCATGGGCGATCTGCTGCGCATGCACGCCGGCACCCCGCACGCGGTGCTCCCCGCACCCCGATCCATCCGGGCGCAGACCGCGCTCGCGATGGTTCCGACCTTGGACCCCACCTCCCTGCGCGGCGCAGCGCTGGCGGCAGACGGCCAGCTGGTCGACGACGCACGCCTGGTGATCGCCGTCGCGCGGACAGCCGCCGCCTACGGGGCGCGCATCCTCACGCGAGTGCGCGCGCTCGCCCTCGGCCGCCGCGGCGCGGTCGTCGAGGATGCGCTCACCGGCGAGCGGTTCGAGCTCGACGCACGGGCCGTCGTCAACGCGACCGGCGTCTGGGCCGGCACGCTGGACGACACCATCCGGATGCGTCCCAGCCGCGGCACGCATATCGTGCTCGATGCGGCGACCCTGGGCGATCCGACCGCCGCACTCACCGTGCCGCATCCGGGATCCATCAGCAGGTTCGTGTTCGCCCTGCCGCAGCAGCTTGGCCGTGTGGTGGTGGGACTGACCGACGAGGATTCGCCCGGTCCGATCCCCGACGTGACCGCGCCGACCGAACCCGAGATCCGGTTCCTCCTGGACACGCTCAACCGCGTGCTGCGCACCCCGATCCGCCGCGACCAGGTGCGCGGCGCCTATGCCGGCCTGCGGCCGCTCGTCGGCACCGATCACGCGAGCACGGCAGACATCTCCCGTCGTCACCTGGTCGCGGTCTCCGAGGGGGGTTTCGTGAACGTGCTGGGCGGCAAGCTCACGACCTACCGCCGGATGGCCGAGGATGCGGTCGATCGCACGATCGCGTTCGCCGGGCTTTCGGCGGGACCGACCCGCACGGCGGCCCTGCCGCTCGTCGGTGCGATCGCCGCACCGACGAAGCCCGCTCGCGCGCTGGACTGGCGGTACGGAGCCGAAGCCGGGCGTGTGCTGGCGCAGGCGCGCTGCGCAGACCCCCTGCAACCGATCGCGGACGGCATCGACGTCACGCGCGCCGAGATCGAGTTCGCCGTGCGCGCAGAGGGCGCCATGACGGTCGACGATGTGCTCGACCGCCGTACGCGGATCGGCCTCGTCGACGACGACCGACGACGTGCGCACGATGTCGTCGCCGCCCTTGTCGCAGAGACACTCGCCGAACTCTGAAGACCAGCGGCGCGATCCGCTGCCGGAGATGGACGTCGCCATTGTGGCGAGCTATTCTTTGAACATGTTCAGTTTTAAGGATCCCGAACCGCAGAAGCCGCTCACCGCGAAAGCAGAGGCGACCCGCGCGCGGATCCGTGACGCGGCGATGGCATCGTTCATCGAGCGTGGCTATCCGGACACCACGATCCGGCTGATCGCGAAGGAAGCCGGCATCTCCGTCGGCAACGCTTACTACTACTTCCCGTCCAAGGAGCACCTCGTGCAGGAGCTCTACGACCAGCAGCAGCGCGATCACGGCGTTGCCGCGCGCCCCCGACTCCAGGGTGTGACAGGGCTCATCGATCGACTACGGGTGTTCTTCGACACGGGCCTGGAGACGGTGGGGGCGTATCGCGAGGTCGCACCGGGATTCCTCGGCGCCATGGTCTCTCCGGACTCCCCGATCAACCCGCTCTCCGTGCAGTCCTCCCCCGCCCGCGACATGACGATCGGGCTACTCCGCGAGGTCGTCGACGGGGCGTCGCACCGGCTGCCCGAGGACATCGCCGAGCGCCTCCCGGAGGCGATCTTCCCCGCATACCTCGCCCTCATCCTGCGCTGGACCTACGACGAGTCCCCCGGGCAGGCCAAGACCGCGCGTCTCCTCGACACAGGTCTGAAGCTTTTCGGCGTCGCCCTGCCGTTCCTTCGCGTGCCGGGAGTGCGTGGCGTCACGCGCGATCTCCTCGACCAGCTCGCCGATGTGCGCCCATGAGTGCGGTGCAGGCGACCTCGCCGCGCACCCCGGAGCGGCCGATGGCCTTCACGAACGCAGAGCTACGGCGCGGCGCACTGTGGACCTGGCTCACATTCGTGATCCTCCTTGCCCTGCTGTTCGTCATGCTGGCGTTGCGAACGGCATTGATCGCAGCCCCCGTGCAGGGATCCCTCACGGGCATCGACGCCGAAGCCTCTCGCGCGTCAGTCGGCGCAGCTCTGTGGGGCGCGATCCTCACGGTCATCGTGGTGACGATGATCGGCGGGACGGTGTCGGGTCTGATGACCCTGATGGTTCGGCCGCTCGCCGGTCGACTCGGCACGAGGATGGCCGGTGTCCGCCCGTTCTGGAAGCACCTTCTCGCTCACGGACTGCTCGGTGCCGTCGCCGGCGCCGTGACCGGCGCTGCCCTCACCGCTCTGCTCTTCTCGTCTGCACTCGCCACAGCGTTGCCGACGATCCTGTTCGTCGCCTTGATCGCGTCAGCGCTCACCGGCGTCGCTGCGGCCACAGGCTGGGCGATCACGGCACGCCACGCACTCCGCGATGACGCCAGGAGAACCGCGCTGGATCCCTGATCCGACAAACACCATGCCGGTGCATGCCGCAGTCAATCCCGTATCTCGCCTCGATCCGCTGGGCGTGCGGCTGCGACGACCGCGCCCCGGCGCCACGCACACCACCGTGAGCACCGGACGAGAGATGCGGCTCAGTCGATGTGAACGAAACGCACACCGCGATCACGCAGCGCGGCGATCGCGGCGATCATGCCGTCTGCGGTCCCCGAGCCGGGCTGGTTCATGTGTGCCAGGACGACATCACCCGCGGTCGCCTTGCCGACCTCACGCGTCACAGTTCTGCTGCTGAAGGTGGCACCGCCGTCCCCGTTCACGGCGAATCCCAGCGGGACCTCGTCGAGATCGTGCACGATCTC
>JAFDWM010000059.1 GCA_018268455.1 Actinomycetota bacterium | reverse complement strand
GACTCCGGCGCCGCGCTCGAGCACGCACGAGAACTGCTGGCGCTGGGAGAGGACTGATCATGGGGCAGGGCGTGGCGGTCATCGGCGAGGCACTCGTCGACATCGTGGTCGGCGGATCCGAGCATCCCGGCGGCTCCCCGATGAACGTCGCCGTCGGGCTCGCCCGTCTCGGTGAGCCGACCGTGCTGCACACCCGGATCGGTCGAGACCAGCGGGGCGATGTCATCCGCACGCACCTGGCCGACGCCGGCGTGCGGCTCGGCGAGGCATCGCTCGTCGACGAGCCCACCTGGACCGCGACCGCGGTGCTCGACGCCGACGGGAAGGCGCAGTACGAGTTCGCGCTCGGCGGGCCGATCACCGTGCCCGTGCTGGAGGAGATCCGCCTGGTGCACACCGGTTCGATCGGCGCGCTGCGTGCCGAAGAAGCCGATGCCGTGCGCGCGGCGTATGCGGCCGCGGACGGATCGATCCTGCGCAGCTTCGATCCGAACATCCGCGCCGACGTCATGGGCGAAGGCGCCCGTGAACGCGTCTTCGCGCTGGCCGCCGAATGCCAGGTCGTGAAGCTCAGCGACGAGGATGCCGACTGGCTGTGTCCGGGGGAGGACCCGCGGAGCGTGCTCGAGGAGTTCGCTGAACTCGGCGTGGGCTTCGCCGTGGTCACCCGCGGCGGATCCGGCTGCCTCGCCCTCGTCGACGGGATCTGGCATGAGCGTCCTGCGATCCCTGTGGCCGTCGTGGACACGATCGGCGCCGGTGATGCGTTCATGTCCGGCCTGCTCTTCGGCCTGCTTCGCGACGGCATGGTGGACACCGCTCTCTCCGCGGCACTCGCCTCCGCCGCGATCACCGTCTCCCGCGCCGGGGCGAACCCGCCGCATCCGAACGAGCTCCAAGCCCTCCTGGGCTGATAGCATTAAAGCCCGTGATGCAGAACTCAGCCGCGCGGACCGACGACGACACCACCAAGCACATCTTCGTGACGGGCGGTGTCGTTTCCTCTTTGGGCAAGGGCCTGACGGCAGCCAGCCTCGGCAACCTGCTCACCGCCCGCGGACTGCGCGTCGTGATGCAGAAGCTGGATCCCTATCTGAACGTGGATCCGGGAACGATGAACCCGTTCCAGCACGGCGAGGTGTTCGTGACCGACGACGGCGCGGAGACCGACCTCGACATCGGCCACTACGAGCGCTTCCTCGACATCGAGCTGAGCCAGGCCGCGAACGTGACCACCGGTCAGATCTACTCGCAGGTGATCGCCAAGGAGCGCCGCGGCGAGTACCTCGGCGACACCGTGCAGGTCATCCCGCACATCACCGACGAGATCAAGCGGCGCATGCGCCTGCAGGCCGACGAGACGCCCAAGCCCGACGTGATCATCACGGAGATCGGCGGGACGGTCGGCGACATCGAGTCGCAGCCGTTCATCGAGTCCGCGCGTCAGATCCGTCACGAGCTCGGCCGCAAGAACGTGTTCTTCGTGCACGTCTCGCTGGTGCCGTTCATGGGCGCCTCCGGTGAGCAGAAGACCAAGCCGACGCAGCACTCCGTCGCCGCCCTGCGTTCGATCGGGATCCAGCCCGACGCGCTCGTGCTGCGCAGCGACCGGCCTGTCACCGATTCGAACAAGCGCAAGATCGCGCTGATGTGCGACGTCGACGAGGACGCGGTCGTGAACGCCGTCGACGTGCCCAGCATCTACGACATCCCGACGATGCTGCACGACCAGGGCCTGGACGACTACATCGTCGACACGCTCGGTCTCGCGAAGGCCGCCGACGTGGACTGGACGCGCTGGCAGAAGGTGCTGCAGGCGGTGCACAACCCGAAGCACGAGGTCACGATCGGTCTCGTCGGCAAGTACATCGATCTGCCCGACGCGTATCTCTCGGTCACGGAGGCGCTCAAGGCCGGCGGCTTCGCGCACGAGGTCGCGGTCAAGATCCGCTGGATCCCGTCCGACTCCTGCGAGACGCCGGAGGGCGCGGCCAAGGCGCTGAGCGACCTCGACGGCATCCTCGTGCCCGGCGGCTTCGGCATCCGCGGCATCGAGGGCAAGCTCGGCGCGCTGCGCTTCGCGCGTGAGCAGGGCATCCCGACGCTCGGCATCTGCCTGGGCCTGCAGTGCATGGTCATCGAGTACGGGCGCAACGTCGCCGGCATCGCCGGGGCCTCGTCGACCGAGTTCGACCCGGAGACCGCCGAGCCCATCATCGCGACCATGGCCGAGCAGGTCGAGATCCTCGACGGTGGCGACCTGGGCGGCACCATGCGCCTGGGCCTGTATGAGGCGGCCCTCGGCGAGGGATCCCTCGCCCGCGAGCTGTACGGCGCAGAGACGGCGTCCGAGCGGCACCGCCACCGCTACGAGGTGAACAACGCCTACCGCGACCGTCTGACCGAGGCCGGTCTGGTCTTCTCCGGCCTGAACCCCGAGCTCGATCTGGTCGAATACGTGGAGCTGCCGCGCGACGTGCATCCGTTCTACATCGCCACGCAGGCGCACCCCGAGCTGCGCTCGCGTCCCACCAACCCGCACCCGCTGTTCCGCGGGCTGGTCGGCGCGTCGATCGAAAGGCACCGCTCCAGCGAGCTGTTCGACGACGACGAGGACTGACGTGCCGCAGCTGCGCGACGAGCCGTTCTCGCCCGAGGTGCTCTCGAGCGAGACGGTCTACCGCGGCGCGGTGTGGCCGATCCTCGAGGACCGGGTGCGCTACGGCGAGGGCGAGATCGTACGCCAGTACATCGCGCACCCCGGTGCCGTCGCCGTGGTGGCCATGGACGACGCCGGGCGGGTGCTGCTGATCCAGCAGTACCGGCACCCGATCCGGGAGCGCGACTGGGAACTGCCCGCGGGACTGCTCGACGTGGTCGGGGAGGACCCGGCCGACGCGGGGCGGCGTGAGCTCGCGGAGGAGGCGGACCTCGTCGCGTCCCGCTGGGAACTGCTCGGCGCCATCCACTCGACGCCCGGGAGCAATTCCGAGCTCATCCACGTCTACCTCGCGACCGGCCTGAGCGCCGCAGACGAGACGTTCGCCCGGGAGGACGAGGAGGCCGACATCCGCCTCGCCTGGGTGCCGCTGGCGGAGGCGGCGGACGCGGTGACCGAGGGGCGCATGCGCAACGGGATCCTGGCGTACGGTGTGCTCGCGGCGGAGCGGCGACTCCGCGGGGCCTGACGTGGATCTCGATCGGGCACTCGACGCGTATCTGCGTCACGTGACAGTCGAGCGCGGACTCGCCGCGCACACGCTCGCCGCCTACCGCCGCGACCTGGGCGGGTACCTCGGATGGCTGCGTGAGCGCGGCATCGAGGACACGGCTGTGATCACGCCGGAGACGGTCGCCGACTTCGCCGCAGACCGCGCCTCGGCCGACCCGCCCCCGGCGGCGTCGAGCCTGGCGCGGTTGCAGTCGTCCGTGCGCGGCTGGCACCGCTTCCTCGCCCGTGAGGGGATCGCGGCAGCGGATCCGAGTTCCCGGCTGCGTCCGCCGAAGCAGGCGCGCCGGCTGCCGAAGGCGCTCACGATCGATCAGGTCGAACGACTGCTCGCAGCTCCCTCCGCGGAGGATCCGATCGGGATCCGCGATCGCGCCCTGCTCGAACTGCTGTACGCGACCGGCGCGCGAGTCTCGGAGGCCGTGTCGCTCGACGTCGACGACCTCGCGCACGGCGAGGTGCTGCGGCTGCGCGGCAAGGGCTCCAAGGAGCGCATCGTGCCGGTCGGCTCCTACGCCCGCGCCGCGGTCGACGCCTACCTGACCCGGGTGCGGCCGGCGCTCGCCGCGAAGGGACGTGCGTCGGCGAGGCTCTTCCTCGGCGCCCGCGGAGCCCCGCTGAGCCGGCAGAGCGCGTGGCTCGTGATCCGTGCCGCGGCCGAGGGTGCGCACATCACCGCCGAGGTGTCACCGCACACGCTGCGGCACTCGTTCGCGACCCATCTGCTGCAGGGGGGCGCCGACGTGCGCGTCGTGCAGGAGCTGCTGGGACACGCGTCGGTCGCCACCACCCAGATCTACACGCATGTCTCGGTGGATGCGCTGCGCGACGTGTACGTCACCGCTCATCCACGAGCACGCTGAGCATCCGGTCCGGCGTGGGCGCCGGATCCGAACACGATGCGGCGGCTATGATCGATCGAGCACGACGAGCAGGAGAAACGTGGCGAAGAAGACGAAGGACGACACCCCGATCGGGCCGACCGGGCGTCCCTATCAGGGCTTCGCCATCCCCGCTCCGCTGAAGGCGCATGGACCCGCACGCATCATCGCGCTGTGCAACCAGAAGGGCGGCGTCGGCAAGACGACCACCTCGATCAACCTCGCGGCGGCATTCGCCGAGTACGGGCGCAAGGTCCTCGCGGTCGACTTCGATCCGCAGGGCGCGCTGTCCGCCGGTCTGGGCATCCCGACCCACGACATCCCCACGGTCTACGACCTGCTCCTGGATACCAAGCGTGATCCGCGCGACGCGATCGTGCGCACGAGCGTCGAGGGCCTGGATCTGATCCCGGCGAACATCGATCTGTCGGCCGCGGAGGTGCACCTCGTCAACGAGGTCGCCCGTGAGACGATCCTGTCGCGTGTGCTGCGTCAGGTCGCGGGCGAGTACGACGTCATCCTCATCGACTGTCAGCCCTCGCTCGGCCTGCTCACGGTGAACGCGCTCACGGCCGCACACGGCGTGCTCATCCCGCTGGAGTGCGAGTTCTTCGCGCTGCGCGGCGTCGCCCTGCTCATCGAGACGATCGACAAGGTGCGCGACCGCCTCAACCCCTCGATCACGCTCGACGGCCTGCTCGCGACGATGTACGACCCGCGCACGCTGCACTCCCGTGAGGTGCTCGAGCGCGTCGTCGAGGCCTTCGGCGACGACGTGCTGGAGACCGTGATCGGGCGCACCGTGAAGTTCCCCGATGCCTCGGTGTCGGGCGTGCCGATCACCGAGTTCGCGCCGGAGCACCCCGCCGCCCAGGCGTACCTGCGACTGGCCCGGGAGCTGGTCGCCCGTGGCGCCGTCGCCTGATCCGGCCCCCGAGTCCGTCGAAGCGCAGCCGGCCGTCGAGTCGGCCGAAGGCTTCCGCGTCTCCCTGTCGAACTTCGACGGGCCGTTCGACCTGCTGCTGTCGCTCATCTCGAAGCATGAGATGGACATCACGGAGGTGTCGCTGAGCAAGGTCACCGACGAGTTCATCGCCTACCTGCGCGAGCTCGGGCCGGATGAGGACCTGGACGAGACGAGCGAGTTCCTGGTCGTCGCGGCCACCCTGCTCGACATGAAGGTCGCCGGACTCCTGCCGCAGGGCGAGCTGGTCGACGCCGAGTCCGTCGCGCTGCTGGAGGCGAGGGACCTGCTGTTCGCCCGCCTGCTGCAGTACCGGGCGTTCAAGGAGGTGTCCGCCTGGTTCTCCCGCTCGCTGCAGTACGAGGATCGGCGCCACGCCCGAGCCGTGCGCCTGGACGAGAGGCATCGCGCCCGCACCCCGGAGCTGGTGTGGACGCTCAGCGCCGAGGACTTCGGCACGCTCGCACTGCTGGCGTTCGCGCCGAAGGAGATCCCCACGGTCGGCCTCGACCACCTGCACGTGCCGCTCGTGAGCATGCGCGAGCAGGCGGCGATCGTGGTCACGCTGCTGCGCAGCGCCGAATCCGTCACCTTCCGCGAGATCGTCGCAGGCGCGACCGAGCCCGGGATCGTGGTGGCCCGCTTCCTCTCGGTGCTCGAGCTGTACCGGCACGCCGCGCTGTCGTTCGAGCAGCTGGAGCCGCTGGGCGAGCTGACGCTGCGCTGGTCGGCGGAGCACTGGAACGACGAGATGCTGGCGACACTGGGAGCAGACTATGACCGATGAGCCGATGACCGACGCCCCCGAGCCGTCGACCGTGGTCGAGGCGCCGCTGACCGAGCGGCTCGAGGCGATCCTGCTCATCATCGAGGAGCCGCACAGCCTGGTCTCGCTCGCCGCGGCAGCCGGTGCCCCGGTGCCGGCGGTGCGGCAGGCGATCGCGCGCCTCGTCGACGAGTACGACGGGCGAGGGCAGGGGCCGCGCCGTGGGTTTGAGCTGCGCGAGATCGGCGGCGGCTGGCGGCTCTACGTGCGCGAGGAGTACGACGACCTTGTCGCCGACTTCGTGGGCGGCCAGGCACCGGCCAGGCTCTCGCAGGCGGCGCTGGAGACGCTCGCGGTGATCGCGTACAAGCAGCCGGTCACGCGCAGCCAGGTCGCGTCGATCCGTGCGGTGAACGTCGACTCGGTCGTGCGCACCCTGCTCGGTCGCGGTCTCATCACCGAGCTCTTCCAGGACTCCGAGACCGGCGCCATCAACTACGGCACCACCGATGCGCTGCTGCAGAACCTCGGCATCAACTCGCTCGACGAACTGCCGCCGATCTCCCCGCTTCTCGACGACGGCTCCCAGGGCTTCAGCGAAAGGGCATGATGACCAACGACGCTTCGAACGGTCCGGCGACCGAGGGCGTGCGCCTGCAGAAGGTGCTCGCGAACGCCGGTGTGGCCTCACGGCGCGTGATCGAGCAGTACATCGTGGAGGGGCGGATCCGCGTGAACGGATCCGTCGTCACCGAGCTCGGCACCCGCGTCGACCCGGAGCACGACCTCGTCGACGTCGACGGCACCGCCGTGCAGCTCGACACGGGCAAGCGCTACGTGATGCTGAACAAGCCGACGGGCGTCGTCAGCTCGATGAAGGACGAGAAGGGGCGTGCCGACCTGCGCCGCTTCACGAAGGAGTACGAGGAGCGCCTCTACAACGTCGGGCGCCTGGACGCCGAGACGAGCGGGCTGCTCATCCTGACCAATGACGGCGATCTCGCGCACGTGCTGGCGCATCCCTCGTTCGGGGTCACCAAGGTGTACATCGCGAAGGTCGACGGGCGGGTCACGGCACAGACGATCGCGAAGCTCACCACGGGGTTCGACCTCGAGGACGGCTTCATCCAGGCCGACAAGGCGCGGCTGATCGACTCCTCGGCGGGACCGCGCGGGGGATCCAGCCTGGTCGAGCTCACGCTGCACTCCGGGCGGAACCGGATCGTGCGCCGCATGCTCGCCGCGGTCGGGCACCCGGTGACCGAGCTCGTCCGTCGCCAGTTCGGCCCCCTGCACCTGGGAACGCTCCCGGCAGGGAAGTCCCGGGAACTGACTAAAATCGAACTCGGCGCGCTTCTGACCCTGTCGCGCCAGGAATCCCCCGCGGCAGGCGCTTCGAGTGCCTCGGGGACCGAGCACGCGCGGGGAGACTCGCAGGAGAACGAGTGAGCGACGCCAGCAGGATGCAGAACGAGCGTGCCGCGCGACTGGCCGGGACCGTCCGGATCGTCGGCGCGGGGCTTCTCGGCGCCAGCATCGGCCACGCGCTCGCCGCGAAGGGGCTCGATGTGGCCCTCGCGGACACCTCTCCGGCACAGCTGCGCCTCGCGGTCGACTACGGTGCCGGCCGCGCCGCGCGCGACGACGACGCCCCGGTGCTGGTCGTGGTGGCCGTCCCGCCGGACGTCACCGCCGATGTGATCGAGGCCGAACTGGCCCGCTTCCCGCAGGCCGTGGTCACCGATGTCGCGAGCGTCAAGCTCGAGCCGCTGCGGTCGCTGCGCGCGCGCGGCGTCGACCTCACCCGCTACATCGGCTCGCACCCGCTCGCCGGCCGCGAGCGCGGGGGAGCGATCTCCGCCCGCGCCGACATCTTCATCGGCCGGCCCTGGGTGGTCTGCCGAGACGAGGAGACCCGGCCCGCCGACCTCGCGCTCGTGGAAGCGCTGGCGCTGGATCTGGAGGCGATGCCGCTGGAGATGACGCCGGAGGAGCACGACCGTGCGGTCGCGCTGACCTCGCACGTGCCGCAGGTCGTCGCGAGCCTGCTCGCCGCGCGCCTCGCCGATGCCGAGGACGGATCCCTGCGTCTCGCCGGCCAGGGCGTGCGCGACACCACGCGCATCGCGGCGTCCGCGCCGGAGCTGTGGGTGCAGATCCTCGGTGCCAATGCGGTGCCGGTCGTCTCGGTGCTGGATGCGCTGGCGGCCGACCTCGCCGCGGTCTCCGACGCGCTCAGGGCGCCGGACGCGGCCGGCTCCCGGCGCGCGGTCGCCGAGGCCATCCGGCACGGCAATGACGGTGTCGAGCGGCTGCCCGGCAAGCACGGCCAGAACCGCCGGTTCGACCGCTTCGTCGTCATGGTCGACGACACGTCCGGTCAGCTCGGCCGGCTCTTCGGCGACCTCGGCGAGCTCGACGTGAACGTCGAGGACCTGCGCCTGGAGCATTCGCCCGGTGCGCAGTTCGGGCTCGCCGAGATCAGCGTCACCCCCGCCGCGGTGCGCGGCGCGGTGGAAGGACTCGAGGCCAGAGGATGGCGGATCGCGAGCATGCCCGATGACTGAGACTCCCTTCATCGTCGCCATCGACGGCCCGGCAGGATCCGGCAAATCGAGCGTCTCGAAAGAGGTCGCCCGACGCCTCGGCTTCGGCTACCTCGACACCGGTGCCGCCTACCGTGCGCTCGCGTGGCACGTGCTCGACCGCGGCGCCGACACCGCTGACGAGGACGCCGTGCTCGCGGCGGCCGCAGACTTCCCGTTCGCGCAGGGCCTCGACCCTGACGAGCGCCGTGTGCTCGTCGGCGACGCCGACGTGACGGCGGCGATCCGCGAGCCGCGGGTCTCCGGCGCCGTGAGTGGGGTCGCCCGGGTGCCGGCGGTGCGTGTGCAGGTCAACGACGCGTTCCGTCGCATCGTCGCCGATGCCGCGTATCCGGCTGTCGTCGTGGAAGGCCGCGACATCACGACCGTCGTCGCACCGGATGCGCCCGTGCGGATCCTGCTCACCGCAGCGCCGGAGATCCGCGCCGCCCGTCGCGCAGGGGAGCTCGAGGGGCACGATGCGGGCGCGGTGGCCGCCGCGCTGCACCGGCGCGACGCCACCGACAGCGCCGTGGTGGACTTCCTCACGGCGGCCCCGGGGGTGGAGGTCGTGGACTCCTCCGACCTCGATTTCAACCAGACCATCGATGCCGTGATCGCCGTGATCCGGCGCGCCGCATCGCCACAGCAGCAAGGAGCCGACCATGGCTGACGACGAATACCAGGGCGGCGATGATCGCCTCGCCGAGACGCTGGACGCATTGGACGAGGAGCTCGTCGAATCAAGGGCCGCGACCCTGCGTGCCGGCCTCGACGACTATGACCTGGACGATGAGGACGCAGAGCTCCTCGCCGGCCTGATCGGCGGCGACGGCGAGGTCGAGTATCTCCCGGCGCTGCCGGTGGTCGCGATCGTGGGGCGCCCGAACGTGGGCAAGTCGGCGCTCGTGAACCGGATCCTGGGACGCCGCGAGGCCGTCGTCGAGGACACTCCCGGTGTCACGCGTGACCGCGTGACGTACAAGGCCGAGTGGATGGACCGCCGGTTCACGCTCGTCGACACCGGCGGCTGGGAGCCCGACGCGAAGGGCATCGACCGGTCGGTGGCCGCGCAGGCCGAGGTCGCGATCGATCTCAGCGACGTCGTGCTGTTCGTCGTCGACGCGATGGTCGGGGCGACCTCGACCGACGAGCACGTGGTGAAGCTGCTGCGCAAGAGCGGCAAGCCGGTGTTCCTCGTGGCCAACAAGATCGACGACGCGCGGCAGGAGCCGGAGGCGGCGGCGTTGTGGAACCTCGGCCTCGGCGAGCCGCATCCGGTGTCGGCGATCCACGGTCGCGGTGTCGCCGACCTGCTGGACGCGATCATGGAGAAGCTCCCGGATGTGTCGGCGGTGGCGAAGGCCGAGATCGGCGGACCGCGCCGGGTCGCCATCCTCGGCCGGCCGAACGTGGGCAAGTCGTCGCTGCTGAACAAGGCTGCGGGCGAGGAGCGCGTGGTCGTCAACGACCTCGCCGGCACCACCCGCGATCCGGTGGATGAGATCGTCGAACTCGGCGGCCGGCTCTGGCGTCTGGTCGACACGGCAGGCATCCGCCGTCGCGTGCACCTGCAGCAGGGCGCCGACTTCTACGCCTCGCTGCGCACCTCGGCCGCGCTGGAGAAGGCCGAGGTCGCCGTGGTCGTGCTCGACGTGAGTCAGCCGATCAGCGTGCAGGACCTCAACATCATCGACATGGTGCTCGAGTCCGGTCGCGCGCTGGTGCTCGCGTTCAACAAGTGGGACCGTCTGTTCGACGACGACATGGAGAACCAGGATCGTCGCAAGTACCTCGAGCGCGAGATCGAGCAGGACTTGGCGCACGTCGCCTGGGCGCCGCGCGTGAACATGTCCGCGAAGACCGGACGGCACCTGGACAAGCTGGTCCCGGCGCTCGAGACGGCACTGGAGAACTGGGACCGCCGCATCCCGACCGGGAAGTTCAACGCGTTCCTCACCGAGCTCGTCGCCGCCCACCCGCACCCCCTGCGGGGTGGCAAGCAGCCCAGAATCCTGTTCGGCACGCAGGCGGCGACCCGACCGCCGACATTCGTGCTGTTCACGACCGGATTCCTGGACCCGGGCTATCGCCGCTTCATCCAGCGCCGGCTGCGCGAGCTCTACGAGTTCGATGGCACGCCGATCGTGATCAACATGCGGGTGCGCGAGCGCCGGCAGCGCTGAGGGATACGGCGCCGACTTCCGAGTCGGCGCCGTTCCTGTCCCGTCAGCCTTTGCGCGCGGCCCGCACCATCGCGCCCTCATCGGGTGCGGTGAACCCGAACTGGCGGTACAGGCCGTGCGCGTCGCCGGTGAACAGCGTCCAGCGCATGTCCGCGCCGGGGCCGTCATCGATCATGAGCCGCACGAGGCGCTTGCCGAGGCCGTGACCGCGATGCTCCGCACGCACATACACGTCGGCGAGGTAGGCGAAGGCGACGCCGTCCGGCACGGCGCGCGCGAACCCGACCTGCTCGCCGGTCTCCCGGTGATAGGCGCCGACCACGCGCCAGGCGCCCGAGATCTGCGTCTCGACGTCGGCACGGGTGCGCCAGCGCGCCCAGTACGCCTCGGTCGAGAGCCACGCCCAGACGGCGTCTTTCTGGATACGGGCGGGATCGTCGTCGAGATCGTAGGCGTCCATCGCTCCATTCTCGCGGTCAGGGTCCTGTTGACCGCGCACCGCAACCTGACGTCGCACGGGCGCACTCTCCTGCCCCGTGTGGAAAGGTGGAGGGGTGACGATCGTCCCCCCTGCCCCCGGCGAACCGCGTCGTCCCGAGGGACCGCTCGACCCCGGTGATGCCTGGGTGGTCGCGCCGACGGGGGAGCGATACTGGGGACGGTACGGCGCGGCGGGTCTGCTCGCCTACGACCGGGAGCGCGGGGTGCTGCTGCAGCATCGGGTCGGCTGGTCGCACTACGGCGGGACGTGGGCCCTGCCGGGCGGTGCGAAACATGCGGACGAGACTGCCCGTGAGGGCGCGATCCGAGAGGCGCAGGAGGAGGCCGGGGTGCCGGACGGTGCCGTGCGGGCGCGATTCGAGAGCGTGCTCGACCTCGGGATCTGGAGCTACACGACCGTCGTCGCCGATGTCGTCCTGCCCTTCGAGCCGGTGATCAGCGATCCGGAGAGTCTGGCGCTCGAATGGGTGCCGGTGGCGGAGGTCGACGAGCGACCGCTGCACCCGGGGTTCGCGGATGCCTGGCCTCAGCTGCGTCCCCTGCTGGACGTGCGTCC
>JAFDWM010000058.1 GCA_018268455.1 Actinomycetota bacterium | reverse complement strand
CCGTCGAAGCCGAGAACGCCTACCACGCCACACACCCCAAGCCCCTAGCAATCAGCGAACGGGACAAAATCAGCCTCTAACAAACCCGGGGCTTGACAGGGTCCTCGCGCTGCCCCAGATCGCGATCGTCGCGTTGCTCGGAGCAGACATACTCCTCTACCCGATCCCTGCGCTCAACGCCCTCAGCACCGGGCCACTCCCCTTCGGCGGCTACTCCGTGCTCAACCTGCTTGTCGTCGTCGCCGGCTTCCTGCTGCTGGTCACCGGACGATACCCGACCGGATACTTCGACTTCCTCATCGGGATCAGCAGATGGATGTACCGCGTCCTGATCTACCTTGCTCTCATGACCGACGAGTACCCGCCGTTCCGGCTCGACGCCGGCAGTGCCGAACCGGAGCCCGCGGCCCCTCCGGTCGCAGCGAGCGTGACAGCATGAACACCACGCCGGAACCTGAGTCCTCTCTGCGCGTCTCGATCACGACCGAGAGACTCGTGATCCGACCAGGTACGAGTCTCGACGCGGGGGCCACGTGGGCCTACCGTCGCCTCGCTTCCGTGAACGAATGGCTGACGGGAACACCCGACACGCTCGATGAGTATCGCGGCCTGTTCAACGAGCCCGCCCGGCTCGCCGACACTGTGATCGTAGAGCTGAACGGCCACCTCGGAGGCGGCGTCATCGGAGACTTCATGGTGCGAGTCGAGGATGCCTGGGCGCAATTAGACGTCGCAGAGCAGGCACAGAACACGCAGGTCGAACTCGGTTGGGTACTCGACCCCGCCCGCACGGGCCGCGGATACGCGACCGAAGCCGTGCGAGCACTGATCCGATACTGCTTCGATGAACTCGGCGTCCGACGCGTCATCGCAAACTGCTTCCTCGACAACGAGCAATCATGGCGACTGATGGAACGAGTCGGCATGCGCCGCGAACTCCACGCTGTGAAGGATGCGCTGCATCGCTCAGGCCGATGGCTCGACAGTCTCGGATACGCCATTCTCCGCGAGGAGTCGACTCCCGACCGTTTTCCCTAACCAGCCGCCCCTCTGGGAATCGCTGCCTCTTCGACGCTGCGGACAGTCGGCGTCTGCCCTGTCGGGTCGACTCCGACCGCGCATCCCGCCAGCGGCGATCCATCCTGAAGGCGATGGGAAGCGACGTTGCAGTTCGAGCGCGGTGGTTGGCGCAGCAACACCTCGTTGACATGCCTCAGTGGTGAGCTCATGTCCAAGGCGCCGCCGCAACCGCAAGCGAGGTTGCGGCTGTGATCGTCTGGACGGTGACCTTCAGCTGCGCGGCGAGCTCGGCCAGCGAGACATAGTTCCCGTGCCCCGCACCTGAGGTGCCAGCGCTGTCCATGTAGCGAAGGTGCTCGGGCTGTCCCGCGTACCTTCCAGATAGCTCTAGGAGGCTCGAAAGCGCCCTGCGACTACTCGGCGAAGTGTCCAGTAAACGACTACCAAACATCCAAACTCCCTGATCAGGGAGTGAAGATTCGGTGCTTTACCGGGAGTATTGGTGGACCTGAGGGGACTCGAACCCCTGACCCCCTGCATGCCATGCAGGTGCGCTACCAGCTGCGCCACAGGCCCATCTGCTGTTCGCGGCCTCCCGCGACAACTCACTCAGCCTACAACACTGCCGGGATCCGATGCGAATCGGTCCCGCGAATCGCGTGCGCCGGGCGTGTCCGAGCACGAGGAGATGCGGGTGCCGCCTCACTCCGCGTCGGCGCCTGCCCTGAGCGCGGAGAACTCGTCGCGGATGGCGGTCACGAGCTGGCGCACCGCGGTCGAGGGGCGGCGGACGGATCCAGCCGCCGGCACCGTGACGAGAATCGAGCGCACGAACGCCGGATCGTCGATCGGCCGCAGCACGATCCCGGGGCGCGGCCCCACCGCGGCCAGGCGCGGCACGAGGGCGATTCCCATGCGCGCGCCGACCATGGCCAGCATCACGGCGAAGTCGTCGGTGCGGATCGCGACCTCGGGCGTGTGCCCTGCGGCAGCCAGCGCGTCGATCACGATCAGGTCCATCGAGTCGCCCTCCGCGGCCGCGAACATCCAGCGCTCGTCGTGCAGCGTCAGCAGCGTGCCCACGTCGATCGATCCGCGTGCGGCGAGCGGATGACCCGTCGGCAGTGCAAGCAGCAGCGGATCCCGATGCACCTCGATCGTCGCCACGTTCGGACGGAAGGAGAGCTCGTATCCCGGCACCGCGTAGACGAGCGCGGCGTCGACCTCGCCGTGATTGCTCCGCTCCACGAGCGACGGCACCTCCTCCAGCACCACGTCGATCTCGATCCCGAGCTCGTTCAGCCGCAGCACCATCGGCGGCAGCAGTCGCGCGGCCGAGGTGAACGTCCCGAAGCGCAGCCGCTCGCGTCCGGTCTCGGTCAGCTCCCGCGCGTCGGTCACCGCACGCGCGCTGAGGGTCAGGATCTCCTGCGCGCGCTCGAGCAGCAGCATGCCCACCGGCGTCAGCCTGCTCCCCCGTGGCGAGCGCTCCAGCACCGGGGCGCCGATCAGCACCTCGAGGTTCTTCACGTGGTAGTCGACGCTCGGCTGCCCCCAGCCCAGTCGGCGCGCGGCGGCGGTGACCGACCCCTCCGCATGCACGGCGCGGAGCGCCTCGAATTGCCGCAGATCCACCATGGCACCGACTCCTTTGTGCGAAACGCGCCGATTCCGCCTCTCAGTGACATACAGCATATGTGGGGTGCACTGAAGCCGGGGATTCCGCGCCGAAGCGCACAGCGGCACCATGGAAGTCGTCCCGCACCCCGTTCAAAGGAGAACCGGCCCATGCCCACCATCGCTCAGCAGCTGCTGCGCCGGAAGCCGACAACACCGGTCGCCTCCGGCGAGGTGCACCTCAAACGCAGCATCGGGCTGTTCTCGCTCACGATGATCGGCGTCGGCGGAACGCTCGGCACCGGTATCTTCTTCATCTTGTCGCAGGCCGTTCCCGTCGCGGGCCCGGCCGTGATCTGGTCTTTCGTCATCGGCGGCGTCGTCGCGGGCCTCACGGCCCTCTGCTACGCCGAGATGGCGGGTGCCGTCCCCGTCTCCGGATCCACCTACTCGTACGCCTACGCGACCTTGGGCGAGGGCACGGCGATGGCCGTGGGTGCCTGCCTGCTGCTGGAGTACGGCGTCTCGACCGCGGCGGTCGCCGTGGGATGGTCGCAGTACGTCAACCAGCTGCTGCAGAACCTGTTCGGCTGGCAGCTGCCCGTTCAGCTCTCCCAGGCGCCCGAGCAGGGCGGCATCGTCAACATCCCGGCCGTGATCGTCATCGTGCTGTGCTCGCTGCTGCTGATCCGCGGGGCCCGTGAGTCCACCCTCGTCAACAGCATCATGGTGGTCATCAAGATCTCGGTCGTGCTGTTCTTCTGCGCGGTCGCGTTCACCGGGTGGAACGCCGACCACTTCCAGAACTTCGCGCCCGCCGGGTTCGCCGGCATCGTCGGCGGCGCCGGCATCATCTTCTTCTCGTTCGTCGGGCTCGACGCGGTCTCCACCGCCGGTGACGAGGCGAAGAACCCGAAGCGCAACCTGCCGCTGGCGATCATGTTCGCACTCGGGATCATCATCACGCTGTACGTGCTCACCTGCCTCGCGGCGCTCGGCGCTCAGTCCGCGGACAAGTTCGAGAACCAGGACGCGGGCCTCTCCGCGATTCTGCAGAACATCATCGGATCGTCCTGGCCGGGCACCATCGTGGCCGCCGGCGCGATCATCTCGATCTTCTCCGTGACGCTGGTGGTGCTGTACGGCCAGACTCGCATCCTGTTCGCGATGTCGCGCGACGGCATGGTGCCGCCGATCTTCGCGAAGGTGAACCCGCGCACGATGACGCCGATCCCCAACACCATCATCGTCATGATCGCGACCAGCATCCTCGCAGCGGTGATCCCGATCGACTTCCTCGCCGAGATGACGAGCATCGGCACCCTCGTCGCCTTCCTGGTGGTCTCGCTCGGCGTGATCATCCTCCGGGTGCGCGAGCCCGAGCTCGAGCGCGGCTTCCGCCTGCCCCTGGGCTGGACCATCCCGATCCTGTCGATCCTCGGCTGCATCGCGATCATCACCCAGCTGCGCCCGATCACGATCCTGGTGTTCCTGATCTGGACGGCCGTCTTCCTCGTCTTCTACTGGTTCTACGGGCGGCGGCACTCCGCCCTGCAGGTGGGGCACCCCGTGGTCGAGGCGGAGGCGCCGTACACGACGAACCTCACCCAGCCCAGCACCGGCGAGGTGCGCCGCGCCGCCGAGCGCCGGAAGGCGGACGAGCGATGACGCTCATCGTCGGGCTGGATCCCGCCCGCCGCTCCACGGCAGTGCTGCATCTGGCGGGCATGCTCGCCCGTGCGGCCGATACGGATCTGGTGGTCGCGGTGGTGCTGCCGCAGACCTGGCCGCTGGCGGCCGGCAGCGCCGACGCCGAATGGCGCGGGTACACCCGCGACGCCGCCGACCTCGTGCTCGACCACGCTGCGGCGGTTCTCGGCGACACGGTGCCGGCGGAGTACCTGCTGCACGACGCGTCCTCCGCGCGTCGGGGGCTGGCCGAGCTCGCCGATCAGCGTGACGCGGATCTCATCGTCATCGGGTCATCGACGTCGGCGCCGAAGGGCCGCATCGCCCTCGGCCCGGAGAGCGACGCCCTCCTGCACGCCGCCGCGGTGCCGGTCGCCATCGCACCCCGCGGCTTCCGCAGCGCACCGGGCGCCGTGGTGCGCCGCGTCACCGCCGCCTTCCGGGGAACGGAGAGCTCCGCCGATCTCGTCCTCGGCGCCGCAGACGTCGCCGCCCGGATCGGCGCTGAGCTGCGCATCGCCTCCTTCGCGGTCGTGCCGCCCGACTCCGGCACCTCGGGCGCCGGACTCCGCGTCGAGGAGAACATCGCCCAGGAGTGGGCCGACGACATCGGGCACCAGGCGGCGGACCTCCTCGCGGAGGTCTCGCACCTCGCGTCTGCGCCACCGCTCGGCGGCACCGTGATCGGTATGGGCGACACCTGGGACGCCGCCATCGACCGGGTCGGATGGGAACCGGGCGAGGTGCTCGTCGTGGGATCCAGCAGCCTGGGCCCGCTCGCCCGCGTCTTCCTGGGCTCGCATGCCGCCAAGATCGTGCGGCACTCCCCCGTGCCGGTCGTCGTCGTCCCGCGGCGCGCCGCGGCGCTCGACCGCGGCTGACGACGCCGGTCCACCCGATATCCACCCGAACGAAGGACGACCCATGCCGCACCCCCTGCTCGACCTGCTGCCCTCCGGCGCCACCGCCGACGACGACGGCACGCTGCGCTTCGCCGGATGCCGCGTCGACGACCTCGCCCGTGAGTTCGACACGCCGGCGATCATCGTCGACGAGGCGGCACTGCGCGCCCGAGCCGCGGAGTACCGCACGGCGCTCACCTCCCAGCGGCCGAACGCCCGGGTCGTGTTCGCCTCGAAGGCCTTCCCGGCGACGGCCGTGCAGCGCGTCATGGTCGAGGAGGGCATCGGGCTGGACGTCGCCGGCGGGGGCGAGATCCTCAGCGCGCTGCGCGCCGGCGTCGACCCGGCGCTGCTGGTGCTGCACGGCAATGCCAAGACCACCGAGGAACTGGGGATCGCCGTCGACGCCGGAGTGGGACTCGTGGTCGTCGACAACGCCGACGACGTCGACCGGCTCGAGCATCTCGTGCCCGAGGGCCGCATGCAGGACGTGCTCGTGCGGGTGATCCCCGAAGTGGAGTCGTCCACCCACCCGCACGTGCAGACCGGGCAGGTGGGCTCCAAGTTCGGGCTCACCGCGCCCGCCGCCGCCCGGCTCATCGACAGGATCCAGCAGAGCCCGAAGCTGCGGATGCGCGGGGTGCACGCCCATGTCGGCTCGCAGATCATGGATCCCGCCGAACTCGCGGCAGCCGTCGCGCCGCTCGCCGCGCTCGGCACGTTCGACGTGTACGACCTGGGCGGCGGCCTCGGCGCGCGGTACACCTATGACGAGCATCCCGCGTCGGTCGACGCCTACGTCGAGGCGCTGCTCGCCGCCGCGGACGAACATCTCCCGGCCGAGGCGGAGATCATCATCGAACCGGGCCGCAGCATGGTCAACGGCGCCGCGATGACGCTGTACACCGTGACGACGGTGAAGCGCGATGCGCGCACCTTCGTCGCCGTGGACGGCGGCATGGGCGACAACCTCGAGGTGGCGCTGTTCCAGCAGCGCTACGAGGCCGGGCTCGTGGCGCGGCTGAACGACGAGGACTCGGAGGACGTCGTCGTGGTCGGGCGGCACTGCGAATCGGGCGACGTGCTCGTCGACCCGCTGCGACTGCCGGCACCGCGCGTCGGCGATCTGCTGGCCGTCGCGGCGACGGGCGCGTACACACACACCATGGGCAACAACTACAACGGCTACCGGCGCCCGCCGGTGGTGTTCGTGCGGGACGGATCCGCCCGCGCCGTCATCCGCCGGGAGACCTGGGACGACCTGTTCGCCCGCGACGTGTGAGCGTCATCCGTCGGCGTCAGCGCCGGCGATGCACCATCACGCGGATCCGGATGCCGCCGGGGGCAGCTCATCGAGCAGGCCGAGTGGCGGCACGAAGAACAGCCCGCCGGTGAGCGCGGTGGAGAAATCCAGGATCCGGTCGGTGTTGCCGGGCGGATCCCCGAGGAACATGTTCTGCAGCATCTTCTCCGTGATGCCGGGGTCGGCCGCGTAGCCGATGAAGTAGGTGCCGAACTCCTCCGCGCCGATCTCACCGAACGGCATGTTGGCGCGCAGGATCTGCCTCTCGTTCCCGTCCGCGTCGGTGATCACGTTCAGGTGCACATGCGAATCGTGCGGCTTGACGTCGTCGGGCAGCTCGATGTCCTCGAGCTTGGTGCGGCCGATCACGCGGTTCTGCTCCTCGACCGGCAGGCTCTCCCAGGCGACGAGGTCGTGCACGTACTTCTGCACGATGACGTAGCTGCCGCCGGCGAAGGCCGGATCCTCGCCGGCGATGCGGGTGGCCGCCACCGCATCGTCGCCCTCGGGGTTCTCCGTGCCGTCGACGAAGCCCAGCAGATCGCGCTCATCGAAGTACTTGAACCCGTGCGTCTCGTCCACCACGTCGGCGTGGCCACGCAGCCGCGCACCGATCTGCCGCGCCAGCTCGAAGCACAGGTCCATGTGGTTCGACCGCAAGTGCAGCAGCAGGTCGCCCGGTGTGGACGGCGCGGTGTGCCGCGGCCCGCGCAGCTCCTCCAGTGGATGCAGATGCCGTGGTCGTAGACCGGCGAAGAGCCGATCCCACAGCGCCGATCCGATCCCCGCGACGCACACCAGCGCGTCCACGGGATCGCGGAACGAGACCGACCTGGTGAGGCCGGACAGATCCTCGAGCAGGTCGCGCACGACCCCCTCCGATCCTTCTCGCACGGTGAGCACCAGGAACATCGCGGCGCGCGTCGGCGGTGTCACGATCTGCTGGGTGACCATGGATCGCCCCTCTCTCTCAGACCGACACAACCGCACGGGACGGTGTGACGGTCACCTGGATGCTCTTCATGAGCGGCTGATCGCTCTGCGCGCTGAAGTCGGCGTGCCCGATCAGCACGTTCAGCTCCGGCATGTACCCGGCAGCGCTCCCCCGCGGCAGGTCGTACGCCACGGCACGGAACGCCTGCACCGAGCGCACGGTGCCGTCCTTCGAGGTCGACCGGATGTCGACCAGGTCGCCCTCCCAGATGCCGCGTTCGCGCATGTCGTCGGCGTGCAGGAAGATCAGCTCGCGCAGGTTCTTCACCCCGCGATAGCGATCGTTCGCCGAGTAGATCGTGGTGTTCCACTGGTCGTGCGAGCGCATGGTCTGCAGTACGAGCGTCTCGGCCTCGGCCGGGATGACGTCGGGAAGGTCCGCGCGGGAGAACTCCGCGCGCTGCGATGGCGTCGTGAACACGCGCTCGCGTGCCGGCTGCGGGATCCGGAATCCATGCCGGTTGCGGATCAGACCGTTGAAGCCCGCGAAACCCGGGAGCACCTGCGCCATGACGTCGCGGATCCGGTCGTAGTCGGCGACGTAGTCGTCCCAGGGCGTGGCGGTGCCGGGCAGCGTCGCCTTCGCCATCCCGGCGATGATCGCGATCTCGGAGCGCAGGTACGCCGACGCCGGCTGCTTGCGTCCGACCGAGAGGTGCACCATGCTCATCGCGTCCTCGACGGTGACGCCCTGGGACCCCGTCTGCTGCTGGTCGCGCTCCGTGCGACCGAGGCAGGGCAGGATCAGGGCCTTCTCGCCGTGCACGAGGTGGCTGCGGTTCAGCTTCGTGCTCACCTGCACGGTCAGCCGGCAGCGGCTGAGCCCCTCCGCGGTGTACGGGGTGTCGGGGGCGGCGAGCACGAAGTTTCCGCCCATGCCCACGAACACCTTCACGGATCCGTCGTACATGCCGCGGATCGTCTTCACGGTGTCGAGCCCGTTGTGCCTGGGCGGGTCGATCCGGCACACCTCGGCGAGGCGGTCGGTCCACGCCGGCGGGCGATGGTCGATGCCGCAGGTGCGGTTGCCCTGCACGTTGCTGTGCCCGCGCACCGGCGAGGGCCCGGCACCGGGGCGGCCGATGTTGCCGCGCAGCAGCAGCAGATTCATGAACTCGCGCACGGTGTCGACCCCGTGCTCCTGCTGGCTCACGCCGAGGCACCAGCTGATGATCGTGCGCTTCGATGCCAGGTAGATCTCGGCGGCGGCGCGGATCTGCGTCTCGGCGAGACCGGACTGGCGCACCAGCTCCGGCCATGGCGTCGCCTCCACGAGCGCCCGGTAGTCGTCGAGACCGTCGGTGTGCTGCGCCAGGAACGCCTCATCGATGGCCGTCGGATCGGTCTGCGCCCGTTCGAACACGACCTTCGCCATCCCCCGCATGAGCGCGAGATCGCCGCCGGGGCGCACCTGCAGATTCATCGTGCCGGTGTCGGTGCTGCGGTTCAGCGCCATCTCCACGAACTCGTGCGGCACGATCGTGCGGGTCGAACCGACCTCGACCAGCGGGTTGACGTGCACGACCTGGGCGCCGCGGCGCACCGCGTCCGACAGCGCCGTGAGCATCCGCGGGGCGTTCGACGCCGCATTCACGCCGAGCACGAACAGCGCGTCACACTCGTCCCAGTCCTGCAGGTCGACCGTGCCCTTGCCGGTGCCGATCGAGGCGTTCAACGCCCGGCCGGACGCCTCGTGGCACATGTTGGAGCAGTCCGGCAGATTGTTCGTACCGAACTCGCGCACCATGAGCTGGTACAGGAAGGTGGCCTCGTTGCTGAGACGCCCCGAGGTATAGAAGCTCGCCTCGTCGGGACTGTCCAGCCCGCGCAGCTCCGCACCGATGAGCGCGAACGCCTCATCCCAGCCGATCGGCACATACCGGTCGCTGGCCGCGTCGTACGCCATCGGCTCGGTGAGCCGGCCCTGATCCTCGAGATCGAAGTCGGTCCATCCGGACAGCTCGGTGACGGTGTGCGTGGCGAAGAACTGCCGATCCACCCGCTTGCGCGTCATCTCCCAGGTGACGTGCTTGATGCCATTCTCGCAGATGTCCAGTCGTAGGTTTCCGGTGTCGTCGGGCCATGCGCAGCCCGGACAGTCGTAGCCGCGGACTCCGTGGTTCATGATCAGCATCGCCCCGGATCCGGCGATCGGCTCGCGCTGACGCAGCAGCACCTGCCCCACCGACATCGCGGCGCCCCACCCGGCGGCGGGGTGCGTGTACGGCTTCCGCGACCAGGCACCGGTCGTCACGGGTCCGTAGCCGCCCTGACGCGGTTCAGCCGGCATCAGGCCGAAGGCGCCCTCTCGGCGTCCGTGCGACACGTCGCTCATCGTTCTCCCTGCCCTTCTCGCCTGCCTGAGGCGATCGCGATCGGATCCGCGCTGACCCGATGTGCATGCGCATAGACGTTCATCGAGGTCCCCCGGCTGAATCCGACCAGCGTGAGACCCGAGCGCTCCGCGAGTTCTGCAGCGAGCGACGACGGTGCCGACACGGCGGCGAGCACCGGGATCCCCGCCATCACGGCCTTCTGCACCAGCTCGAAACTCGCCCGGCCCGACACCTGAAGCACCGTTGCGCGCAGCGGCAGCCGGCTCTGCTGCACCGCCCAACCGACGACCTTGTCGACGGCGTTGTGACGGCCGACGTCTTCGCGCAGCACCAGCATCTCGCCCGTGCGTGCATCGAACAGCGCCGCGGCGTGCAGCCCACCGGTCTTGTCGAAGGCCGCCTGCTGGGCGCGCAGCCGCTCCGGCAGCGCGGCGAGCCAGCCGGTGTCGACGACGGTGTCGTCGGGTGCGACGTCGAAGCGCGAGATCGTCTCGATCGCATCGATGCTGGCCTTGCCGCACACGCCGCAGGAGCTGGTCGTGTAGAAGCGTCTCGCCTCGCCGGGATCCGGCACGCGCACGCCCGCGGCGAGCGTCGCGTCCAGCACGTTGTAGGTGTTCTCGCCGCCCCCGGTTCCGGGGCCGCCGCAGTGGATCGCCGCGACGACATCATCCCGGTCGGCGATCACGCCCTCGGAGACGAGGAAGCCGATCGCGAGCTCGACGTCGTGCCCCGGCGTGCGCATCGTCACGGCGAGCGGCGCGCCGCCGATCCGGATCTCGAGCGGCTCCTCGACGGCGAGAGCATCGGCACGGCGCCGCGCACCCTCTCCGAGAGCGATCCGCATGACCGGTCGCAGCGTCGTGATCCGTCCCACGACTCGACCCTACTCGCCGCGGCGCTCGGCACCCCGACCGCCGCGATCAGAACGGGCCGAATCGGCGATCCACCAGCTCGATGAGACGGCCGCCGCGTTCAGTCCTTGTCGACGGCCACGGCGAGCGGTGCGGGCTCCGCGATCGGCACGACCGGGCAGTCCTTCCAGAGCCGCTCCAGGCCGTAGTACGTGCGCTCCTCCTCGTGGAAGACGTGCACGATGAGATCGCCGAAGTCGAGCAGCACCCAGCGGGCCTCGCCTCGTCCTTCGCGGCGAACGCGCTTGTGGCCCGCCTCGATCATCCGGTCCTCGACCTCGTCGGCGATGGCGGCGACGTTGCGCTCGCTGTTTCCGGTGACGAGCAGGAAGATGTCGACGAGCGGGAGCGGCTCGGACACGTCGAGCGCGAGCAGGTCCTCCCCGCCCTTGGCCCGTGCCGCGTCGGCGGCGATCTGCAGCATCTCGGCGGCGGACGGCGACTGCGTCAAGAGAAGGCTCCTGTGGTGATGGCGACGATGAGAGCACCGACCAGGGCGACAGCCAGGACGCCGGCGGTGATGGTGAGCACGATCATGAGCTTGTTGCCCTTCTCGGGCTCCGGCGGGCGGATGACCTCGCCCGCGGGCTTGATGGTGCCGATCGCCGCGCTCGCGGCGATCGGGGTGGGTGAGGATGCGGGAGCGAGCTCGCCGTCGACGAGCACCGCGTCGACCTCCTTGCCGTCGGCGACGCCGTCGGCGTGGCCGCGTGAGCCGAGACCTGCGAGGTCATAGCTGCCGGTGACCAGGATCTCCCCGGTCGAGGCGACGGGCCCGGAGAGCGAGGGCATCGTCGGCGCCTGCTGGAAGATCAGCGCGTTCGGTGCGGCGTGGTGTGAGCCGGTGGAGTCGTCGATGAGAGCATCGAACGAGCGGGTCTTGGGCGCCTGCGGCTGCTCGGCGAGCACCTTCTGCCCGAAGGCCGCGCTGACCGTGCCACGGGGAGCCGG